>JAHQWF010000016.1 GCA_029856055.1 Candidatus Njordarchaeota archaeon | reverse complement strand
AAATTTTCTTGAAAGCATATTAATTAAGTGGCTTATTGGCTTTGCATGTATTACGCTTAGATTACTGGCACCAAGTGTCTTGATAAGGCTTAAATAAGCCACCAAACATTACACATTTAGAGAATACTTAAATAAATCAAATGATTATAATTAATTGGTTTTTTCTAAAATGGTGCTATAAAATGCCTAGTCTATATGATTTGCTTTTTATCATTATATTTTTCGCTGTAATGTTGATTATTGGGTCAAGTATGTACTTTAAGAAAACTGGCGTTAGTGATATCGGGAAATCGTTGATCGTTAGCCTGGTTGTTTGGGTAACAATTTCAGTTGTTAGTTATGTGGTATCAGTAATAAATCCTGCCCTAGGTGCATCTGAAATATCATATATTGTGGGTCTGTGGAGTGGATTTGCAACAAGCAAGTATTTTTGGGAAGACAGAATTAATTGTAGCAAGCTAATAAACTTTATTGTGTTGACATTAGTAGTGACTATCTTACTTTTCAATCTGATAAGGATGCTTTTATTTTAGGTTAAATCTAATTCTAATTATGTAACAATGTGTTAAAATTATATACTATAACACTTTTTTATTTTAAAAAATATTTTTACAGAGGGTGTGAACTGAGAGAGATCAGTGATTTCACTAGTATTGCTCATTCTTTAGACATAAGCGAATTACTAAATATCCTGTGAACCAATCCTTTCTTTGGTTTGCCAAATAGAGAAATCGAGAAACGAGTAAAAGAGTTTGGTCTTAATTAGATATTGGTGGCAAAGAGACTTACTAAACTCAAAATATTATTAGATTAAATCCTAGATCCATTCGTAATTTTATTATTCTTTGCAATTTTTCTAACTTTGCTCATTGGCGAATCAATCATTGATGCAGTAACAATAGGGATCATTCTAGCTCTAAATACAGTCATTGGGTTTGTGCAGGAATACAGAGCTGAAAAAGCTTTAGAAGCGTTAAAGAGCATGGTTACTCTAAAAGCCAAAGTAGTAAGAGATGGGAAGGAAACGATAATAGAAGCGAGAGATATCGTTCCAGGGGATATTATTTTATTAGAGGAAGGTGATAAAATACCAGCTGATGCTAGAGTTATCGAGGCTATTGATTTATACACAAATGAAGCTGTTTTAACAAGTGAATTCTATCCCGTAAAGAAAACTGCTGATAAGTTGCCTAGGGAAGTTGGGCTTGCTGATAGGATTAATATGGTTTTTATGGGTACTTATGTTGTTAGAGGGAGAGGTAAAGCAATTACGGTTGCAACTGGTATGAGTACAGAGTTCGGTAGAATCGCGGGAATGGTTCGGGAAGTCGAACGAGAAAAGACTCCATTAAAGAGAAAACTTTCTATTTTTGCTAAGAAATTGGCTGCATTAATAGCTATATTGACTGTAATTATCTTTATCATAGAGTTATATCAAGCTATACCACATGGAATTGATCCTATAGAATCAGCGATTGAAGCATTATTAGTTTCGATCGCCTTAGCTGTATCTGCTGTTCCAGAAGGATTACCTGTTGTTCTTACAGTAACACTAGCAATTGGTGCAAGGAATCTCGCTAAGAGAAATGCGATTATTAGAAGGTTGTCATCAGCGGAAACACTTGTATCAGTTACTGTAATAGCTTCTGATAAAACTGGAACAATAACTCGAGGAGAAATGACTGTCAGATACATATGGGTAAATGATAGCGTTATAATGGTAGAGGGAACCGGTTATGCGCCTAAGGGAAGATTTCTATTAAACGATGATGTAATATACCTTGACAAAGAGCCTTCTTTGAGTAAGCTTTTAACGGTTAGTACGCTTTGTACGAAAGTAAAGATCAATAATGGAAAGATAATTGGGGATCCAACTGAAGCGGCGATATATGTACTAGCGTTGAAAGCGGGTTTAAAGCGGGAAGTAATTGAGAGGAGTAATCCTAGGGTTGGTGAAATTCCCTTTACATCCGAGTGGAGAATGATGAGTACGGTTCATGAATACGGAAAAAATATTTAGTTTCCATGAAAGGCGCTATAGAAATCATTTTGGATAAATCCAGTCACATTTTAACAGATAATGGTGTAAAGGCATTAGATAACAGCAAAAAAGAGATCCTAAATAGCGCTAGGGAATTTGCCTCTAAAGGACTTAGAGTTCTAGCGATAGCTTATAGGGAGCTTGAGGATAAGCCGAGAAAAATCAGTAGTGAGCAGATAGAAAAGGATTTAATTTTCATTGGCTTTGTAGCTATGATTGATCCACCAAGAAAAGAAGTTTGTAACGCCGTGAAACTCGCTAAAAAAGCGGCAATCAAGGTTATAATGATAACTGGTGATCAAAAAGAAACAGCGGTTTACATAGCAAAAGAAGTTGGTATTATGAGTGGAGGGGATCTAGCTATTACAGGAGATGATTTATCAAAAATGAGCGATGAGGAATTAATTCAATAGATAAAATCTCAGTTTCTGCCCGTGTATCTCCAGAACACAAGCTAAGGATTGTTAGTGCGCTTAAAAAGAAGGGACATATAGTAGCAATGACTGGAGATGGAGTTAATGATGCTCCAGCCTTGAAGAAAGCTGACATAGGTATTGCTATGGGGATTTCCGGTACAGATGTAACTAGGGAGGCTGCAGACATGGTATTAGCTGATGATGACTTTGCAACGATAGTGGATGCGGTAAAAGAGGGGAGAGAAATCTTCTACAATATTAGGAAGTTTATAAGATTTCTTCTATCAGCAAACTTCGATGGATATTTGTAATAGCTTTTGCAGCTATCATTGGTTGGCCTTTACCGCTAACTGCAGCCATGATCCTATGGATAAATTTAGTAACTGATGGAGGTCCAGCTATCGCGCTAACAGTTGATACACCAGATATTGATGTAATGAAGCGAAAGCCTCGAAATCCACAAGCTGGTATTCTTGAAGGGATAATCAAGTTTATGTTAGTGACATTTGTTTTGATGAGTATAGGTACAATAACAACATTTTACCTAGGTGCCTTCGTGGTAGTTGGGTCATCAGTAGCTAAAGGAAGAACAATGGCTTTTTTGCAAGCAAGTCTTTTTGAACTATTATTTGTTTTGAATTGTAGATCGGAAGAGAAGAATGTGTTTTCGATGGGTATTAGAGGTCTCTTAAGCAATAAGTATCTAATAATATCTATCATCATTAGTGGTCTTGTCACAGCGATTCTACCCTACTTAGAAGTAACTAGGATCGCTTTTGGTTTAAGTCAATTAACAATCTATGAATGGCTAATAGTGCTGGGTTTTGCCTCACTTGGTTTATTTATTCCTCCGGGAAAGCTAATTAAGAATTCGGAATCAAATACAAAATTCGTCTAATTTATAAGCATTGGTAAACACTTAGTTATATTAGGATGATGAGGGGTCTTCTCTCGGATATTATGAAGATAAGGAGAAGAGCTGACAATTCTGAGATAACTCCATAAACTACCTTTTACATTTATCAAAAATTATGAAGTAATTCTTATATTCAAATTAATCTTTTTTTAGAGATAATCAATTCTATTTGAGTGATTATGTTGAAAGATGCTATACATGAAGCTCTAGACTTTGCTAAAAAGAATGGCGCCTCATTTATTGATCTTAGAATTCAACATAGTTATGGAGCAAGATTTGTTGTTAGAGATAAAGTAATTGAAGTAGCTCGAGATATATACTCTAGCGGCGTGGGAATTCGTGTCATAGTAGATGGAGCTTGGGGCTTTGCAACAACAAACAAATTTAGTAAAGAAGACTTAATTCGGTCGGTCAGAAACGCGATATCTATGGCTAGAGGTTCTAGTAAACTAATTAGGCGAAAGGTAGCTTTGGCTGAAGTAGATGTAGTAGAAGATAAGATAAAAGCCAATGTAAGTAAGGATCCAGCTAATATCTCTCCCGAGGAAAAATTAGAATACACGCTGGATGTTAATCAGACAATATTTGATTTAGAGAAGAGAGTAAAGAGTGTTCAAACAAGATACAGTGATGAGAAAATATTCCAAACATACGCTAATTCTGAGGGAACATATATAGAACAAGAAAAAATCTATGTTTACTTTGGAGCTGACGCCATGGCTGTGGAGAATGGCATAAAGGCATCAGCTAGGGAGGATTTTGGATCAATAAAAGGATACGACATAATTTATGAGAATGAAGTTGAGAATTTTTCTTCAATATTAGTAGAGAGACTAAGAAAGCAACTTAAAGCTAAAGTTGCTAAAGGAGGTTCTTTTCCTGCAGTTATCGGGCCTAAGGTTATAGGCCTATTTACACATGAAGCTTTCGGTCATTTGTCTGAAGCCGATTTTGTCATATCTGGGGCTGTTACATCTCAGAAAATAGGTCAAAAAGTGGCTTCAGATATAGTTACGATAATTGATGATGGAACTTTACCTGGAGCTTTTGGTAGTTTTGTTTATGATGATGAAGGTGTAGGAAGCCAGAAAACTATTGTCGTGAAGAACGGGATTCTCGTTAGTTTACTTTACGATAGAGAAATGGCAAAAGCATTCGAGATGATGATTAAGCGGATGGCACCAAACTTACTAGAGTATTTTAATGTGAAACCTACTGGGAACTCTAGAGCAGAGAGTTTTAGAGTACCTCCAATAATTAGGATGAGGAATACGTATATTGAGCCTAAAGATTACTCTGTCGAAGAGTTAATGGAGGATATCAAATTTGGATATTATCTAGTTGCTCCCTTAGGTGGACAAGCTAACTTAGATGGAACCTTCCAAGGTGGAACACAAGAAGCTTATGAAATCGTAAATGGGGAGATAAAAGAACCTATAAGAAATGTCTCGTTTAGTGGCAATACTCTAGAAACTCTGATGAAGATCGACGCAATTGGAAAAGATTTCGACATAAGATCAGGTTTCTGTGGCAAGGGACAAACTATGTATGTAGGTATAGGAGGTCCACATGTTAGAGTTAAGGAAATGATTATTGGAGGAGGTGCTTAGAATGATTTATGAGAATCTTAATGAGGATACGCTGGAATGGATTATAAATGAAGCATTAAAGTTAGGAGCAAGTGAAGTAGAATGCTATGCATCTTATAGCCAGTCATACAACATTGATATCATGGCTGGAGAGGCTAGACAACCTTCCTATTATGATGAGGGCGGGCTAGGTATTAGAGTAATAGTTAATAAGAAATTAGGATTCTCAGCCACTAATGTTTTCGACAAAGAAAAGATACTAGAGACAATAAAGAAAGCTATATCCATCGCTAAAACATCTAAAGAGAATCCTAATTGGGTTAAATTGCCTGATAAATCTAAGTATGAAGAGGTTAAAGGCATTTTGGATAAATCTATTAAAAATATACAACCTGAAGCAATACTTAATAAAGCAGCATTGCTTATCAACACTATAATAAGTACTGATCATCGCGTACTGCCTGTTTGGGGTGGCGTCTCTGCAGACTATACATTTGAAATGATTGCTAACTCAAACAACATTTTGGCTCAAAAAGAGGGTACATACTTAGGTGCATCTATAGGGACTATTGCTAGAGATAATGGTGTGACTACACCTATACATATGGAAATGCGTGTTAGCAGATCAATGAACATAGATTTTGAGGAGTTAGGTAGGGTGATAGCTGAAAAAACAGTAAAATCTTTAACAATGAAAAAGATAGAAACTGGGTTGTATCCCGCCATAATGGATCCAGAGGCACTATTCATGATTTTCACAGCTACATTTTATAATGCAATTAGTGCAGATTACGCCCAAATGGGTAGATCCCCCTACGTTAACAAAATAGGAGAGGAAGTAGCTAACGAGATACTCACAGTAATAGATGATGGCAAACTAGATGGAGGGATCATGTCCGCGCCCTTTGATGACGAGGGATCCCCAACTAAGAGAAAGATGATAATAGACCGAGGCGTCTTCAAAGGATTCCTATACGATAACTATAGAGCAAGAATAGAGGGAAAGGAAAGTACGGGAAATGCGTTCAGGGGGTTTATGTCTTCATTATCACAACCAAGATATCTATCTTTACCCTCAATATTCCCTAGTAATCTCATAATATCTGCTGGGGATGCTAGTTTGGACGAGTTAGTGAGCAATATTAATCGAGGCATAATGATTGTTGGAGTACAAGGGGCGCATGCAAGTAACCCTGAAACTGGAGAAGTTAGTGCAGTAGCTACTCCTGCATGGATGATCGATGGAGGAGAGATAAAGGGTTTAGTGCCTGGATTAATGATAAATATGAATATTTATGATGCCTTAAAAGAAGTTGAAGGCTTGAGTAGAGAAGTAAAACAAATATATAATCTCATGTCTCCGTGGATAAAGTTTAAGGGGATCAGGTTTATCAGCAAAGCTTAGATATTATTTGCATTTAATTTTTTATTATTTCTTAGCTAGGTTCTCTTTCTCGCATATAGGCTTATTAGTATCAACGAAACTCGGGATTAAGAATTTATTCTATAATCCTTTTTAATGATTATAATGAAGCTACTTAACTGAATTTGTATGGTTTACAAATTTTATCCTGATCATTTTAGGGGGTTAATGAAGTTGGTTAATGAAAATAGAGGTAAAGTAATTAGAGTTTTTGGCGATATAATCTCTGTAGCTGTGGACGATGAAGCGTTACATATAATGGGTATAAGGGGGACATATGTTAAGGTTAGAACAAGAAAGGGCAGAGATCTCTTGGGGATTGTCTCTAATATTAGTCTTCTAGACGAGTTATATCGGCAATCAAGTGGAAGGATTAGCTTGATTGAGAGTTACTCAGATATCTCATTAACAAGGAATGAAATCATTGTTTCTCTTTTGGGATCATTAACAATGAGTGGAGTAGACAGGAGGATAGATGCGATACCTAGCCCGGGCGATGATGTTTATCCCTTGGATGAGGATGAGTTATCAACTATCTTTTCTTCTGGAGATATTAGAATTGGTTCACTTACAACAAATGGTAGTGTTGAAGTTAGATTAGATATAAACGAGTTAGCTACTAAGCACGGTGCGATACTTGCGATGACTGGTGCTGGCAAATCGAATGCGTTGGGAGTTCTCGTTGTGCAGATGCTCAAGAAATTTGATCACTCACGCATTCTTCTCATTGATACTCATTCAGAATATGTTGTCTTAGGTAGTGATAAGTCACCTATGAAGGATAAGACAACGGTGTATGCACCTACAGGAAAATTCAAGCAAATATTAGAGAATGAAAGTATTGAAACTGTCTCATTAGAAATCCCGTATTGGATGCTTACATTAGAGGAATGGTATAGTCTATTGGGTTTGAGTCCAATAGCCACAAGACAGAGAAGAATTTTTCGCGAGGCTCTTAGATCTGTTAAAGGAGAAAGAAACATTAATAATCCTATCTACTTTGATTTAGATGATCTTTATACCGAAATAAAAGCGGCTAAGAACGATGAATTATTGGAGAAGTTTGAGGATGCATTAAACACAGAGGAGTATGAATTCATTTTCTATCCAAAAGAAACACTAAGAGTAATAGAAGACACGGGCATATCTTGGGAAAGAAAAATTAGATGGGTATTTGAGAAAATTAGTGAACCAATAGTGAGAGACGGGTTAAAAATTATCGCTCTGGGAGGACTCTCAGCCGATGTTCAAAATTCCGTTGTTTCAATGTTGCTTAGAACGATGTTTAGGATTGCTGTAGAATCTAAATTATCAGGACATCCCATACCTGCATTAATTGCTGTAGAAGAAGCTCATATTTATGCTCCAAAAGATTCTTATGCAGCTGCTAAACAAATTGTGGAGAGAATAGCTAAGGAAGGCAGAAAATTTGGTATAGGATTGCTTTTGGTTAGTCAGAGACCAAGAGAGCTATCAGAAACAGCGCTTGCTCAGTGCGGAACATTAATAGCACTTAAAACAGTTAATCCAAGTGACCAGAGACATATCCAGAATTCATTAGAAGATGTAACATCCATGATAACTAGTTCACTGCCGGGACTAGGAAAAGGAGAAGCGATTGTATCAGGTCCCTCTGTCCCTGTTCCATGTGTGGTAAAGGTTGATTTTTTTGATGAAACAATCGAAAGAGAGTTTAACAGTAGGCTGGGTTTGGGTGGGAAAGACATAGATTTCAGAGAAGAATGGAGAGATGGATTGGATAGAGAGGTTCTAAGTGAGATCTTCGATAGATTATACAGCTTTGAGAGTAAAGAGAGTGAAAAAAGAAAGACGAAGGGATCATTAGAATATTTCTTTAAAGGTGGAGATGAAAATGAAATTGGATGATTTATTAAGTAACCTTCCAGACTCACTTATTCAGGGAACACATGATGTTATCAAGAATATTTCTAGTGATCTGCGTAGCAGAGATATTATCAAGGAAATTAATGAGGATCAATCAAGTTTTAAGGTATTGGCGACCGATGGAAGTAATGCTTTGGTTGAAAGAAGAGGCGGAGCTATTGCATTGTTCTCAGCAATCAGTATAGTTTATGATCACTCTGAGAGAGGAAATAAGATAGAAAGTATTTATGAGTTAGATCCCTCACAAGCATTATTCATAATTTTACCTAAATATGCCGTCATTAGCAGAGCGAATACACTTATGCGAGCACTTGAATACTTACTTACTTGTTCAGCAATAGAGGATTCAAAAGAAATAGATTACATTATATTAGATGGATCTTTTTCATCAGTCTTATTAGATCCTATGAGAATTATCTTACCTATATATGAAGACTTAAGAAGCTTAATTCCAGATACAGAGTTAAGAGCTAATTTGCTAATTGATTTAGCCAAGGAGATTGCTGACAAAATGAAGGATTTGAGGACTCTTGATGCCAAAGATGCTATGTTAACCTTTCTCTCTAATTACTACCACATCATACAAGATATTTTAGAATCATTTATGGATCAGGTTCCAGAAGGTGCTAAAATAACGTTTCAACATTACGCTATTAGTACTTTAGAACAAAGTTTCGCGGGTATGGCTTTATCAAGATTAATCGAGACAGCTGATAAATTGAAAAAAGCTATTGTGTGGATTAGCAAGGATTCAGAGAGTAGAATGCTTACCAAGAAATACGGTATCATAGGTTTGTTTAATGATTTAACGCTTCTTGATTTTATTTTGAAACCGAGAGAGCACCTCGTTTTAAACGACTTCATGGACATTCCCCCAATTAACGAAAGGCGACTAAGATTCATTAACAAGATTAATAATAAGCGTATGGAAATCCCAATTATAGCTAGAGACCTGATCGAATCAATTTACGCTGGATATGGAGCATATGAAGTAAGTTACGTGAAATTCACTAATTTTGTTATACAGTTGAGTTATCCAAGAAGATTGAGCTATTATTTAAACGGTTTGAACCAATTTTTATCAAATTTAGAGACAATTAGCAAGCTAGGTTATCCAGAGCCATTAATAATAGTTCACTATAGATGCAAAATTAATCAGAAACTAATAGAAAATATATCTGAGGGCCTATATAAGCGATGCAAAGAAAGCAGAAATGAGGTTGTTTGTAATGCTATAAGTGATTTAGGAAGAAAGAGGATTGGACTTTAAATTTTATACGATTATTTTTTCCTTTTAATTAAAGACTTACTTTCATCTATTTCTACATCGTAAAAACCGTACCTATAGAGCTTAAAAGCATCGGAAAGAGAAGCCACAATAACTTTCAGTTTATCATTATCTTTGACTACTTCCCCTTTTATGTTTAGTTCTTTAAGGAGACTTCTTATTTTTTCTTCTTCAGTAATCTTACTTTCTTTTGATTTGGACCTTCTGGAGCGTGCGGAAAAAATGGCCCCCGATCTGAGACGCATATACAATCTGGAGTCGCGCTGGTTCGGTAAAGCCAGATGGGAACCTTTGCCCGATATGTTGTACGGTGTCGGTGTGTCCGTCAAAGCCCTTAACACCGAATTCGGCCGTCATGCGCGCGAAAACGGACTCAGACTCATGACATATTCGTGCAACCGCGAAGATCAGGCAGAAAAAGCG
>JAHQWF010000117.1 GCA_029856055.1 Candidatus Njordarchaeota archaeon | reverse complement strand
CAATTTTAAT
This sequence comes from Candidatus Njordarchaeota archaeon, assembly GCA_029856055.1. Lineage (GTDB taxonomy): Archaea > Asgardarchaeota > Njordarchaeia > Njordarchaeales > Njordarchaeaceae > Njordarchaeum. Next base: position 10,062 of record JAHQWF010000117.1, on the reverse strand, counting down.
TCATTTAATATATCCCAATTTTCTTTCAAGAATTTCTCGCCCTTTGAAGTTAATTTATATCTTTTAATTCCTCCTTCTGATTCTAACTCTTCTATTAAACCTTCATCTCTAAGCCAGGATAATAATGGATATATCGAGCCAGGCCTAGGTTTCCATAGATAACCTGTCCTCTTCCAGATTTCATCCATGATTTCAGAGCCAGACATAGGTCTTTCCTCGAGAAGTATTAATACATAATTTCTCAAAAAACCTTTAGGTATTATTGCTGTGTGTCTCAATAAATGCCTAAAATGATTCTTAATTGGATGCTTCATTTATATCACCCTTGATATCATATATGATATCACAAATGATATAAAAAGAATTTGCATATATGATACGAAAACGTGGAAAAAAGAATTAGAGTTTATGAAATAGTCTATTTAAGTTCGAAATGATAAATTGTGTATGCCTTTTTCTTTTCCCCAGGGAACAATATCCAATTCCAACTGCTGTAAATTAATCCATTCCAATTTATTATCTGTATAGCTGATATTTCTTGATTTCTAGCAGCTTGCATCATCAAGTTGATTTTCACATGTTTTAATTCTACATCTATATTGGTTTTCCCCGCTAGATATAATACGTCCTTATCATTGTACATGCAATAATTACTGCTACAAGCGACTTTTATTCTATCATTTAATGCTACTAAACGATATAACCTAACTTTTCTAAGTCGATTGCTTTTGTTTTCTATCTCAAGTATCTCTGCCAAAACATTGTTGTCTACTATTTGCCATGAGCGAGTTATTTCTAGACCTCTTACTTGTATCCTAAATAATCCCTCACCGATATATTCCCAGTTCATTAGATGCAGATTAATGTCTTCTGATCCATCTCTAATCTTGAGTGGTATGCCTCCATATATCTCTGGGAACCTTGTTGGTGTTCTTACTTTATCATTGCTCCAAAATAAAACTGGGTATCCGTTCAGATCTATAATTTTGGGTGTTGCACCCATTTTAGATAACTCTATTCTCATGCCTTTGTACTCTGTATTTAAGTAATCCCAATAAACCTTGATTGGAATTATATATCTTAGCCTTCTTTTTTCAATCATAGAGCCTAACTTTATCATTAAATCGATTTTACCATAACCTTTTTCTGTTAACATATATTTCTTTACTTCACTTGGTTCGAATCTTACTGGACCTCCTATACTATCGAACACGACTTCTAGCTCTATTGGCTTAAGCCAATTATTCTTTATGACTAACTCATTCCCCTCTATAACCGCTTCAATCATTCTTTTTAGTTTTACTCCTAGAAGTTTTGATACATCACTGCTTAACATGAATCTAAGTGACTTTGTGATCATCTCCCCTTTTCTCAAAGTTAAAGGAAAAGTAAGTATAACATCAAAAGGACTGTAGGCCAAAGTGTATAATCCATCTTCATCATACTTTATCAACAGATATCTATTTCTTAATTCAAAACCGATAATAGGTATGGGTAATTTCTCTCTATACAGACTCAAGGATTGGGGATAAGAGGGGTAATAATACTTCTCAATAATAAAGCTTTTATCGCTTATTGGTAGAAGATATCTGATACCTGGATTTTCTCTCTCAGCCCAGAAAATTATCTCTAATTCATCGTCAAGATTATCTAGTGCTGTGATCTCTATTTTTAGATCAAGTACATCTCCATTGATCTCTGGCTTTAAATATACTAATGCTTCTTTAGTCTCTGAAGCAAATCTCCTATATTTTTTATCAAACTTTGGATAAATAGCTCTGTTAGCTAATCTCATTGAATACCATATGTTTAATCCCTCTAGCTGTCTCGGTGTTATTTCCTCTCTAGTTATTTTCCAGTTACGTGAAACAATTCCATCATCGTCGATTTTAATAACTCTATTGCTAGTTACGTAGATTTCTTCTTCAGCGATTTTTAGTGTGGCTTTTCCTTCGCCATATGTTTTTAAATTTATTATTTTATATTCATCTTCCTTTAAGTTAATAGGTATTCTATTAGGATGTATCCTCAAGCCTTCTTCACAGATCACTACTAATTCATCGTTTATTTCTCCTTTATTGCTTCTAACGATCAATTGAATATTGTATGGAGCGATGTATTCATTACTTGGGATCTCTATCTCTATTGGATCCCTTACCTTTAACTGAAACCCAAAATCAAAGTTATCAATAGTTAACTCGATTTTTTTCTTAGCTCCTATAGCTAGCTTATTTAGACCACTAGATAAAAGCTTCAGTTCCTTATTTATCTTAGCAGGTAAAGGATGAGTTGTCTCTATGTTTATTTCTAATTCCTCGTTTTTTACGTAGTCTTTTTTCTCGGGAGGAATTAATTCTATTGCATAGTCTCCCCCTATTTTTATTGATAGCAATTTTCTTGTATCGTTGTTAAAAATTGCGCTGATACTCGTATTCTTTATTTCAAGTACATATTTCCAAGCAACATGTCCATTAATAATAATTCGTTCAGGAGGCGCTTTTAATGCACCAAGTAGTTCTACGGGATCATTTAACAGTGATTTAATTTTTTCATGCTTTAGGAGCTGGGGAAGCAAATTGACCATATAAACTGATGTATTTGGCACCCAAATAAACCCTAGTCTCTCATATAACTTCATTGCTCTATTATTTGCCCACGTATGTAGGCTTAATACATTAAATCCTTTCTCTACGGCTAGCTTAAAACATGATTTTATAAGTTCAGTTCCAGCTCCTAAACCACGAAACTCCGGATGAGTTAGTAGTAACATGATATAGAAATTATCTTCTTCATCCCAATGCCTCATGTTCGTAGCTATTGCAATCACTTTACCATTATAAACAGCTACAAGTGTTGGGAAATCCTTTAAGCTTTTAAAATTGTCCCATACTTTCTCTTCATTGAGCTCATATACATTGTAATAAAACCCTGAGGGGAAATCCCGTTTAGATAGTGTAATTATCTCCATCAAGTCTTTTACATCATCCTTCTCTATTTCTCTAATCTCCAGTCTTCGCAAGATTAACACCATTCTCTGAGGCACAATAAATCCTTTTAAGAACAAATTTATTAATTAAAATCTATTAAATTATAAATTTATTATAAAGTATCCTTTTAAATTATGATAAACAATTAATGGCTTTGGAGGATTTTTAAGATCTAGTAATTAAATATTCATAATTGAAAATATTTCTGTGAAATATTATAACATTATTAGGGAGAATTTCATAGTGACATGGATGATTAATATGCGTGAGAAGATACTTTCAAGGATATATAGATTAATATTTTCAAGAATTATCGATTACGTGGAGGAACCTAAAGAGAAAATTTTGGTTGATGAATCAATGAGAGATCTAATAGTTTATGGATATAAAGGAGAACTCCTAGATAGATTTCTCGCTCGCTACGACGAGAATTATTTAGAAAACTTATTTCATGAAAGATATTTCATAATAGATCGGGACTATAATGTTAATATCGTTCATAGCTACTCTACATATAAAATAATTGAGGAAATCTATAACAAAGGGATAACAAATGTGATGGGAGTTGTCAGAAGCTGGCCAACAATACCGCCTCACATACTTCACAAAGATCTAAAAATAGCTAGTGAACTTAACGCTAAATCCATTGGTGTTGTTAGTAAGAGAGGTAACGAAGTTCATATATTACTTATGAAACCTAAGACTTCTTGGGAAGACTGTATTAATAATCGAGACGAAGTTTCCAGGTATTTATTTGAGAAAGCTGACATGATAGTACCTGTGCTAGTGGAGGGATATGAGTACGAAGAGCGCTTTGATTCCTTTAACGTTGGAGACAAAATCTTGAATCTTTACCCAGAAGTAAGTGAAGAGAAATCTTGGAAGGAAGCCATTGAAGTAATCACAAGAAAATATATTGGATCTGTAGAATTCCCTCAATATTTCTTTGTTAAGTTAATCTAGTTCAATACCTAGAGCTATTCTAATAAAATCTTTATCATATTTCTCCTCCAATACATCTTTACGAATTAACTCAATATCTCTCTCTACGGGATCTCCGTAACCACCACCGCCAGGAGTTTCTATCACAACAATGTCTCCTTTAAGCAACTTTACACTGCATTTACTCCTGAGCATTATTTCTCTTCCATTTCTTATAATATAATATCTTCCACTGAATCCTGGTTTACCACCAAATAGGCCCCAAGGCTTGAACTTATGTCTATCTCCTAAAACACTCAACATTCCATCTCCAAGTATTTTATACGCTCTAATAATTCCAAGCCCTCCTCTCCATTTACCTAATCCTCCACTATTTTTCCTCAACTCATACTTGAGTATCATTATAGGATACCTCTTCTCAATCTCTTCAATGGGAGTATTCATTGTATTAGTCATGTTGGAATGCACTCCATCAACCCCATCCTTGCCTTTCCTAGCACCAAACCCACCACCTATTGTCTCATAGAATGTGTATTGTTCACCTGTTCTTGGATCAATGCCGCCAATAACGATATTGTTCATGGTCCCCTGACTCGCTGCTGGAACTTTATCTGGTAATATCTCTGAAAAAGCTTTAAACAAGACATCAACTATTCTCTGTGATGTCTCAACATTGCCTCCCGCGACAGCTCTTGGAAAAGTAGAATCAACCACTGTGCCTTTCTTAGTTATTACTTTTAGTGGTCGATATGTACCATCGTTTGCTGGTATTGTTGGGTCAGTTATAGATCTTAAAACAAAGTAAGATGCTGATAAAGTCACCGCAAATGGAGCGTTAATAGATCCATCCACTTCAGCATCTGATTTTGAGAAATCAAATATTAATTCTGTCTTTTTCACTTTTACCTCAACAGCTATCTTAATAGGCTTATTAACTATACCCGAATCATCGAGGTAATCCTCGGCATAGACGGTCTTACTTGGTATCTTACTTATAGCCTTACGCATTCTTCTTTCAGAATAATTTAATACAGCTTCAATACTTTCCATAAATCTCTTTGTCCCAAATTTAGATACAAGTTTTTTTAGTCTATCTAGACCAATATTATTAGCAGCTATTTGAGCCATTATGTCCCCTTTTCTGATTTTTGGCGTTCTCGAATTGGAAAGGATTAGTTTTAGAACATCTCTGTTCAAAATGCCTCTCTTAATTAATTTTATAGGTGGTATTATCAAGCCTTCTTCGAATATCTCAATCGCATCTCCTGGCATAGAACCAGGAATCTTACCACCTATATCACTGTGGTGTGCTCTATTTGCTAAAAAACCAAGTAGCTCCCCATTATAGAAAAAAGGTGTTACTAGTGTTATATCTGGTAAGTGAGTACCGCCATAGTATGGATCATTAAAAATTATGTAGTCTCCCTCATTGAAATCTTCTACATCTTTGATGATGCTTTTAACCGCTAATGGCATAGCACCTAGATGAACCGGTATGTGTTCTGCTTGAGTGATCAATCTCCCCTTATTATCGAATATAGCACAGCTATGATCCATCCTCTCCTTAATATTAGTGCTATAAGCTGAATTTCTTAGTGCAATACCCATTTCTTCAGCAGTATATTCTAGCGATCCACGAATTATCTCCATTGTGATTATATCCATCAATTATCACCACTCTGCTTAGTAATTAATAAGTTACCGTAATTATCAACTATTAGTTGCCAGTCTTCCTCCACAATTATAGTTGAGTCATATTGCTCAATAATAACTGGGCCATTGAGCTTGACGCCAGGACTTAGCTGTATTCTTTTAAAAACGGGTACTTCAATGAATTCATCAATAGACTCAAAATAAGCTTCCCTTTTTGCAAATGGTTCAATAGCTTTATTTTTTCTAGTTCTCATTAAACGTAACTTAGGCTTGTTTATTAGTCCTATGACATCTAATCTAGCGTTGACGACCTCAACTTTCTCATCAACTAATGAATAACCGTATTTTCTTTCATGGGCATTGTGAAACCTATTAGATATGAGATAAGCATAGTTTTCAGAGTTAATTCCGTTGGCTGGAATAATTAGTTCATATCCTTGGCCTAGATATCTAGCATCAATAAACCTATTAAATATCATATTTTCTTTGCTTATACCTTCTGACAACAATATCTTTTTACCAGTCTCCTCAAGGCGTCTAAATATGTTTTCTAATTCATCGAAAGATAATGAATCAATTGTTTTTCTAATTGACTTAATCAATGTATGTTTGAAATCAACTGACAGTAAACCTATGGCTGAGAAAAGTCCAGGAGATCTAGGAATCAAAATCTCCTTCATATTGAGTTCCTCAGCCAGACTACATGCATGCATAGGACCTGCTCCACCAAAAGCAACGAGGATCAAATCACTTGGATTAATCCCTCTTTCAACAGACACAATCCTCATTATCTTACTCATCAGTGAATTAGCTATCTTAAGAGCCCCTATAGCTGCTTCAACAGGATCCAGATTAACTAAATTATATATGTTCTTTCTAAAACTCTCCTTAGCCAAATCGAAATATATCTTCAGATCACCATCCAAAAGATATTTCTTATTTAATCTCCCTAAAATCAAGTGAGCATCTGTTATAGTAGGTTTCTCACCACCCTTACCATAACATGCCGGGCCAGGTTCAGCCCCAGCACTAATTGGTCCTACCCTTAACGCACCACCCTCATCAACCCATATAATTGAACCTCCTCCAGCAGAGACCTCAGCTAAATCAATAAATGGAAATCTAATAGGATAACCACTACCCTTAATTATTCTACCTACGTGAACTTTTCCTCCAACTTCATACTCAGTTGTTATTATAGGTTGAAAATTGATCACTGCTCCTGCTTTAGCGGTTGTGCCTCCCATATCAAAACTCAAAGCATCACTTCTACCAATTATCTCAAGTAAGTATTTTGTCGCCATTACTCCGCTAGCTGGACCACTCTCAATAATACTAACTGGTAATCTACTAGCATTCCCGATAGATTCTATACCCCCGCTACTCTGCATAATGAAGATCTTAGTTCTAGTCAAATTGTTAATTTTTTTCTCGAGATTTCTAAGGTATCTAGTTACTATAGGCATTAAAACAGCATTTATAACAGTTGTACTAGTTCTCTCAAACTCTCTGTGCTCGGGATCCACCTTATGGCTTACAGATATATAAATACTTTTTATACGTCTAATCAATTCATTCTCTATAATTTTTTCGTGTTCTGGATTTGCATAAGAATGAAGCAATGAAACAGCTACGCTTTTTATATCATGCTTAATTAGCCTTTCCACGATTTTATCTAAATCCATAATATTGATTCCCTTAATTATATCGCCATTATGATTCATCCGTTCATCAATCTCAAATCTATAGTGTCTAGGTATAAGAGACTTTGGTCTTTCAAAGAATAAGTTGTATAACTCTGGTCTTCTCTGTCTCCCTATTTCTAATATGTCTCTAAATCCCTTGGTTGTTATTAGAGCTGTCCTTGGTAGTTCTAATCCTTCTTGACCTAATAATGCATTTGTAGCGATAGTTGTTGCATGGATAATGAATTCAACTGAATCCAGTATATCTCTAGAGAAACCCCTTAAAGCTTCAATCACAGCTCTAGAAGGATCTGCTGGGGTAGTTGAAATCTTTTTAACGAGTTTAAAATCTCCTATTTCCTTGTCAAATACAACTATATCCGTGAAAGTTCCTCCAATATCAATACCTATTCTGTATCTTGAACTCAAATTAATTCACTTATTGAATACCTCAAAAGGTATGGCTAGATAAGTCATATTTAGCTTTTACATTTTTTAGATATTATATACTATTGGTAAAATATACACATCATAAGTATAAATCAGCTCATGTATATATATTTAGTGAAAGATATTGATAGGCGTTCTAAATGGTCGAGAAAAAAGTTACAAAAGAAGAATTATTGAAAAAAGCCCTGGTATGGAAGGAAATAGCTTTAAAGCTGCATGACTTCTACAAAGGTAAATTGATGGTGTTGCCAAAATGCGCCATAGAAAGCTATGATGACTTCGCATGGATATATACTCCAGGAGTCGCAGAACCTTGTAGGAAAATACATGAGGATAAAGAGGAAGTTTGGAGATACACTAATAGATGGAATTACGTAGCAGTAGTTAGTGATGGTAGCAGGATTCTTGGTCTAGGCAATATAGGTCCCGAGGCCGGATTACCGGTTATGGAGGGTAAAGCTGTACTATTCAAATATCTAGGTGGTGTCGACGCATTTCCGCTCGTTACGAATGCTAAGACAGCTGACGAAATAGTTCAGTTCTTGAAATGGATTGAACCTAATTTTGGTGCTATCAATTTAGAGGATATAGAGAAACCTAAGTGCTTTGATGTATTAAAGCGTGCTAGAAAAGAATTGAACATATGTGTATGGCATGATGATCAACAGGGAACTGCCACGGTAGCTTACGCTGGGTTAAAAAATGCTTTAAAAATAGTGGGTAAAAAACTAGATGAAGTAAAGATAGTTTTCTTTGGTTTCGGAGCCGCTAATAAAAAGACAGCTGATGTCTTATTACTCGCGGGTGCTAAACCTGGTAACATTGTTATTGTTGATAGTCATGGAGTACTAGGACCTCACAGAGAAGACGTTAAAAATACATATAAGGAGTGGTGGGCGTATAATACGAATAAAGAGGGAATAAGAGGTGGATTGAGAGATGCTCTAAAAGGAGCTGATGTGTTAATTGCGATGAGCAAACCTGGTCCTGGAGTAATCAAGAAAGAAGATATCGAAGTGATGAATGATGATGCTATTGTTTTTGCATGTGCTAACCCTATTCCAGAGATCTGGCCATGGGAAGCTAAGGAGGCAGGAGCACGTATAGTAGCAACTGGCAGAAGTGATTTCCCTAACCAGGTAAATAATAGTTTAGGGTTCCCCGCGATATTTAGAGGAGCATTGGATGTTATGGCAAAAACCGTTACTGACGAGATGTGTATAGCAGCTGGCGACGCATTAGCAAAATTTGCCGAGGAGAAAGGAATTCACGAAAATTACATAATACCGAGAATGGTTGAGTGGGAAGTATTCCCATATGAGGCCGCTGCTGCAGCAATGCAATCTATAAAACAGGGTGTAGCTAGGATAAAGACAACTTGGAAGGAAGAATACGAGAGAGCTAAAACTATAATTAAGCAATCTCAGGACATCATCAATATATTGATTAAGAATGATTTAATAAAGCATATACCTGAAGAAATCAGAGCAATATATCATAGAACTAAATAAACATTTTTATCTCAATTTTTTATTTAAAGAGTTTTTAGACATGCACTTACTATAGTAATCCTAGTAAAACATTTATTAGATAGAATTTGTCGAATGAGATTCTATCCTTTATTTTGTTCATCAAGCTATTAAGAATATCTAGTACCCTTTCTTTATTTTCAAATGATGTACTTGCTAACAGCACTTTCTTTGGCTCTAACTCGTTATCAACACCAAATAATATGGTCTCGCTTGTATTTGAAATAATCCACTCCGTTATTTTAGATACTGTGGCAAATTCAGCTGTCCCCGCCGGCTCCTCAACGAGTTTTTGTAGCAAACCTTGCGGATTAATTATAAATTTGCAAACAGGTCCATATTCTTGAGTATCCTCAATAAGAGCTATAGTGTATATTCCATTATCTTTTAATTTATCGCATAGAATCGTTTCTGGTGGCTTATTTTTTGTAACGTAATATTTAACGTAATTTGCTATTTCTTCTTCAAGAATAGTTTTTGAAAAATTAATTAGTTGCCCCGGTGCTGATTTCGCAAAATAATCTATTAGATTTTTTATCGCTTCTTTACTGCTTATCTCACCAAACATAGCCTTTCTAATATCATCATCTATTTCTATTCCAGTAACTTTTCTAAATGTGGGTTTCCCCTCACTTTCTATTAGCCATCGCACCAGTTCCGCATAGAATGCTTTAACTTTATGGGAATGCTCTATTATTGAAACAATAGCATTCAAATCAAATTTAACGCATTTAATTGTTACTGGGGATGGCCAGCCAACCTCTTGTAACTTTCTCATCATTATTTCTTCTGAAACCAATTATAGTCACCTAATAC
>JAHQWF010000042.1 GCA_029856055.1 Candidatus Njordarchaeota archaeon | reverse complement strand
CTATCTCATGCATGCCTATTTTCCTGATAGCCTTGCTTAGATCAAGTCTCTCAAATTTTCTTGAAAGCATATTGATTAAGTGGCTTATTGGCTTTGCATGTATTACGCTTAGATTACTGGCACACGGTTAAACAGATACTTGAGCAGCCCGATTACATAGATATTGGCTTTGCATGTATTACGCTTAGATTACTGGCACTTTTGTTTGATGGCTGGTAGTGGGGTCGAGTCCATGCTATTGGCTTTGCATGTATTACGCTTAGATTACTGGCACGTTGAATCTAATAATTGAATGAACGTTATTTTTGTCATTGGCTTTGCATGTATTACGCTTAGATTACTGGCACTTCAACTGTTTCTATTAGTGTACCTCTCAAGTCGCTTAGTCCATGCTATTGGCTTTGCATGTATTACGCTTAGATTACTGGCACCAAGTGTCTTGATAAGGCTTAAATAAGCCACCAAACATTACACATTTAGAGATCCTTATTTTTATTAAATTTAAGCGCTAGAATTCACATTATTTTAACATGAGAAATTTATTAATCTGCATAAACTCTATCTCCTTTATTTTTGAGTAAACATTATCATTGCTAACCAGTTTTATTCCCTCCTCATAAGCAACACCCGCATGCAAAGCATCGAAGAAAGTTAGGATATTATACTTCGTTCTTAACAAGTCGCCCATTATTAGATGCTGTGGTTTTATCGAGATTACTTCTATTTTATTCTCGCTTAACACATTTAATATAATTAATAAAGCTTCATATACTTCCTTACTAGATAATCCGTGAGAATATAGGACAGCTCTAAATTCCATTAATGCTGTTCCAGCGACCTTACATATAATCTTTCCTCTGTTATGCTGATTTATTATCTTTTTAACATACTCATTTAATTTATCTTCTGGATTTAGTCCAAACAAGAAATCTGTCTCAACTAGGATTTCTTCACTTGTTTTAGTAACCATTCCTCCGCACGCCTCCTAGATTCCCTTCCCCACTTAATTTTCCTTAAGATTTTAGATAATCTATCAAGACTCAAATCAACTGGCTTCACCAATATACCTTCCGCGGACTCAATAAGTAATACTTTTCCTCCTGGAGTGATCTTGTACTTCTTTCTCAATCTCTTATTTAGAAGAATTCTTCCACGGTTATCTACCTCCACAATGCTCATTGTTTATCACCCACAATTATTTATTTTATGGGTAATATATAAATTTGTTTCTTTATTATATAATTTCCCACATAAATAAAAATAAATATCTGGAGTAATAATTATCATGGGTTATAAATTATGGCTCAGTGATATAGCATGACTAAGATAATTGGTATTTGGGGTAAGGGTGGTGTAGGCAAATCTACTTGCGCTTCTTCCTTAGCTTACTATCTATTAAGGAAGGATATAAAGTCCTTTTGTTAACTACCGATTTCGTGCCAACCATATCTAGAATATTCAGGGTTTACGGCAAGGGGCTTATTAGTGTTCCTTGCATCAACAATTTATTTATTTATGAATTATCACCAGATGAAGTCATAGAACAGTGGAAGAAGCGTTTCGGTGATGAAGTATATGAAGTGATTTCTTCATTCCTACCAGTCGATAAGGAGATAATTGATTATATTGCTGGAGCCCCCGGAATATCTGATGAATTCATGCTTTACGTCTTATATGAGCTCTACAGAAAGAAAGATTATGATTACATAATTTGGGATTTACCAGCAGCTGGCGACGCTCTAAAGCTGCTTTGGATTGAGAGAGAGTTTTATTCTCATCTTGGAGATGCAGCTAAAATGTATCTTAAGCTAAAAGGATTCCTCAAGAAACTAAAGAGTGGCAGTTCTAAATCACCCTTAAGCCTAATTAATGAGTGGAGAGAACTAGCTGACAAAATTTTCATGATGCTTAAGAGCAGAGATCATAGAGCTCTTGTAATTACCACACCCGACGATTTAAGTGTGGAAGTAACTAAACGAATAACTAAGGAATTGGAAAGCTTTGATATAAATATAGATGGTTTAGTAGTGAACATGGTTTGGCCAGATTCATCAGAGATATCGAAAATATTCAACGAGCGCCTAAAAATGCAGGAAATTAATCTAGGTAAGATAAGACATATAGCTAGTAAGTTAAATAAGACTTACAGAATCATTCCTTTATTAAACTTTCGGTCCATAAGCACAAATATTCTAGATTTGATTGGTAGAGAAATAGTCACATTTGTCTACTAGTTCACCTGCTAGAAATTCCATAATCTCTTTTTTCTGACTCATTATTGAATAGATGTAATGTTTATATTTCCATAAGTTAATGATTTTTAAGTTAAAGATCTTTAAGTTAAAGAGGTTTTATCTGTGAGGAAGCTTGATATTTTTGTTAATAGGACTGATGAACTTGACAAGCTTAGTGATTGGGTTAGGGGAGGGTCTAATGTTTTATTACTTGGTTTAAGGGGGTATGGTAAGACTAGTTTGTTGATAAAATTGGTTGAGAATCTTAAGAATGAGTTAATTGGTGTTTATTTTAATTGCTTAGCAATATATGATGGCAGGGACCTATTAATATGGCTTCGCAGGGAGCTAGAGAGGTATAGATCTAGGGGGTTTAGTGATTCAGAATTAAGCCTAATTGATGCTAAAATGGCTCATCTAAAACACCTAAATGAGTATCTAGATGCTCTGTACGAGCTAGCTGATAGATTTGGTGTGAGGCTAATAATTTTCGATGAGATCTCGTCATTGTTCCGTAAATTTGGAGTGCAGAAGCCATATAGGATGTCTGGTGGATCACTAGCTGTTGCTGAGCATTTCAAGGCGCTACTCGATAGCTACATGAATATATCAACAATCTTCAGTGACACGTCTATTAACTTTCAATACGAAGCGTTTAAGGATTATTCAGCACCTCTATTAAGGCAGTATGAGGCTGAGCTAGATCTAGGGCCACTAAGCTATAGGGATACTTTAGTTTTAGTGAGAGAGTTGCTTAGGAGAAGGAAGATTACTTTAAGTGATGAGGTAGTGAATTTCTTGGTGGAGGTTAGTGGTGGGGTCCCAATTTACGTAAACATGCTTCTTGCCTTAGTTAAGGATAATATTAGTGTTGATGAGTTAAATGATGCTATTGAGGAATCAATGAGTAGTGGTTTGCTTAATGATTACTTCCAAGCACTACTAGATAAATTCTCTTGGAATGAGCAAGAGACTTTATTCGCGATATCTCGTGGGAGAAGGAGGTTTGGTGAGATACAGCATGATGTTGCTGGAGCAGCGCAGTCGCTAGAATCATTACAAAAAAAGAGAATAGTAATTAAGATAAGAAAAAATAGGAGAGAGGTTTACTACTCGATAAGAGACAAGTTATTCGAGACCTGGTTAGCTATGAGTGAGATACCTAGGTACAGGAAAATATCATTCAAGAGAGCTAAAGTATTGTCATTTGGCTTCGAGGCATTGGTAAGGGAGTTATTTTTTACACTGAGGGAAGAAGTAGATGTAATCGACACACTGAATCAGAAATTACACATTTATCCACCAAACAAAGTTACTCGCTATGAAGGAGCTCTAGGAGAGATAGATATGATAGCGCATTACAGCGATGGTGTAGTTATAGGGGAGATATATTTTGGAGAAGCTTGTAGGAGGGAGAAAATAGATCAGTTAGTTAGATCTATTGGAATTGCTGAGAAATTGGGGTACAAGGTAAAGTACGGATTGGTGATATCTTATTTTGGTTTCAGAAAAGATGCTTTGGAGCGCGCGAAAGAACTAATTAATGAGGGTGTAAAGCTATATCTAATTGGGGAGAGAGAACTAAGAGAGATTGCTAAGAAATCTATGACGAGGATACCGTAAATCTACCGATCTTTATTTTGAGATAGAGCATCATGAGAAGCTGCTTAGACAGATTTTTAGTGAATAAGGGGGGCTATAGAATGAATATTATTGAATCTATTAGCAGAAGCTTTGGTTGAGAAAGCTGAATTACTCTATAAAATTTCACTAAAATGCCTATGATACGATATCTAGCCTTATCGTGTTTGCGATATTACCAGTTCTTTATTGGCGTGATTTGTCTTGAGTATGTTTATAATAAACCATCAAGCATTTCGTATTTAGAGATACTTAAGATGCTTGATCTTCTTTGAAAAATTTTTTTAAATCCGCTATTAATTTTGTTATATTATTATATGTTGGGATCTTTATGGGTATTCTTGTTATCCTGTCATCAATTATAATAACTGCCCCCTTCTTCTTTCTCCCTACTCTTCCTGCAGTTTGGATTAATCTTGAAAGCATCTCACTTGTCTCCATTATGGTTAATAAGGTTCTTGCGTCAATTTTGTAATGTTTAGTATATAGTTTTATTATTCTTAGATATTCTTTATCTCTTCTCGGATACGGTAATCCAGCTATAATTGCTAGCTTTGGTTCTTCACCTCCCATACTTATGTCTACTCCTTCAGAGATCTTTGAGCCCATAACTGAAATTACATGTCTTGTTTCGATTTGATAAAGATAGTTTTCATTTAATACTATGTCCCATTTCAATTCTTTTGATAGCCTTCTTGCGAAGTCCTTGCTCGGTACGAATACTATTGTTGTTTTATTAAGTTCATTAACTATTTCATGTATTGTTTTAGCATAAAGCCTGAAAGTTTTTTCATCTCTCTCCTCGTATCTTGATGTTAGTCCTATACCTAGAATCGCATGCATCTTTTTCTTAGTATTCTCTAAGAAACCTGGAACAATCTTTGTGTCAGCTTCGATATTTCTCATAAAAAGTTTCTTGTAAAGATTTATTGGATATAGGGTGCTTGAGATTATGTAAATCTCTCTAGCTGTCCTCATTCTTTCCTCAATTAATTCATTTGGCAGGAAAACCTTGATGTATTCCCCATTTATCCTGATTACTTTCCCTGGACTACGCATGAAGTTCCATATTCTGGATATTGCAATTGCTCTTCTTCTGTTTCCTCTCCTCCATAAATTAATTATCATGTTTTGTGCCTCATCGTCATCTAGATCCATTCGGGATTCCTCAAACTCCTTTGCACTTATTCTCGCAGTAATGGGTTTCAGTAAGTTGTGTGCTTCATCAATAATCAGTACATCTCTATCGCCAAGTCTCTCGAATAGCTCACTATTGATAAAATAAGGATGAGTTGCTATGATAGCTGCATTATCGCTGGCAACTAATTGTAAAGCGAAGTAAGGGCATAAATGCATGTCTCTAGCTTGTATAAGATATTCTCTAATCGAGATAAATTGCGTGTGCTGAACTAATTCTCTGAAAGCATCATTTATTTTGTTATTAAGGAACTCACACTCGATAATTCTACACCACCCCTTTAGAACTACGGTACTTTGAGGAGGAAACCTACATAGAGCCTCCTTGCCAGTTATGGGTGTTATTGCGGGTAATTCGGTAGCTTTACCACCCAATCTAGATCTAATCTCGCTAGCTATCCTCAGAACTTGATTGATCTCGCTTCTTGTTCTAACAAAAATTGCTACTTTATCTCCCTCACTAGCTCTATATAATGCATGGGCAACAGATAAATATGTCTTACCCGCGCCTGCTCTAGCTCTAATAAATACGGCTCTAGATCTACTTTCAAAAGCTCTTAGTAATTCCTTATCCACATTACCTTTAATTACTCCTAAGATTTCCTCGTACCTCGATTCACACACCTCTCTTTTTCTTAACCTGAATAATCCTTATTATTATTGGTGTTAAAATAGATAGTATCGCTGCCATCTCTAATAAGAATGATTTTTTAACAGCACCGTTTTCTGGAGCACTTCCTTGAATGATCTTTGTAAGCATTAAAGTTGAGTTACTTAGAATACTGAAAAACCCCGTTCCGAGCTTATATATTATGACTTCAATTGAGTTGTTATAAGATAAATAGACTTTTACGCTTAGTTTAATAGGGGTTGTTTCGAAAACCGTTTCCACAGACTCGTTATTTATTCTTAGAGTTATCTTTACGTAGTTATTGAAGCCACTATTATTGCAGTAAAGCGTTATAGATGCATTATATACCCCTTTATCATTTATCAGAAACGTTGTCTTATTAACACTTATACCTACACCATAAACAATTATGTCTCCTCCAAATAATTCCTGAAAAGACAAGGTTACATTATTCTGATTCGTTGTTGATACTAGAACTAGCAGAATAATTAATAACCATGTATACTTACTCATGAGGTACCCTCTCTATAGCTTTAAAAAGAGGTATAAACTTCTCCTTCATTAATACTCTCTTTTTATTGAACCAACCATATCTATGAAGCACGTACTCATCATCATTCTTCTTAATTATTATATAATCGAATCTATTGGGTAAGCAATGATTAGTTACAATGATAAATTCTTTTCTCATAGATAAGATCTCGAATATTTCTTTATCGGGATTGATTATAGATAATATTATTAGTGTCTTATCCGATAGAATCCCCGCTAACAAAGTCATCCAAAGTACCATTTTAGGTACATCAACTAGATCCACGAAAACATTATTTCTACTAAATTCTGATTCTACTTCATCAATCAGAACCGTCCTCCATTTGAATAAATCCCTTATAGATACTATCTCCTTGGAATATAATGGCATTTCCTCATCAGTACCTAACTCCTCTTTTTTCAACAAGAAATCTAAAATATCCACAAGATATCTCTCGCCAATAGTTTTTTTAGCAAGCAATCTAGCAAAATCCTCTATCTTGCCTCTCGAAAAAGTACTTAAAGGTACACCCTCTACCTCAATAAACCCTATTTCTTCTAACTCATTACTTAGATTAATTGCATCAAGCCATAAAGTGTTTTTCACGCTTAGACCAATATAACTAGCGATCAAGTAATCATTTGTACATATCTTGCCAAGAGGAACCGAAACTATGTAATTCCCATCCAAACTAGTTCCTAATGGAATCTCCTCATATTCTTCCTCTCTAACTAGATCCCAAAGGATAACTGGAGATACAAATGCCCGTATCTCTTTATTACTTAGCTTTAAACCATTTTTCTTACATATTTTTGCCATTTCTTTGGTGAATTCTGCTTCAATTGATACCTCTATAAATTCTTTATCATTAACCATCTTTCTCCCATAAGTCTTTATATGAAATTCAACTCCCATGTCCCTTAAAGCCCTTAAGATTCTCCTATAAAATTTTTTTGAGAGTGATTTTGGATCAACATACTTATTCAATCAACTCATCCTCATCAAAAACAACATCAAATTCTGAGCTGACTTGAGGGGACACGAAGATTAGAGAGATCGTTATTATGCTATAGTATGTTAAGAGAGAAAAAATTGTTAATTGCGGCCCAAAAACCAAATAAAAAATAACTCCCGCGACTAAACCCCAGGTATAATATATAAGTACACTTGGATCTCTTGTGACAAAGTTATGGAAAACAAAAGCTAGATCAGCTTTATCAGGAAATCCAGTAACCACTAGTGATATTATTAACCACGAAACTAAACCTAGAAGAAACACGTCATCTAGGTTAACAATTATAATTAACAGTAGATACGCTAGCATTAAATTTAGCGCTATGGGTGATAAGAAAACTATGATAGATCTTCCTATTCTGCCCTCAGGAAAATACATGTATACTTGTGAAACAGATTTCGGTGTGAGAAACTTATAAATTGTTATATGTCTTACATTTGCCCCCAATATCTGAGCTAGCGCTAATTGCTCAGTTTTCTTCAGGAATTTACCGGGAAATAAGATGAATGAAATTAACTTTCCTAATCCACTCCACACCTCTTCCAACAATAAGTATATTATCCATAGAAACAATAATAAGATAATATTACTAGCTAAGCCACTAATCAAGCCCATAATTATGCTCGATAAAGATAATGCCATCAAACATCACTCATAAATCGAGCTTCATTTAGATTCGCTTTTCACATCGGTTATTCCAGCTTCAGTTATAGCTATCTTTGTATCTGCGGGTGGTAGCCAACTACTATCAATAATTCTAACTTTCCTAATGTTCTCACTACTCCTACTTAACAGCAATCTCGTATCAACATTATGAGCTAGAACATGACCTCCAACTGGCTCGTATTTTCTACTAAACACTACGTCGGGCACAGCAACCACTTGATTTGTTACCAAAATAACTATATTGTACATTAAAGCCAGCCTCCTCAGCTTCTCCACCATAGATATGATGACCCTCTGTCTATCATATAATTGTCCTCTACCTGTAAAATCTACTCTCGGAAGCTTTGTTAAAGAATCTACAACGATTAACTTAACGTTCAATTCCTTCACAATCTGAACCAACTTCTCTATTGCTTTTAATTGATGATAAGTATTCTTTGGTCTCGCGACCCATATCCTCTCCTCAGCCTCCTTTGGATCTATATTGAACCGCTTAAAAATAGGTATCATTCTTCTCAACGTAAAAGTATTCTCTGTATCTATAACAGCTACACCTACATCATTATCAGAATTTAAACCACCCTCATCAGGGGGCAAGAATACTGAGCCTATAGCGGTGTAACATGTTTGCGATTTTCCTGTAGCGTATTCACCAGCTAGTTCTGTTACCTCTCCACTAGCCCACCCACCACTAAGTATCTTGTCTAAGGCCTTTGATCCTGTATGCAGAAATACCTTATTCTTTTCTTCTTCCTCTAGTTCTGATATCTTTACGAACCCGTACTCTATCTTGTTAAAATTCTCTAGTATGGATAAAGCTTCTTCATAGATTTTATTTGCTGTTTCCTCAGTCATATTAAGCATTTCAGCTAGTCTTAAAGGATGAAACAACATGAGGTCTTTAAGGAAATATATTCCCGCCGAACGGAGTTTCTTCTTTGTTCTTTCACTAACAGAAGTTAGATCATTAATTGTAGGCTCATTTATACTCATGGGGTGAAACCTTCCTAATTTTAGAAAACTAGATATAGTAATATGGAGATATCGAATAAAAGTTTTAGGAGAAATATTGACTTTTAAAACTCTTTTTCAAAAGATTTATTTCGAAATATATTGAAGAATCTTACTCATCGATAAATTAAATCTCTGAAGAAAATCCCTTAAATTATCACTATTCAAAACATAAGCATTCTCGCTTTCTCTACGAATAATATTTAGCCTTTCAGCATCATCAAGCCATCTATTCAAGGCTGGGCCAGATATACCTAATCTCTCTAAGTCACTTATATTAAACCTAGTGTTAATTAATTGCCTTAAATTCTCTTTCAAAGGCATAATTATAGCTAAAGCTTCCCGAATAGTATTGAAGGCTTCCTCTAAGCTTATTTCTCCTCGAGCTCCCTCAGCTCTTATTTCCACGAAATCAATGATACTATTTCTGAGCAAATCTAAGTGATCAGCAACAACCCTTTTGTTTAACTGGTACAGTAACACTCCATGAACAGATCTAGTCTTCTCTATCATTTCCATCTCTGAAGCATTATTTATCCACTTCCTTATAGTATCCATCGTTAAACCTAACTCTACAACGAGTTCTCGTGGCGAGAAAACCTTCTTAGTTAATACGAACCTAAATATTCCCCCATAACCCAAGAGCGTCATCACTAACTTATCGAGATCAGCCTCCCCCGAAGCATGCTTTGACAATTTTGTCTTTTTTGTCTTCAATTCACTTAGTTTTCTAGCTACCCTAAGATGATTATAACGTACTATATCAGCTTTGGAAGCTCTCTCAAGAATTCTCCTCTCTAGCAGATAATCCCTAGAAAAAAACAAATGAATAATTAGAATCATCCCAATGATACCTAAAACCAGTAAGGATAATACATAATCAAACAAATAGTAACCCTCTATAACATATCTTAAAAAATTTTGAAAAAATAATAGGTATAAGATTTTCGAAATATAGGAATGCCTGCACTATTTCCGACTAGCGCTGAATCCGCCATAAATATTTTTAGGAGGGCTCGGCTCGTAATACATATGTATGATCACCGAAACAAGCCATAAGCCGAGCGCCGAGCCCCCAATAAATATATTGCCTAAACGAAATAAAAATGATTATGCCATTCCCGTCTTCATGTTGCAGAAGCCGTTGAGCCTAAAGCAAGCTGTGGCCCTCGCTGATAGTTACAGCGAGCCGCGATGGAG
>JAHQWF010000007.1 GCA_029856055.1 Candidatus Njordarchaeota archaeon | reverse complement strand
TATCTTTAAAATCATCTGAAACTACAATTATGTCAACATCACTTGTTTTTAATCTATTTCCTCTTGCTGTTGAACCAAATAATATGATCTTCTTTATCCTTATTTTCCTCGACACCTTTTTAACAAATTCTTCAATCACTTTATTTATCTCCAATTTTATCACCTATTATCCTCAAGACCTCTTCTGCGAATTCAAGAAATTTCTTTGCTGTATCTCTATGTACGCTAGGAATCCCCATAAATATATCTGGATACCTTGATACTGAGTAGTATGGAGTTAATTCAGATATTAGCTGATCATTCAATTTAATGTCTTTCTTAACTTTATCGTAGAGTCTCTTAAGATTATGGGTTTTTGGTGGTATATCGCCCAAAAATATTATGAATGATTCCAATGCGAATTCAACTGCTTGATGTGACCAGAAAGCACACTCTTCATAATCACTGGATTCAAACGACCTTTTTGCACGAGCTAAGTTTATTTTAGCTGTTTTAAACCACCAATTAACTTCTTCACGCAATAAAATCAACCATACTTAACTATTAAAATCATTTTACCGCTTTTTATTTGTTTATGATATAGAGTGAAAATATTTTTTATAAGTGGTTTGTTCAAAGGTTATTATCAAGAATTAAAATCACTAATTAAAGCTAATGGCTTAAGAAATAGGCTTGTGTATCATTACAATAAGTTAAGTGATAAAATGGCTTTTGAAAGCATTAAAAAACTCTTAGGTTACCTGATAAGATTTATAGAGGTGGTTGAGAAATGGATGATGAGAGAATTAGAGAAATAAGGGATCGTGTCAAGAAAATATTTGCCCTTAATGGTGTTCACTCTATCATAGTTTTCGGTTCCCTCGCTAAAGGAGATTTCACAGAGAGGAATGATATTGATATATGTTGTTGCCCCGGATGTTATGGATAAGGAGAATTTCGCAAATAAAATTGCTGGTATGTTACCAAGAAACTATGATATATGCTTATTTGAGCTTCTACCACTGTGCATGAAGATAGAGATAATTAATAATCACGTGATCCTATATACTGATGAACTCGAATTATATGAGTATTTCTATCGATACATAAAACTTTGGAAAGATCAAGGACATAGGCAGAAGCTAAGTTTAGAAGAAGCTAAAAAATTATTTTCAAAGCGGAGATAAGAGTAATAAGCATTTTATTTTTATGTCTTGCGATCTTAATGCTCCTATTTTCAAGAAAGCATAGTAATGCGGTTATGAGCATGAAAATTATTGTCCTTGGGGATCTTCATTATCCACGAGAAGGAAAATTATTCCATCAGTTCTTGGATCTAATAAAAAAAGAGAATATTGATCTGATATTGCTATGTGGTGATATTCTTAATTATGGTAATGTTCAGTATCTTAGGGTATTTTTGTCAAAAATTCATAAAAGAACCGAAGCAAAGATCATTGCAGTAATGGGAAATCATGATTTTTGGTTATCAAAAAACATGATTAGGAGAGGTCTGAATTCTTGGAACTTAATTGATGTTTATCGAGGTGTATTCAAGGAATATGGTGATTTTCCTTTATGGGATAAAGAGCTTATTGTTGATGATATTGGTTTTGCAGGTGTCCCAGGATGGTATGATTATAGTTTCGCTGATTGGAAATTCAGGATGAATAGGTATATTCTTGATAGTGGCTACTATATGGGTTATCAATGGAACGATTTTATCTTTACAAGATTCAACATGAAGGTAGAGGATATCCTAGAAATTCATCTTAAGAACCTTAGGAATCAATTAGATAGATTAAGAAAGAGTAATGTTGAGAAAGTAGTAGTATTGCTCCATTTCGTTCCTTTAAGAGAATTTATCAAGATAAGAAATATCAAAGAGGACTTCTGGAACGCTTATCTAGGTAGCGAGAAACTAGGGTCAGAAATACTGAAATACAGCGATATAGTTCGCTACGTTTTCTTCGGCCATACAGATAAAAGAAATCTCTCGCGAAAAGCTCTCAGAGTAAATTGGATATACTTCATTAACGTGGACGTATCGCATAATCTAAGTAACATGTTTATCTTTTATTTTTAGTTATATGATAATTATAAAGTAGAGAATCCCGTTATTTGCTATATTATTTGTCTTCTTATTTCAAGCGCTATGAGTAGTATAGCTACAACAAATATTAGGAATAATAGTAATGAGATTTTTATTGAGATTGAACCAAACTGGATTATATCTCCTTGCCCGTATGTTAGTATGGCTCCGAGGATAGTGAGTAGTAATACGAAAGCAAACTCTGAGAGCCTCTTACTTAGTTCGTGAGATATTGATCTTCTAATTCTTACTGCTCCACACACATTAACACCTAATTCTTCCCTTGCATGAATATCAAGTAAAATCCAAGCTATTTCTGGTGCTATACCAAGTAGTGTCTGACAGTCGGGAAATCTAGCTTTCCATAATGGTATTTGAATCTTAGTTCTGCTTTTCTTTATCTCAGGAATCAGCTCCAGAGCTCTTAATCTTATGCTTTTTATTCTATATGATTCATCTTTATCTCTCTTTAAGTGCTCTATAACGCAGAAATCATTATTTGAAATACCTATATCATCAAATATTTGTTTCTCTGCTCGGCAGATATTTTTCTCTACGTCAGTTACATCACCTTTTCTGACCCTCGCTATAGTATATTGAATACCAAACAACTTAGCAAGCATATTTCTTAATCGCCATTTGAAATCAACTTTAACCTTATAAAATTTCGCGTATTCATACCTTGATAGACCTATACTGTGTCTTAATGATAAATCTACCGCAACTTGACCATTTTTAACTGAATTATCAATAACTAATATACCAAATGTACTAAATTCTTTTCCTAGATCATGCTTCTCTGATCTATGATAATCGTTAACAATAGCGACATAATCATTGAAACCTATTCTTCTTAAAATTCTATGAAATATGCAGTTACAAAAACCTAGTTTTTTAGCTATTTCTTCGTTGAGTCTTATTATATAATCACCTTTTACATGATCTCTTCTAGCAGTTGGAATGATCTGTAATTCATTAAACATTCTTGGGAGGTTCTCAAACCTAATTGGAATATCAATATAGGGTTTAATCGCAACACGTAATATATCGTTCTCTTTTCTCTTTATTAAGTATTCACTATCTTTAGTGGCTGCCTCAATAATTGTAACGTAATCTTTCCTAGCTAAGTTAGTTTCCAATCTATACCTTTTTCTTAATACTTCGTTAATAATGTTAAGCATTTCAATGTGTTTTTTGTTCCTAATTAAATCTATAATATTTTTGAGTTCCCATGGGCATAGATCACTAATAGGAGGAGCCGCTTTCATGTCAACACATAATTTTTTCATAATTTCACTTAGAATATCTTTTTCATCCATTTGCATAAATTTCCTGTTTTTTGCAATAATCGCTTGAAGAGCTATAGGTTTTTCATCTATCGCCAGTATCCCTTTCTTAGAGACATAAGTATATACATAAGATAATATCTCACCATTCTCTAAAACTAGTTTACGTCTTTTTCCATCAAAATCAATTTTTACAAGTTCATATACTTCTGGCCTACCCTCAGTCTGATTTATTATCTCTAATTGAACTTCATCGAACAAAGCTACAAAGACATTTATTTCTGTGCCTTCTGATTCGATAAGCGCTGCAGGTATATAGCCTCTTCTAGACATATGAGCTGAATAAACAACATCAAAACCTATTAATCTAGCTTTAATAACTGGTACCGCGCCTATCACACGCTTCAGATATAATTGTCGAGGACAATTATTAGATCCATAAGTTAAAACTGGTATTCTTTCTGCAATAACAGGTTCATTTATGTCACGTAGATATTTACCTATGTTATAATAATAATTCCTTATTCTTACTTCAGAATGATTAAGTTTCCTATTCTTTTGCGTAAATATCTCAATAACTTCAAATAATTTGTTCTTGGGTAAATTAACATATAGAAAAGACCAATCGGGCCATTTACCAGGATAAATTAATGGATCTTCATAAGGTGCCGGAGCGTAATCTTCAAAAGGATGTTTTTTTGTTTTGCTCTGTTTAACATTCAAAATAATCCTCTTAACGAATCATTGTAGGATCCACATTACTTTTTGAAAATAAGAATTAATTAAAATTTAGCGCTTGAAGAGTATTTACAATCCGTGAGATTACTAAAAAATAATTCCCTGTTCGTTAATGCTTTCATATTTATTAAGATTTTTTAAAATGCCTCAAGTTATGTCTACACATAAAATTATCCCTTCTAAGATCTGATGTAACTATTTTTGTGAAAAATATGATATCTCTCATGGCCCTATTGCAGTTCTAATCATCTCAAAAATAGATTTCCACATCAGAAAACTTTTTCTAATCTGCATATATACTCATAAAGGGAGATAAGCATAGTTCAGAAAATTAGATGTGTCTGTATCATCACAATCTATTATTTTAAAAATAGAGATTATTGGTTTATTCTCGTTTCTTAAGGATCATTAATGAGAAGGTTATAAATGATATTATTGTATATATAATTGTCCATAGAAACAATATGAGTAAATCTGGTAGCACGTCGATAGGTGTATAGATACTCGTTAACATAAGTAATTTTCTTAGAGCTATTATGGCTCTCCTCCAAGGTGCGATATCTAATGCAGCGAACTTGACACCAAATAACTCGCCTATAATTGGGTTTGGTATTGGGAAATAACCAGCTATTATCAGGGAGAGGGTAATTAGCATTATCATTATTATTGCATTAGAGATCTCGCTTCTAACAAAAGATGCCACAGTTAGACTAAAACTAGCAGTTAATATACCGGCTGTGACAATAACTACTATAGATAAGAAGTAATAAGTGATATCTGCAGTTAAGGTAACATAGCCTAACGCTATTGCTGATAAGAGCAATATTGTGGATTGAAATAAGGCAACTACCCCCCAAGACAAAAGTACTCCGCCTATATATTCAGGTGAACTAACTTTCGTAAGCTTGATTCTCTCTATCAGTCTCCTCTCTATCTCCACATAAATCATAGATATTACAGATACACCGGACATCATTACGCTTTGAATTATTTGACCAGGAACAAGAATAGCGAAATACATTTTCGTAAAGCTTTCTTTTAAACCACCCCCACCTATTCTATGGAACGCAACTTGAAACGACTGCTCTATGCTTAATGATAAAGTCTCATTAGAAAACTCTATCGAAATGTTATATTTCTTAGATAAGTATTCAGCGTAGAGATTAGTGAATGATTTTGATTTACTGATAACATATGATACTAGGTATTTCCAGCATAGCTCATATGCTTGCATAGCTTTAGAGTACGTTGGATCTCCTATAAGATTGATCCTAATCGAAAAACTAGCATTAGCAAATTCTGATAACTCAGCTAATGCGCTCCAATATTTGTTCGCTTCCTCATAATTCCCATTTTCATAAGCCTCTTGTGCGCGCGAGTTTAATATTCCTGCGAGAGAATAATATGTGAAGGATTCTAAAGCACGTGTTAGATTGTTAGAGAAGCCGATGGGGACTTGAATGGCAGCCGCTATCTCTAATCTCCCAACTCTAGATTCCGCTTCCTCTCTACTGCTTACATTAACTATTTTAAAGACATTTACATTAGTTTCTTCATACCTTAACTCTTTTAGGTATCTATAGAAGTCTTCTCCATAATTAATGTGGTATGTAGAGTTACCAATTTTGTATGAGCACTCCTTGTCCATGTTTAAGTAGCCGATTGTTATTGGTTGTATCTCAGAGTATAATGCCCATGCGAAGCTACCGTAAATTAGCATAAAAATTAGCGGAAAACCAATAATATATACATAAAGCTCCTTTGATCTAATTGCGCTCTTGAATTTAGATATCATTATTCTTAAGATAGCCATTATCATTCACCCCTCAAGAAACGACCTGTCAAAAATAAGAAGGCGTCCTCAAGGTTCGATTTCCTGACGGATAGAGCTAGTATTTTCGAGCTTAAATATTCGTTGGATCTTATATTTTCTATAACTTCGTTAAAATTATTCTCCTTAATAACGATTTTATCGCCAGCTCTCGCAATATTTTTCTCATGAATTGTAGATGTAACTTTGCTTAAAATCTCATTATTTAATTCCTTGAAAAGAAGCTCTAATACTTCAATACCGCATGTTTTAGTCTTTAGATTACTTGGAGCATCGATATCTATTATCTTTCCATAGTTAATTATTGCTACTCTATCAGAGAGCCTTTCGGCTTCCTCGACTATATGGGTTGTTAATAGTATTGTTTTGCCTAATTTCTTAAGCTTCTCAATTGAAGCGATCATCGATGCTCTTGCTCTGGGATCAAGACCCGCAGTTGGTTCATCTAATATAAGAATTTCTGGGTCATTTATTAATGCCATTGCTATTGATAACTTCCTTTCCATACCGCCAGAAAGCTTATGAGCCAGTCTCTTCCTAACCTCGAATAATTCAAAATCAATTAAAAGCTCCTTAACTTTTTCCTTCAGAACCCTTCTAGGAATTTTGTACATAGAACCAATCAAGTATAAATTCTCTTCTACAGTTAGATTTCGCCAAATAATATTTTCTTGAGGAACATAACTCACTTTCAACCTGACATCAGACTTGAGAAAATCCCTTCCACTTACTCCTAATACATATACTTCTCCCTCAGAAGGCTCTAATTGACCAATAATAATTCTTATTAATGTTGTCTTTCCAGCCCCATTGGGGCCCAAGAGAGTAAAGATCTCACTCTTATAAACATCAAAACTAACCTTAGATAGAGCCCTAATATTATTACTGTAAACTTTTGAAACATTTCTAACACTGATAGCTACTTCCATTGAAATCACCTAATAATACCTAAGGTCTAGTAGAAATTATAAAGAATGAAATTTCTCTATGTTTCAAAGAAATTTGAGATTCAAAGTATCTATAAAATTAAAAATATGTGCATTCGATAATATCTTTGGGTAATGCATATGATTGATGAAGATATACAAAGAGCCAGAAAAATCCTTGAGATAGCGGATATAATAGATGTTTACTACTATTACCTCATTAGGCGCGGGGTTGGAAGCTTCTATATCGGTATATCAGCTTCTGTTAGTGTTGCCTTACTTTTAATGCTTAATTTTATTAGTGAAGCTTTGCCGACGTACTGGATTTTGTTTGGGTACATTATTCTTTGGCTCTTCATCTTCGGTATAATTTTTATTCTTTCAAAACAATTATTCACCATTCCGTCAATATACATGACCAGAAAAAAGGGTGATAGAGAAACTAAGAAGAGAACATCGATCTACTTATTTATTATGCTTTCTACTATTTACGTTATAATGTTTTTACATTCTATTGTAGATATTCTTCCAAGCTATTTCGCGCCATTATCAACAGAGATATATATTGGATGCATCCAAGTATGGAACTACTGGCAATCATATAAAACCTCTGAGTATCCAGGTAAAGTTAGTAAAGAGTACTTAATTTTCGGCGTAATACTCTTTTTAGGCTCACTTCTAATACCATTATACCCGGAATACGGTTGGTTCATAGTTCTGATCTTTGGCTTGATAGGAACTTATTTATTTGGACTTTACTTAATCATAAGTGCTAGCAGTATCCTAGTAAAAGGGAAGAGTACATGGATACAGAAGCCCTAAAAAAGATTGCAGAACTATCAAAAACAAACAAGACACTAGGTTCACCAACAAGATTAGCAATAATGATATTACTATATCTTCAAACAAAAATGAAATTCACAGAGCTCCAGAAAATACTTAATCTCACACCAGGAAACCTATCAAGCAACCTAAAAAAATTAGAGACAGAAGGGTACATAGAGATAATAAAAGGGTTCGTTAATCTAAGACCAGCAACAATTATTAAAATAACTAATGAGGGTGCTCAAGAACTTAGGACTTTCATGAAAAATTTCAAAGAGGTATTGGAATTTTTAATAAAGGAGCAAAATTCAAACTAAAGATATGTTTTTCCTAGAATTTGCTTGTTTTTATTGGGAAAATTTTATTTCCTTTCACCAAGTAAACTATTGCATTATGTCTTTAACAGTATATATTTTTACCCCATTTAGCTCAGCAAATTCCTTAGCTTTCTCTTCCACGAAAGGCGAGATAATCATTAAGCTTGGTTTCACACCTTCCTCTTTCTCATACAACTCACTTATCCTAAGCAATTCTGCCACATCACTCTTCCGGATATGTGATTTTATCTCGACTAGAATATGCTCCTTATTTTTTATAACTAAGTCAACATCAATAACACTAGGCTTACCAAAAACAATCCCGTCCTCGTCAAACCTCTCCCACCTCGAAACCTTAACTCCGAATTTCTCGCTAAGTAACTCCTTCAACGCATTACGAATGGCACTCTCACTCATGATACCCCAACGCGCGCCTAGCGAAGATAACTTTATATCAAACGCCTCCATCCGCTTGTTGAAGTCCTCACGCATCTCCTCCATCCGCCTCTCAAACGCCTCCATCCGCTTGTTGAAGTCCTCACGCATCTCCTCCATCCGCCTCTCAAACGCCTCCATCCGCTTTTCAAAGGCACTTGTTCTCTTCTCTATTATCTCTATATACTTGTTAAAGTCATTCCGTAGTTTCTCTATTTCTTTCAGTATTCTATTTGTTTCCTCTCTCGTCACTAGTCCAGTTGATAGTGCTCCTATTAGGGCGAGCTTGAAATCCTCATCTGTCCTTATTAGATGCAGGATATCTTTCTTAAGCTTCTCTAAAGCCATTGTTATGCTCCCGAAATTAATTTTTAATTCATAATACCTATATAGTTAGCTATTTAAATAATCATATTCAATTATTGGTAAGCCAATTATAGAGATAGCATTAAAGCTAGGTAGAGCATCTTAGTTATTGGTCATTACTTAGCTTACCTAAGTACCCTTCTAATTCCTCTATGAAGTCTTCTGTATTGATGTGCCATGTATGTACCTCTATATGAGTTTTAATATCTCTCTTCTTCTTTATCTCTAGTATATCTCTGAAGCCAGGTGCTATAACCCTTTCAGCTATTTTTTCAAGCCATATTAGGTTTCTTTTCTTTAAGTGTATTGACATTCCCCAAATAATTCTAAGCTCTGTTTCTAGCTTATCCATGTCTTCTGGAACATTTCCCTGAGCGTTGGTGCGTAGATTATTACTGTAACGCATTGATTGGTCACATCATATTGCTTATCATGGTTAATAAGAACGTATATTATTGGTCTCATCGATAAGTAGTAAGATTCAAGCAGAGATGTTATTAGTTTAATTAGAGTGGATATCCTCTCATCTATATTTTTTCTTCCTGAATCAGTGACATGTTATACACCATCATATTTTAATTCCCTTAATGGGAGACTATTTCTCGAAACTCAGGCCCTCATCAAGTCCTATGTCCAAATAAGTGAGGAATCAAGCTTTTAATTATTATTAATCTTTACTATAATTAAAATATTATTCTTTTTATGAAAAAATTTTAAAAAAAAGGTAATAATACTTTATTATCCATCTAATCTCTTCTAATAAGGAATTGAAAGATTATTTAAAAGGTTGAATAATGATCTCTTTATACTTTGAGTTCATTAATTTCTCTGCTAGTTTCTTATCTATAGTGGTTAATTTTATCTTCTTCATTAATGATAAGGCAAGAAATAAAGCATCATAGCTAGTAATTTCTGTCTCTATAGCTATTTTTATAGCATTTTTCCAAATTGTTTTCGCTTCAATTACTTCACAGACATTACTTATGAAACCTAGGGCTTTATCTAGAGCAGTAAGTATAGTATTTTGATCTAGTTTGAATCTTACAATCTTCTTCCAAGCAACATTCATGACTTCTGCGTAGGCCAGATCAATTGTATATAGGTAATCGTAATTCCTTACAATATCTTCTGCCCAATCACTGTAAGGCTCTGGAAAGAATAATGCAGCTATAACTGAGGAATCCAGCACTATAGATTCATCTTTCATCCCTATCCTCCCTAATTAACTCTGCACTAGAAATTTTTGCCTTATGAATATTACTTCTTAATAGCCTAGCGTCCCTCAAATACTTTTCCTTAAAGTAATGTCGTAATCTCCGCTTAATAAACGACTCAATCTCTCTCCTCCAATCAATATCAATCTTCTTCATAGCTTCCCTCAACTCCTTACTAATCCTAATACTTAATACTTCAGACATATTTTTAACCTCGTATACAATAATGTATACTTATAT
>JAHQWF010000033.1 GCA_029856055.1 Candidatus Njordarchaeota archaeon | reverse complement strand
TGGTGTTGCTAAGGATTGTCTCGATTTTTATGCTGCGTCGGCCACTGTTTGGGTTCGTCTCTATGTTTTGGAGCCTTGGGAGGCTCTGGAAGGCATTGAATTCGTACTTTTTAGCTACCAACCAAAAAATTATAAAAGCGTTTCGCTGTTATTTAGTTCCAAATATTATTAGTTTATAACATATTGCTATTTCAACTAACTAAATTTATTAAAAGATTAATAATTATCTTGCTCAGCTCCTTACTATCCCCCTCATGTTCTCTAATATCTTAACCATAAGTCTCATTACTTCATTAACAGGCGCTTTAACTCCTTTTTCTAAACTTAATTCAACTATGGCACCATTATAGTAATCGACTTCTGAAGGTATATTTCTCTGCCAAAAATAAGTTACTGGAGATTCTGTATCCCTCAGCGATCTTGCTATTCGATATACATCACCATAATTAATGCTAATATGGCAATTGTTTAATCTAGCGGCACGTAGCCCTTCGTCTATAATTTTATTAATCAATTCTCTGGCATACAGATTTTCTACTAAAAAACCTAATTTGGAACCTAATATTAGAGCAGGATAAAATAATGCAGAATAGGTAATATTATGGAGCCACACAATATTAGTTAGCTTTCTATAATCATTCACTAGTTTTATTTTATCACTGATTATTGTGTTAAGAAAGAAATACGTGTGATTCAAAGAAGTTCTTGACAATAGACTACCAACGTACCACCCCTCTTCATAGATGATTTCAATATTGCCTGCTTGATTCCACCTTGCTATATTTAATCCCACGGCCCTTAAAAACGATTTATTTTCTTTCCAGACTTTTTTTAAAATTCGATCTATTCCTAGGGCGGCTGTTGTCATAATGATGCATTTCGTTGTTAAACCAACTTGATTAATTTGTTCAATATATTCGCGGTAATTATAGACAGGTACAGCCAATAAGATTATATCGAATTCTTCTCCAGCTAATTCGTATAAGGATGATGATATTCCAGATATTTCTAGCTTCCTTAGCCCCGATGCTTTGTTCTCTATAATTAACTCGCTACTCGTAATATTTTTCTGAAAATAATTGGTGTTAGTCAATAATACCCATACAGATTCTTCTATCGCAAGTTCCGATAGAAACGCTATACTTACTGGATCATCACCTACAACTAGAATAGATACCATAGATTATACCCGCGTTAAAAGTTTTGTGGCGGGTTCTATTATTAGTTATATAAAAAAGTAACATTTCTTAAATTAGGTCTCATGTAGATCCAATATTTCTACTTAGTCTCTTAATCGTCATGATGACTCTTTGTCCAACGCTAGAGATAGGATCCCAGGCCCCTCCAGCTATTTTTACTCCGCACGATTCACATTCCCATATTCCAACCGCTTTCCATCTTAGGGCTTTCTTGTTGCATCTCGGACAAATATATTTTCTTTTTTTTCTCACCTCTACCGCCAATACTTTTTTCCGGACGCCAGCACCGTATCTCGCTCCGAATCTACCTGTCGACTTAACTTTCTTCGTCCTCCCCATAAGATAACCTCCTTATTTCATTCCAAGCTTCTTTCCCCCGTGGTTTCTTAACCAATTGATCATTTATAATTTTTCTTATCCCATTAGATTTCTTTATAACGATATCTTTAGCTAAATGTATATCTTCTAATTTAAATCCTCCCCCTTCCCCTTTTTGAACAGAACATATTTCGCCTTTATTGTTTACAGCTATTGTTAACCTAGCAT
This sequence comes from Candidatus Njordarchaeota archaeon, assembly GCA_029856055.1. Lineage (GTDB taxonomy): Archaea > Asgardarchaeota > Njordarchaeia > Njordarchaeales > Njordarchaeaceae > Njordarchaeum. Next base: position 8,518 of record JAHQWF010000033.1, on the reverse strand, counting down.
CCATTATGTTTTCCTCTATTCTCGTTGGATCTAGTAGCAATATATCTTTAATTTTAGCGAATGTAAAAGATATCGGCATGTCTTTTAGAGGTATAGGTGTTCTTTCTTCCTTTATTATTTCAATTTTTTTCCGATCTTTATCTATCACTTCAACACGCGGTATATAACCAACATATAAAGCTGCCAATGTGCCTATTAGAGAGGCATCTATTAAATTCCCATTATCATCCAGGGCATAGATATCTATGTTAATCATCCACACTAATTCTCCAGGGATAATGACTAGCTCATCCAATTTTATCATTTCTGAACTCCTAATTATTCTATCCACCACTCTAGCGACTTCTATTGCATATTCTGATGGGGGCCCTAACTCGAATAATGGGGAAGCTACTGGTGAGAATTCTGTGTTTATCACAAAAATACCCTCATTAGGTGTATCTGGGAAGGGCATTGCTGGATTGACCTTTATACCCACTAGTACCTTCGTTTTACCTAAACTTACAAATGCCGACCCCTCTGCTTTTTCAACCGGGGCTGGAATCACATTTATTTTCCTAAAATCAAATAATCCTCTTCCATCTATTCTCTTGCCTTTTGTTAATTGACTGATAATCATCTCTTTTTCGATATTACTTAATATCTCCTTTCTAATTTCCGATATCACGTATCTCACCTAATTAATCTTTTTTATTTTTCAAGTATTTTCTCTTGAGAGCTTCTTTTTGCATCTCATGGATTTTGTTTAATGTCTCTATTGCGACCTCTAAGCACTTATCAAATAAATCTGGAGACATCGTACCATCCATCTGAAATAGAGTTATTTCACCTGTTGATGGAATGTAAGCTATTGGCATATCTGCATTACCGTATTTATCTTCGACATCATTTAAGTCGACTATAACTTGATTACCTAACCTTCCTACAGCTATGGCAGTTACTAAACCCTTCATTGGGATACCAGCATCAGCTAGAGCTAAGGATGCAGCATTAATAGATGCTACCCTAGTTCCTCCATCAGCTTGGAGAACTAAGATATAGACATCTATTACTGTACGCGGGAACTCCTCTAATATTACGGCGGGTTCCAATGCTTCTTTAATAACCTTTGATAACTCTATCTCTCTTCTTGATGGATGCGGTTTTTTCCTCTCTTCAACGGAGAACGATGTCATCCGGTAAGCGACCCTCAATATAGCCCTATCTGGCATAGCAAGATGCTTAGGGTACATTTCTTTGGGACCATAGACCGCTGCCAAGACTTTCGTTCCTCCCGTTTCCACAATAGCCGAGCCATCAGCTCTCTCAAGTACACCGACGACCATACTAATTGGTCTTAACTCATTCCATTTTCTTCCATCACTTCTACGTCCTTTTTCATTAAGCAAAATAATGTTGTCTTTCGTAACAATGGTCAACTATATACACCTCCTACGACTTCATTAACTCTCCACATCTTTAAGTTTACTCGATAACATCTCACGAATTTTTTCGGTTAATCCAGGCAAGTGCGCTTCTCTAATAATTCTTTGTATTGCCAATATTATTAGTTGCTCCACGGTCTTATTATCTGCTTTAATCCATACATACCCATTATTGCTTACTCTAATTTCTGCTTTAGTTATATCTCTGATCATTTTTATCATTGATCTATCTTTACCTAAAATTCTAGGAACTTTCTTAGGTGGTACCGCGATTATTTTTCCGTGAGTAATTTTTCCTAAACCTTTTCCATGAGCTATAAGTTGAGGATTTGTAACTCTATCTGCTACGGCAATTTTAGCCATAACTACGTCCCCTATATCCATATATTTTGTTATTTTATCTTTGTTAGGATCAATCGGCTTACCTAAAAAATCACTAGCATCTAGTCTGGCGAGATAGGGTGCCCTAATATTGACTGTCCAAGATACTGGATTACAGTCAATTACTATTCCGATTACGGTATCCCCCACCTTTGGCATATAGAAGTTACCCTGCAGGGGAACCACACGTATAGAGCCTTCCCTTATATATAGGATACCTAAGAATTCAGAGTACACTTTGTCGTTTATTCGGTAGGCTCCCTCAACTATTTTATAATTTTTCCCTTGCGCAATCAGCTCTCCAGGCGCCACAATTTCCATGTTTTTTACAAATATGGGCATGACAAACAACCTATCCTATTTTCTTTCTTTCAATTATCTCCAGTTTTAAAGAGCCCTTAGTTGCATCTAATAGCTTCCTATGAAAATGTAGGAATTCACCACCTGGCACTTCAACGATAGCCTCTAATGATCCATCATCGAGCCATTTGCTCTCAATGACATTACCGAATTTCGTTAGTTGTCCGTATGCTAATCCTGAAAATTGCGGAGGTATCAGGACTTTAACGACAATTATCTCAAGCCTTATAGGTATTATGGCTTTAAGAGCTTCAATTATTGAAGGCAACTCTTCATCTATATCCTTAAGAGGATCCAACATTATCCTAATTTTCCTTTCTCCTATCTTCTGCCCACTAAATAAGGTTTTAAGCGCATCACTAATCTTCTGAGGTGTATATGGTGCTTTTGTAGCTGGGTTAATAGCATACTTCTGAATATACGCTATAATTTGCTTTTCTTTCTTTTCTAACAGTTCATCCCGTAATTCCTTAGGTAATTTCAATTCTCCTTTCCTTAAAATATATTTCGTAGCTAGCTCCTTCAGATTCTCTTCTTCTAATTCCTCTACTTCCCTTTTTATTTTTTCAAATTCTTCTCTAGATAACACATGACCGCTTTTTTCCTCTAATTTTTCCTTGGCTGCTCTCAAAACCAGCTTCCTGAGATCATCTATTGAAGCTTTCACTCCTTTTTGGGCATCATGAAATACCTCGTATAGAACAATCGCTTCCTCTTCATTAGCTTTACCTTTGTAGAAATCGATTACCTTCCTAGGCTCCACGATAATCTCAAATTTTTTACCAAATGCTTCCATTATTACTAGACTATAGTTACCTAAATCTAATTTTTTCCTTTCTCCTCTAAATGACAATAGTATCACCTAAAAATACAAGTATCCCTCGCGTTAATAATGATAAACTAACACATATTTATCTTGCTAAGAGAATATATATCAGTATGGCAAGGTAAAGTATAACGATAGTTGCTATATGTACGTTATCTCTCAGTAAACCAGAATAATATGCAAGTACAGTTGGTGCTAGATAAGAGAAGATTATAGTGAATACTCCTGGTTCTTTCCCGAGATACTCTACTATACTGCCAAATAGGATAAGTGAAAAAAGCGTAATTAATAGATTTAGTATGATTAATATCACATCGTAATATATAGATTCAGGGCTAAAACCTATTTGAGATCCTATATATATGATTCCAACATTCACGATGATGAAAGATATAACTATTGTTATAGATAAAATAATATTACGTAATAATTGATGTTTTTGCACTGACAATTTTTTCACCTATAACGTCTATGATATGGTCGTACCCAACTATAACTTCGAAGCCGTTTAGATCTACCATAACCACAAGCTGCACAGTAACCTTTAGATACATTATATGAGTGCCTACCACATCTTCTGCACCTAATATGCGTTTTTCCCCGACCCCTCTTACCAAAAGAAGGCGTTCCTTTAGTCATTAGTCATCACCCCTCCTCTTTTGGGAATATTAGCAAGATTACATTATCGCCTCTTATTATTACATCTCCTAGTGATACCACGTTGCTTTCCTGTATCTCTTCAGCATTAATTAAGAAAAGATTTAGATGCTGATCGAAGGAGTTTAATGTACCCCTTATGAGTTTTTGACTTTTTAATTTAACCACAACTGCTTTTTGTAATGAAGCTGAAATGATGTCTTTAGGTCTTAATATTGGTTGCTGTGCTGCCATTTCAATGCTCACCTATCATTTTTAAACTCACGTATATTATTGCTTTAACAAATTATAATAAGCTTTTTTATTTTATTTCAAGAGAGGCAAGATAAAGTTTGCCAATAGCATTATTAAACATAACCAGTTTATAGAAAGGTATATTATATCCGCTAACGCTCTATTAGCTAGTTTTTCTCTCAAAAAAATAAAAATGTATTTCGCTCCATCAGAGATAAATATTGGTAATGCATTGGTGATAATTACTACAAACTGCAGTAACATAAAAACATACAGGAATGTAAAGAGCTCTAAGTATAAGCTATCTGGTATGAATGAACATTTTGACTCATAATGATTAGTGATAACGATACCAAGATAGGCTCTCTCTTTATTGTCAGGGTTAATACTTGTTTTTAGAACATAAATACCTCCGTCGCTACTATATAAAATAAGTACATCTCCCGGTGCAATATTATCAGTATAATCGAGAAAAGCGTCTATATCTGTAATTTGCGTGTCATTTATTTTTACTATTACTATACCTGATTCTAAACCAGCTTTTTCCGCTGGTGATTCAGAATAGACACGAACTATCTCTACACCATTTACCTTGAATAGAGGTGACATAATTTGGTCATAATTTAATGTAACTCCATAGAGAATAGTGAACATTATTGTATTGAAAAAAATTCCTGCTGCCAGTACTTTCTTTAATGACTTAAGCTTAATCTTGTCAATGTTTTGCACATCTTTATTGATTTCTATTAATTCCTCCTCTGGCAGTTCTACAAATGCACCAAGAATAGCACCTAATATAAAGAAGAAGCCTGTTGATTTCACATCTAATCCCTCCTTTATGGCTACAACCCCATGAGCAATTTCATGAGGAATAATAGCTATTGCACTAGCTATGGTCAAGTATAACAGAAATTTCCCACTTACTGTTATAAATGGTATTATTGGAACTAAAGGCGTCCCAACAGGTATTCCGCCACTCACCCTAAGAACACCGATTAGAAGAAAGTATAGATTTGCAATAAAGTACACCACGGATAGCAATAGCACTAGCCATATGAAAAACGGTGATACTTTCGCTACTATTATCCAAAATTTTTTTCTTTTTTTCGCCTCGCTCATAATTATTTCTAAAAACTTGTTACTTCTAACTACTAAGATTAATGGAAATATTGTTATACCCTTCTTATCTAGTTTCATTAACTTTGCGATAACCGCTATGATGCTCCAAATTAGGAATAAAATCAGGAACGACCCGAGATAACCACTAAAAAACATCACTTGCCCCTTTACACAATTATCTCCTTATAGCCCCTCTGGCTTGAATTAATAAACTTGTACCAATTACTGTCTTAACGAAATCGACGTACGAGTAATTATTCCTAGCGATCCATCCAGTATCTTCTATTAGGTAATTCATCATCGCTTGCGCAAAAGCCTTGTTATTATAGTAATTTAGTATATTAAGCATTGATTCAGCGATGCTACTGAAGTATATAAATGTGTTATGGGAATTACCAACTCTAAATATCTCACTAAAGAATCTAGGCATAATGCTTAGGACATAATCTACAGCGTTTTGTGGAGGCTCTATACCAAACATAGTTAGATATTCTATACCCTTCAAAACACGCTTAAACACTTTACTTTTAAGATTCATCATTAATGGTTTCTTTTCATCCTCTGATAAAACCCCTCTTGTTTTTAATTTTATTGAATAAAAAATATCCTGTGTTGATATCTTGTTAATCTCTGGATCATTCTCTAAAGCAATGTCTTTTATCCTAGAGAGCATCCCCGTTATGCACTCTCGCAACTTTTTTTCACTTACACCATCTATTACACTTAGCATACCCTGCACTATCGGAACAAACTTTTGATTTGTGTCAAAAAGACAGAATAATTCATCGTCATTTTCAAAATAACTTAATAGTATTTCTACGATATTGGATACAAGTAGACTTTTTGATGCATTACTATTTACAAGAACGGTGTTTGATCCGCCAAAAGCCTCCAATATTCTAGCCAAAGGATATATTTTAAGCTCATAGATTTTTGAATAAATTTCATCTAAAGATGACTCAGGGTGTCTATGTCGTAATTCATTAGCGCTAATACTCTTAATAAGATGGTTACCTAGAATATTTAATCTGGAAATCAACTCATTGACCACATCGCTTATTTTACCTATATCTCGAAGAAAACGGACCGCGAAAGCGAACAAGTTTGAATTCAGAACGAGTTCATCAATAGATCCAGTAAAATCATCATTATTTTTCTTCATGAGCTGCGTTAAAAGATACTTTAAAGCGTTAATAGCCTCCTTAACAATGATCCTCTCTCGCGCCAAACTAACCCCCTGTCATACAGCTATACGCGGTATATTACTAATTGATATTGTACTGCGCTTTTCTAAACTCGATAATATTGCGATTGAATCGGTTAGTTCCACAAACTATAAAAGAACTAAATTACAATTACTATGCCTAGAAATACACTTAAATCTTTATGCTGACATGCGTCAAATATAGCCTATAAAAAAGTTATGGAAATAACTTTTAATCATAACTTACTACTATACTTCTAAAACACAGAATATCTCTCATTAAAATCGTTTCTAAAAGCTTAATTGGTTGATGACTGTGGTGGATGAAAAAGAGTTCAACGATTTGGAATTAATGCACGATAAAGTATCCAAGGTGCTTAAGGATATCATTGAAAAAGCGGAGGAGGCATTCAGTTCTGGCGAACCATATTTTATCATACGTAAACGCGAGATACAACGAAACTTAAGTGGTTCAAGAGGCCTTCAATACATAATAAAACAGCTTAAACGCAGATATAGGATTGTTGAAGATGGTAGCTGGTATATCATTTCATTAAAGAAATAATTTTCATTAACTTAATTTTTGAATTAAATCATATTCTTTTTCCAAGCGCAATAAGAGCTCCTCTGATGAGATTAATATCGATCTTAAATAATCAATCTTTGATTTTAGTCCTGGTATAACTGCATTAGGTAACACTAATGATGAAACTAAACCATATATCTCTCTGGTTACCTCTAGTAACCTTTTAGCATTTCTAAAATCATTTTTTCCTGCAAGTATTAACATCTCCCTCTTTAATTCGCCAGCCGCTTCACACAAACCTAAAACCCAAGCTTCTTCGAGAATCCCTAACTCTCTTGGATCGGGAACACTTAAGTTCTCCCCTCTCACAATATTACTTACAAAAACATAAAGGAAAAATGCTTCAGCAAACTCCTTAGTTATATCAAGCCAGAACCCAGAAAATCTTAATCGGGGATCCCTTATTTTCTCATTACCTAGTTTTTTAACTAAATTTTTAGCTTTAATTATCAGTTCATAAGCCCTAATATAATTGCCTTTATGAGTCATCTGAATAGCTTCGCGAGATAGTCTTAAAATGTATCGTGATTCTTTTATCAAATCTTCACGCTGCTCAAAATAACTATTAAGCTTATTTCTCACAGCATCAAAAATTTTTTCTAACAATGTCAACCCTCCATTAAGTATTTCTCTAGTTCCATTTTATTAGCTCTATGTCTTATTTCCCTTGTCAGTTTAATGATATGACTAATCAACAAATTCTTACAATCAAAACCACAGACAATTTCTCCAGATCTACATAACTCTGCATAGTTTTCAGCTTCTTTTGATGACTTAAAGACAAAAGCTTTAAGCCATTCAAATACTACACATTCTTCGGGCTTACCACCGAACCTTCTATGTTCCTCAATCGTTGGTTGACCCCCTGTTAATGCATTCATTATCTTTCGTTTTATTTCAACATCAGAATCATTAATGTATATTGCTGTTTCTGGTATGCTACTGCTCATAGGTTCACCGGTAAGACCCCTGATAAACCTGACGTAGAGCGAAGCAGGTTTCTCTAATCCTAATCTCTCAGAAACATCTCGAGATAACCTCATATAAACGTCCTGATCCAAACCTATAGGTACAACTACGGGTAAGCCAAAGTCTATTGTCGGTTGCATAATATGAGCTATTTGTACTGCCGCGTAAAATGGTACACCAATATTGCTACTATCATCTATGCCAAAAGCGCTCTTAACCGCATTTATTGTTAGCTTCCTAGCAAATAATAACGCATATCTATAAACCCACTTTTGTTTAGATGAGATGTATATCTTTGTACGTTTTTCGTCAAAGCCAAGAGAAAGTATTATTCGAGCATTATCAAGAGCCCAACATTCTCCTTCATCGAAGTCCCTTAACTTACCGAAAACATATTTTTCGTCATCTGATAGCGGGATAAATACCTCTGCTCCGTACGTATCTTGTAAAAATTTTACAACCCTGAACACATAGAGATGCCCTAGATGTATTGGCCCTGATGGGCCTCTGCCGCTCACTACAGCAAATTTTTTTCCAGAATTATACAAATCAAGTAATTTATCGAAGTCTCTATGAGCTATTATCCAGCCCATATCTAAAATTTTGCTATGTGGTAATCTCTCTTTTATGCTATCTATACTCTGAATATTGAATTTTTTAAACATACGTTCTACATCAGCTGAAACTTTCTCTAAATTTTGAGTTGACATGGAATGTTTTCACCTGCCAAATCTTCTTTCCCTGTTCTGGTAATGATT
>JAHQWF010000011.1 GCA_029856055.1 Candidatus Njordarchaeota archaeon | reverse complement strand
GGGAGACTGGGTGAGGTGGTCTATGGTTTTGCTGAAGCCAGGTTCACTGAGCTAAGGATTTACTACGTGTTCTTCAAGTGGTTCTTGTCCTACTTTGAGTGTCTTCAGTAACTCTACCTGGGTCACTGAGGTTGTCCTAGATATCCATACTGGAGCCATGTATAATAGGGATGTGATCTACCGCCACGTCATCTCTTCACAACCAGACATCGTTAAGAACAACTTCTACGTGCTTAAGCTCTCCGAGCTTGATGAGTATACCTCGTATATCGATTACGTTAGGCTTGTCGCTATTAGCGATAATGGCTCAATGATCGAGCTACCTCTGGTTATGGCTATTGGCGAGGGCAATCGCCCTGTCACTCGCTTGCTGCGCCATAGTGATGATGTCTGGCTTGTCCTTAGGCCGGGTGATGAGGTATACTTGCTATTCCATTATGATAAGGCCCTAGATGGTTCCTGGCGCCTAATATTCATAATCGAGGGGCATAATCCCAAGGGCGGATACTAGCATCCGCCCTAACTACCCCATTTCTTTATTTTTTTATTTCCAGCTAGATTATTATGGCTAATAAATTCATATTATTATAATGCTTCCTATTGTAATCATGAATTGGGAGTAATCTAATTTCTTAGCCAAGGATGTCATGAATTCAATAGTTAGAAGAGAATTTATAAGAGACACGATTTCTGAGATTATTAAGTTTAACCAAGTGATATTGATGAATAAATTATTTATAGTCAATTACCTTAAATATGTATTAGAATGAGATAAAGTTGAAAGGTATGAGTTATGAGAGGCCGTTTCTTTTCTTTTTTTCTCATCTTCTTATCTTTATCTATTCTTATATCATATCAACTGTTACCATTAAATATGGTTAAAGCTGATAGGGGAAGTATACCGAGTGATCCCGTAAATGTTTATGAACCTGGTCAACTTGCTGTTGTTTCATGGTATGATGGAAGAGAAGTTATTTATCTTTCTTCTGTTCTTGAAGTTAAAGCTGACAAAGAAATAAAGATTCTTGAGGTTTTACCGCTTCCATCCGTCCCAAAGATAGAGTTAGGATCAAAAGATGTTTTTGAGAAATTAGGTGAATTAGTTGAGAATGTTCCATATAGTTCAGTACCTACTCACGGCGGTGGTTATCCTGGTGGACCCGGTTCGGGAGGCGAGGTTATTTTTAATAAGGTTCTTGGCCCACACAATGTGACTGTTATCAAAGCTGTCAATTCATCAGTATTTGTTTCAATGGTTCAGCTTATTTTTGAACAAAATAATGTAGCTGCGAGTAAGATCTATGTGAACAGCTATATTATTGATTCTTATATTAATAGTGGTTACAGTTATTTTGCAGTGGATTTGATTTCCATAAAGCCTAGTGAAGGAAAAATTATGGTTGAACCAATAATATACAAGTTTTATTCGCCTAAGATTTATTACCCGATGAGAATCTCTAAGCTGAATAAAGGAGCTTATAGTGCCAGAATATTTTTCATAACTTCAACAATTATCCCAAGAAATATTTTTAATAAATTAAAGGTATCAGTCAATTATTATGATGCTAGATTTTACTGGAAATCAGATATTGCGCATATAGATTCTCGTCTCACGGAAGTATTTCCCTTCTGGAAAACATATGTATGTTTAAGCTTCTTTCACATTAAAGGCATTTATGAATTAATGGGTAACGGGGACATTATTTATGGTCCAGTAAATTATTATGATTTAATTCAATCAGTTATAACCCTCTTAATTGCATCTGTGTATGCTGTATTTCTGTTACTTAATAAAAAAGTAAATAAAATCTTTCTTAAGAGAAATACCAAGCCCATTACTTTGTATTCCCTGTTAATTTTTGTACCACTGGCAATTTATTGGATTGGGTTCCCTCACATAATTATCAGTAAACTCTTACCATCAATGAATTATTTAATGAGTTGGTATACAGAAACGATTAAAGATGCGCTCATGAGAAGCATAATCTTGTATATAAACTTACTTGTCTTATATTTCCCATTGCTGTCAGTGCTGGGCCTATTATTCTTTAATACAAAGCTCTCTGAATTAATACATGGGACTTCTAACATATCTCTATGGGAAAAACCAATAGTTATCAGCGTAGTTATAATTGCTGCTTATTTCTATGGTACAAATGGCTTATTGCTTTATATATACACTATAATAAATCCATACACCCTGTCAGAAATAATATTTACAGCAACACTCGCAACAATCTTCTTTATTTTAGTGATAGCGATATTTGCTGTATCATACACTATAGTATCTGGAACTAAATTTGAAGGCTTGAAAGAAAAGTCATTTAAATCCCTGCAAATAATTTTAACATTATTAGTGATTTATCTCTATCCAACTATGAGTTATATGGCATATGGATTCTTTACTATGAAGCTTTATGGCTATGTAGGTTTTACCCTACTTACGTTCTTAATCGGCGTAATAGCTCTACTGGTTTTTGTCTTGTCACTAATCACACTAAGACACATCTACGCAAGAAGTCAAATATCATCATAAAGAGCTCTTTAATAGAATGTTTTCATAATTTTTAAAAGGAATAAAATTAGCTTGATGGAAAATCATTATCTTAACTATAATTCATCGTTAATGAGGTGTTATACTTGGATAACGACAGCATACTTATAGGTGTCTTGATCATATTAGCTGGCTTTATCTCAATAGAACTGAATGTATCTACAGCCATGCTAGAAGTAATCGCTGGTGTGATTGGCTCCAATATCCTTGCTCTAAAACCAGTAGTATGGATTGATTTCCTAGCAGATTTCGGGTTACTTGGAATCATGTTTTTTGCTGGTTTTGAAGTTGATCCAAAGCTCCTTAAAACAAATCTTAATAAGAATCTTGTTATTGGCATCTTATCGTATCTATTTCCATTCCTTATGATATTCATCACAGTTTTCATTATATTTCAATTCAGTTTTGAGGCATCCATAATACTTTCAATTTCCCTTTCTACTACATCACTTGCCTTAGTTTACGCCGTTATGAAAACTCACTCAAAATCTCTTGGCGAACATGGTCAAATAATTTTAGGTAGTGCTTTAATAACAGATGTTTTAAGTGTTTTATCTCTTACAGTGCTAATGGGTAATTACGGTATCTATGTTTTTTTATATGGAGTGATTGCATTATTTTTTATGTATCTTTCACCGAAGGTTGGTAAAATAGTTTTCGAGCGATATAGAGGTTCTGAAGTCGAAATGGAAATTAGATTTATTCTATTACTCTTACTCATTTTGCCTTTTATATCTAGACGAATAGGTATAAGTGAAGCTGTTTTCGCATTTCTCTTGGGCATATTATTTTCAGAGATGATCGAGCAGGATACGATTGTTCAAGAGAAATTAAGAGGGATTATATTTGGATTCTTAGCACCAGCATTTTTCTTTAAAGCAGGCTTACTAATGAAATTCAATTATATAAGTTTAGAAGGAATATACCTAATAGTAATCCTAGGTTTATTGGCATACATAAGTAAGTACATGATAGTTTACATAACTACCAGCATCTTGGTTAATAAACATGTAGCTAACCTAAGCGGTTTATTCTTCAATTTCAGATTGAGCTTCGGCATAATAGCAGCTATATTCGGTTTAGTTAATGGAATAATCACCCAAGAATTGTACACAGTAGCTTTAACAATAATTTTGCTCTCTTCAGTTGTTTCTAGCGCGATTCTTAGAATGATACCTCATGAAATCGTTGATTAAAAGTAAATAAATCAAATTTTATTACTTAGGTTACCAAAAATCATTTTCAACTTATTTAAAACATCAATAGGATTCTTTCCGAGAATTCTAATCATAGGTTCTTTGCCAACATCTCCCAAATCATAAATAACATCAGGTACTCTTCCATATTTTTCAATAACGTATCTAACTCCCCACGACAATGTCATACCTTCTCTCTCCTTTATGTCTCTTGGTTCATCTCTGCGGTCAAACTTTGCCACAAATAAATTTGCTTTTTTTGCAGAATCAACTAGTTCCTTGGAGTACTTTATATTTATTGCAGAACGTATGTTTCTATCAAAATCATTTGCCGTAATCACAACCCGAGCTACATGTTTTGATGCACCAAACCATGGACGACTAATTGCATAAAGATCTGAGCCATCACTTGTTATTCTTCCTGGAAAACCGGCCACATCATTTTCCCCTAGAGGTTTAGGTAAACTATAAACAAAATTCATTCGCGTCTCTGGAACAAATTTAACTATCCCTTTCATTTTCCTTAATTCATTAAAAGCTTTCCAGAGCTCAGATAACACATTAAATCTCTCGCTCTCCTTATAAAGATTTGCTAAAGGATTTATTATCTTGTTTCCTTTACCAACATCTAGTGCATTTATTATACCGTAATACACAAACTCTTTAGCTCTCCTAACAGCATCGATAATACTAAAATCAAGAACAATAAAACCAGCAATGGCAGCTGATAAGCTACAGCCAGTGCCGTGAATTTCATCAGATTTAATTCTCTCCATTTTTAGGTAATAATAGTCTTCTTTATAATATAATATATCTGTACATTGATCACTTTTTAGATGACCACCCTTAATTAGAACAGCTTTTGTTCCTAAATCATGTATTCTCTTAGCAGCTCTCTTTGCATCATCAATCGTTCTAATTTTAATGCCAGATAGTACTTCTGCTTCATGTATATTTGGCGTAATAATCGTGCTTATTGGTAATAATTCATCGATCATAGTTCTAATTGCTACATCTTTTATTAGTTTTTGACCAGTTGTTGAAATCAGAATTGGATCTAATACAATTGGTATGCCTTGTCCATCTAATTCTTCCTGAATTACTTTAGCGTTTTCAGGCGTGTAGATAACTCCTATTTTTATCGCTTTTATCTTAACATCTTCTAAAACTGCTTTAATTTGCCTTCTTACCAATTCGGGCTCTACAGGCTTCACATCTTCAATCCCCATAGTACTTTGAACTGTAATAGCAGTAACAACAGAGCAACCATGAATACCTATAGCTGAAAATGTTTTTAGATCTGCAGATATTCCCGCACCACCGCTCGGGTCTATTCCCGCAATTGTTAATGCGCTTGGTGTCTTCATATCTGGTCTTATCCAAACCATGGTTTTCCCCACCATCTATTTTAGCCTTATATTATATATTTTAATTTAGATAAATAAAATTCCTTATACTTAGTAGAATTATTTGAGTAGGTGTTTAAGAAATGAGCGTATCGTTTGATGAGTGTGATATAACTAGAACTATTATTGAGTATTCTTCTAAAGATCTCGTCAATTTCTCTAAGGTAGATATAATAATAGTTGGTGCTGGTCCATCAGGATTAACAGCTGGATACTATTTGGCTAAGAGAGGTTTAAAGACACTTATTTTAGAGAGACGTTTATCATTAGGTGGAGGAATAGGCGGTGGTGGAATGTTGTTCCACAAAATTGTAGCATCAGTAAAAGCTAGGGAAATACTAGATGAAATGAATTGTCGTTATGAGATATCCAAAGAAAATGAGAACCTAATCGTTATGGATGCATCTGAATTACTTATCAAACTTGGGTCGGCAGCAATAAATAGCGGAGCTAAGCTAATCTTCGGGATAAGTGTTGAAGATGTTATTTATAGAGATAATCCGTTTAGAATTGAGGGTGTTGTGATTCAATGGTCAGCTGTTCATTTATCTGGTCTTCATGTTGATCCTTTAATGATTAGGGCTAAGGCTGTGATAGATGCTACTGGTCATGATGCCGAGGTAATAAGTGTGGTTGCAAAGAAAATTAAGGATTTGGGAATTAGTGTTCTAGGGGAGAAATCAATGTATTCCGTCAAAAGTGAAGACTTGGTTGTTGAACGTACAGGAAAGATAATAGAAGGTTTGTACGCAACTGGAATGGCGGTTGCAGCCTATTATAACTTACCAAGAATGGGTCCTATATTCAGTTCAATGCTTCTATCAGGTAAAAAGATAGCTGAAATAGTGATTTCTGATATAACTAGATGAAGAATTCGTTTACTTAAATTTAATTAAGCTCACTATTTCTATGTTATATTTTCTAAAAAGGATTAGAGAGATTTATTTTGTTAATAACCAATATTTAAATTAAATTTCTTCATACTTACATATAAAACATCAGCAGGTCTTGTATATGGCTGGTATGGGTAGGTACTTAGTTAGAAGAGCAATTACATTTATACCCACTGTTTTTGGAGTGCTGTTTATTACATTTACAATTGCTTTCCTAATGCCGGCTGATCCAGCTAGGGTATGGGCTGGCGGTCAGAAAGCCAGTCCACAAGTTGTCGAGAAAATTAGGAAGATGTATCACCTCGATGAACCCTTCTGGGCACAGTTCTATTATTTCACTAGAGCTATATTGACTAACAGTATTTATTCTCCAGTCACGCATAATTTGGTTTCAGAGGAATTTATGCGGCGTATACCAATAACTCTTAATCTCGCGATAATGGCGATGTTTATGATTGTCGCTATGGGTATACCAATGGGAATAGTGGCTGCGTTGAAGAAGGATACAGCTGTTGACAATGCTGTAAGAATTCTAGCTCTCATCGGTTATAGTACACCTAGCTTTTGGATAGCATTCATATTTATGTGGGTATTCTATAACGAGTTAGGCTGGATGACACTTGTAGGTTTACCGAGACCCTCAGAAATGATTACTGGTATCTATATCCTTGATGCTCTATTGCTAGGTGAATGGAAGATATTTATAGAAATAAATAGGAGACTTCTGTTACCAGCTTTTATCTTGGCATTTATACTTGTAGGAGGACTAGCTAGATACGTTAGGAACACTATGCTAGATGTTTTATCTGCGGACTTCATTTTATTCGCCCAAGCTAAGGGTCTTCCACCTTTTAGATTGTGGCGTCACGCATTAAAGAACTCGCTTATTCCAGTAGTAACCGTAGTATTCTTTATGTTTGGAGGGCTGTTAAGTGGTGCGATAATTACTGAGACTGTTTTCGGTATACCTGGGTTAGGAGTTCTTTATTTTGCCGCAATAAGTAATCTGGATATACCAGTTATAGTGCTATCAACACTTTATGCTGGATTAATTGTAGTAATTATAAGCTTGATAGTAGATATACTGTATGCTCTAATAGATCCAAGAGTAAGATTATAAGATTCTTAAGGCTCAAAGGTGATCGCATTGGGTATATTATGGATAAAATTCTCCAAAAAACTAGATTTAATAACAGATAAATTTGTAGAATTATATGCTCGATTTAGAGAACTCATATCACCAGGATGGTCCGACAAAAATCAATCTAGAATAGATGAATTAAAACTCATGCTAAGAGCCTTTAATAGGTCACCATTAGGTGTTGTTGGCTTCATACTGATAGCTTTATTCTTCTTCCTTGGAATATTTGGTCCATGGATAGCTCCAGAACCTTACTGGGGGCTATTTAGGTACCCTAGAAATATGCCTCCAGGATGGGAAGGGCATATCTTTGGTACAGATCACTATGGTAGAGATTTATTATCAATCATGCTATGGGGAGCTAGGGTATCACTTGTAATTGGATTACTAGTTGTAGCTCTAGGTGTCCCTCTAGGAATAATTTTAGGGTTAATTGCCGCTTATTATGGTGGTGTAATAGACGAAATAATAATGAGGATAGTTGATATATTCTATGCATTCCCAGCACTAATGCTCGCAATAGCTATGGCTGCGGTTCTACCAACAACTATTTCTAAATTCTTATTCTCAGTACCAGCTTTGGAAGGATTTTTCACAGTTCTATTTGGTATTAGGTTGTACGACTCTGGAAATCTTGGACCTATGCTAGCAGTAATACTTGCTATGGTTATTGTCTGGTGGCCAGGATACACAAGAATGATTAGGGCAGTAGCGTTATCAGAGAAGGAAAAAGTTTACGTTGAAGCGGCGAAAGCATTAGGATTATCAGACTTCCAAATAATGTTCAAGCATATTCTACCAAACCTATCATCAATACTTTTAGTAATGATCACTATAGACCTCGGCTCAATTATTATACTAGAAGCAGCGCTATCATTCTTAGGTCTGGGTGCACAACCACCTATAGCGGAGATTGGTAGAATAGTTAGCGATGGTAGACAGTACTGGCCAGATAAATGGTGGCTAGTCATTATTCCAGGAACTTTCTTATTCATCGTTGGTCTAGGGTGGAATCTCTTAGGTGATGTGCTCAGAGATGTTTTGGATCCAAGAACACGAAGAAGCATAGAGTTCGGTCTGAAAGAGAAACCAGTCGAATTACATGATTTCATTGGATTATTTGGTGACCTAGCAATATTAGCAGGTTTCGTATACATGGTTGTTGTCCCAATAGACATTCCTGGAGCCTTCCTAATGACTGGTCCAGTATTAATAGCATTCCTTTTATGGAAGGGGCTTGATTCTCATTCATTATTACGTAAAGTTAGAGTCGGCAAAATTGTTGGATTAGTTATTTATGTGTTATCTTACTTCGCAATAACAACCTACTTAGCTGGAGACAGCTTCGTTGCGATGTTAATAATTCTTGGTGGAATAATACTGAAAATGGTGAAGGATGAGTTAGAAGGTGAAGTGGGAGGATTTGAATGAGCGAAAAAGAAGTCATTTTAAGTATTAGAGACCTTTATGTAAATTTCTATACATATGCTGGCGTAGTAAGAGCGATTAATGGCGTTGACTTAGATATTTATAAAGGAGAAGTATTCGGACTAGTAGGAGAAACTGGATGTGGCAAAAGTGTGACAAGCAGAGCAATAACTAGATTAATTACACCACCAGGAAGAATCGAAAAAGGCGAGATATTCTACAAAAGAAACAGTGAAGTGATCGATTTACTCAAAATACCTGACGAAGAAATTAGAAAGATTCGTGGAGATGAAATATCATATATCTTTCAAGACCCAACGAGTTCTCTAGATCCATTATATACAAGTGGGTTCCAAATAGCTGAAACAATGGTTGTTCACGATAAAGCAGAATGGAATGAGGCGTGGAAAAAGGCCGTAGAATTATTGAAAGAAACATTAATCCCAGATCCAGAAAGTAGGGTGAAGAACTATCCACACGAGTTATCTGGAGGAATGAGACAAAGAGTTGTTATCAGTATAGCTCTCTCGAATGATCCCAAAATCTTAATTGCTGATGAACCGACAACTAATGTAGATGTCACTGTACAAGCAGAATTAATGGATCTATTAAAAGAATTACAGAGAAAGAAAGGTACAACAATTATTCTCATAACTCATCACATGGGACTAATAGCAGAGCTGACTGAAAGGGTAGGTGTGATGTATGCGGGAAATTTAGTAGAGATAGCTAAAGTAGAAGAACTCTTTGAAAACCCATTACATCCATACACCCAAGGATTAATGGCAGCAGTTCCAAACCCATTACAGAAAATAGAGAGATTAATTCCCATCAAAGGTTCTGTTCCAAATCTGATTTATCCACCTCCAGGATGCAGATTCCACCCGAGGTGTCCAAAAGCAATGCCTATTTGTAAAGAGAAGAGGCCACCAAGGATTGAAGTTTCGCCTGGACACTTTGTTGAGTGTTGGTTATACGTAAGTGAAGAAGAGTGGGAGGGAAAGAATAATGAGTAAAAAACTTGTAGAAGTTATAAATGTAAAGAAGTACTTTCCAGTTCGAAGATTCCTACTATCTAAAGATTATGTCAAAGCGGTTGACAGTGTAACATTCCATATCAAGAAAGGTGAGTGTCTAGGACTAGTAGGAGAATCTGGCTCGGGCAAGACTACTTTAGGACGCGTTATATTAAGACTCATTGAGCCCACGAGCGGTGATATACTTTATGATGGTAAATCAGTATTGAAGATGAATAAGGAAGAAATAAAGGAATTCAGAAAGAAAGCTCAGATGGTATTCCAAGACCCATATTCTTCTCTTGATCCAAGAATGACCATTTTCCAGATTATTATAGAGGGACCAAGGATACATGGCATAGATGTCGGTAATCCCGAGGAATTTGTTGTGAAGCTTCTAGAGACGGTAGGTCTAAAAAGAGAGCATTTATATAGGTATCCCCATGAGTTCTCGGGAGGTCAGAAACAAAGAATAGCGATAGCAAGATCTCTTGCAATGAATCCAGAGTTCATAGTGCTAGATGAACCAACCAGCGCACTTGATGTGAGTGTTCAAGCAAGCATTCTTAATCTCCTAAAAGAATTGCAAGAAAAGTTTGGTCTGACTTACTTATTCGTATCCCACGATTTAGCTGTAGTAAAATATATGAGCAATAGAATTGCAACGATGTATGT
>JAHQWF010000112.1 GCA_029856055.1 Candidatus Njordarchaeota archaeon | reverse complement strand
TGGATTTACTAGCAATCTTCTTAAACAGTTTTAGCTCCCCAGATAAACAACTGCATCTAATAAGTCACGTTTTCTCAAATGCAAGCAAAAGAATTATTATTCACAGACGTGTTAAAAAACCTGTAGCTTTTATTATTTTTAATAACAATATAAAATCTAACTATATAAATTATATTAATAAAACATTTTCTTATTATAAACTATTTAAGATAAACATAGATCACAATATAGACTCGATCCTATTGAACCCGGAGTCCTTCAATATTAATCAATTTTACGAACCGCTTATATGGCTTTTATCAACAAAACTCAGCAAGAAAAACCTAGCAAAAATCTTATAGAATTTTCCCCAATATAATTAATCCAAATAGCGTATAATATGGAGAGCTTTTCACAATAAATTAATTTAATATGTGGTAAACCAAACAAGGTGTGATAAAAATGCCCATACAATTCTTACCCAAAAGACGACAATTATCAATATTTGGCATAAGAGCTGTTGGAAAAACCACCTACTTGGTTATGTTAATCAATAAATTATCGAAAATGCTCAATGTTAGTAATATGCATATTTTATCAGGACTTGATTATTATATGCGAATGATGAACTGGATTCTGAGGGGTGAAGGCGCACCTCCCACAAAAACTGAGGAAAGATTATTAATTCATGTGAGAATGAAAGTGAATGGAAAAAAAGTAGAAGTCAGGACATATGATCTAGCTGGAGCCGAAATAGAGAGAA
The DNA here is from genome assembly GCA_029856055.1 of Candidatus Njordarchaeota archaeon. Taxonomy (GTDB): domain Archaea; phylum Asgardarchaeota; class Njordarchaeia; order Njordarchaeales; family Njordarchaeaceae; genus Njordarchaeum. The sequence goes on along the minus strand of JAHQWF010000112.1, from coordinate 9,672 downwards.
TGGGAGATACCTTCCGAGCATTAATCGATGTAGGAGACGGTTATATATTCTTAATAGAGCCAAGCCCCGACCCTGATAAGAAAGTTATACAAGTCTGGTTAATATATCGTTTCATCGAATATTTATCTGATAATTTCAAGAAAACAATACGAAAACCCGTAGCTTTCGTATTTACTAAAAATGATCTATATGGTATTAATGACCCAGAAAAATATTTCTGGCAGTACACCGCACCAGTTTACAATCTAGCCCAGATATTTAGATATATTAAGAAATATGATTTCTTCGCAATATCTGCTTTTGGTGGTGATCTCGAAACGTTAAGGGCCCAGGGAAAGGATCCAAATCCAATAAACATAGAGAAACCATTTTTCTGGATTGTTGAAACATCGTGAGAGGTGAATAAATGTTTCTCGCACCTTTAGATGCGGAAATCTCGATACATCAATTTATTTATACTTCAGGAAAAGGTGGCGATTATAGGATAACCGCACAATCTTCCTCACTCGACGAAAAAACTATAAAAAAGATAGCGAAATATTCATTAATCCGCTATTATTTGCCTCCTAATGTTAAATTAATAGATGCCTTAAGATGCTTCCCTATATCTGATAGCGTATATGCGATTAGTTATGTCACTGAAGCAGGTGTAGATGAGTACAATAGACCTGAAAGACTACGCGCACATGTATTGTTTATTAATTATAAACTTCTGAGATTGATATATGATTTCCGTATACTTAATAAGCATTTTCTCAATGAAGATATATTTGGTGATTTAAAAGCTCTAAAATTTAGTAGCCTCGAAATTTTTAAAAAAACTATAGAAAGATTAAGAATTCTGCTAAATAAACTCGATTCCCTGTTTAAGATATTTACCTTTGAACAATTAACACACTTACTCCACGCTTTGTTTCACAGAATTAAAACTATTATTATCCCATCAAAAGACCTAGTTATAAATAGCTTAGAGGAAAAAAATAAGTTAACATCTACTGACGTTTTCTCAGCAATCTCATTAATGTTACCAATATCCATCAGAAAAAGATTGTACTTCTCTTCTTTTATAATTCATGGAGAGATGGAGAGATTGGATTTAGGATTCATATATGAAGGCGGATTACTACCAAAAAAAGATGCCTTAATACTAAATTTAAAAGATGGAAGCATTGAATTAACCGATACAAGACTTAAAGTAAGCCCTATTTTCGTTGAGCTTACAAGCTTCATACTTGATAACATAAAAAAACGGAAATATAGCGAGATAAATTCAATAATTTCGTTGATAGAGGGGGCCTATTGGATCATTGAGAAATACAAGAAAAAAGGCGCTAAAATCGTTCAGGATTTAGTAGATAAAGTATACGAATTAGCTTGGAGAGTCGATTAGAAATGAAAATCCATAGGATCTGGAAGATATCCGAGAGAATTTACAGTATATTAGTTGAAATAACTAACGAAGAAATGCCTCTACCTGGAGATTACTTGGAGATTCAGGATAATAGATATCCTATACTCTCAATAAAGAAAACTATGGGGGCAATAAAAGTAGAGATATTAGGTAATAGCATACCAGAATCCAAACTTTGTGAAGTAATAAGAACAAGACCTAAAAGCGGTAGTTTCTCAGTTATAGGACCAATAAATGATTGGATTGTAGCTGGACTGAGATTACGAGGATATGAAATTAACGAAAACATAAAAGAGTCAGATTTAATCATTATTACAAAACCAGAAATTATTTCTATAAGACCCAATCAAAGAGTGATATTTGCACCTAGTCTGAGCTCAACATGGCAAGACATAGTCAAATTCAATGAAATCTTCGATGCATATAATATTACGGCTAGATATGACTTATCTAAACCTATAATAACAGATGAAGATCAAGTTACAGTGAATATACCTCTGCTAGGAACAAAAATAAAGTATCCATCTAAGTTTAATTCATATGAAATAAATAAAGGTAGAGAGAGTGTTATTATAGGGCATCTAGAAAACAAACCCAATACCTACGTCATAATATACGAACCAAATCATTCATCATTTATCTATAGCACTTCTGCCATGCTAATTCCGTATAATTTCATTGATGAAAATGCGAATAATTTAGAAGCATTAATAAGCCTTCTGAACTGGAAATATGCTGGGGGAGAAAAACTAGTAAAAAAAGAAATATTGACAAAAAACGAGACGGGAGATTTAGTCTTTTCATTAAGCGAGACAACTCCCGAGACAGCATTTAACAAAGTAATAGAGAAATTATCTGTAATCGGAGGTCTATTAATAGAAAGAGACGATGTTAGTAAATCAGCAACGATACAGTTACCTTTTAACAGCCTCACGCTAAGAATAAATATTGTCGTGACCAATAATTCCTTACGTATACGTATTAGCGATTCAACTAGAGAGATCAGTAGGCTGATTCTGATTATTAGAGCATTAATAAGCGACACCATAAGGGAATTGTCTGAAAGAAGAGCACTATCAGAAGAATTTAAGAAAACATTGATCTTATTGCTGAGCGTTCAGGAAAAATTAATTACCGTTAAAGACATGATAGAATTGGATTGGAATCCCTACTCAATATTAGAAGAACTAAGAAAAATCAGCGGAGAATTATCTTTAATACCCAAGTATTCAAGTATTGCTGAAGAAATAGTTAAAACAACTCAATCTCTAGAATCAATATTGAAAAAAGAAAATAAATTACCAGAGGAATTTAAGAGTGAGATTTACGCTAGAATCGAGGAATGGATTAGTGAACTGAAAAAGAAAGCAAGCTCTTTATAAAATCTTTAAAATAAAATTAAGATATTGTATGTGCATTTGCGTCTTGTTTAAATAACATTTTTTATTATTTTTCTCTTAACCTCTAATTTAATTTACTGCAACAACTTTATATGGTGATGATAATGCCCATAAATGCGTACGTCTTATTGAAATTACGCCCTATTCCTGTAAATGAACTATCTGATGCTCTAAAAAAATATCCTGCAATTAAATCTTGCTCAATCGTAACCGGCGAAATAGATGCAATTTTATATGTGGAGGTTGAGGATACTAAGGAATTATTTGAGCTAGTAAAAGATATTAGAGATCTACCATTTATACTTGAAACAAGAACATCTATTATAATTTCACAATGCTAGGGAAATGCTCAGAATAATATGATAAATTTATAAATATTTTTTACCTAAGTTGACATTGATTTACCTGCCTTCACTTAAATCGGAGGTTTACGTTAAAGTATGTTAGGCATAATAATAGATATCATTGCAGTTATATTCGTTATTACATTCTTCATGAAATCAAGTGAAAAGAAAAAGAAATTCTGAATATTTTATAAATAATTTCTTTTTACTTTTTCTTTTTGATCATGATATAAGATGAGGAGCCACTTAACTGAGTAAATGATGAACCGGCTTTTCAGCTGACAGAGGATTGATAAGATTGTTCAATGAAGGCTTCGATTTAAATGAAATCTATGATGCTGTATTCCTAGAGATTGAACCCGTCGTGATTCGTGAAATTGTTTTAGAGATCCTAAAAGATCTAAAAAAAGGTCTTAGACAATTAGTTACATTATCCCCGAGAAGCATAGAATACCGATTGTTACTTCTTGACATTCAGAAAAAAATAGAAGAAGCTAAGTTAATACTATCCGCAATTGTGGGTGAAAAAGAAGAACTTGATACACTGAATGAGGGGTATCTGTCGACAATCACTAGTAATAATAGATATAATCTAAGTGAACTAATAAGAATGGTTGAAGTAATAGAAAAGAAGTTATATAATGATGATATAATGGAAGCTATTGCGTTCTTTCTTGCATTATATGAAGAAATGACAACTAATTTTTGTCAGGACTGCATTTTCGACGCTTCATAACTAGTACAGCTATAACTCTTTACGTGAATTGTTATGAATCAAAATAATTCTATAGATGATATCGATCAATTAATTAGGAAAGTAAAGAAAATAGATGGAGCAGGTTATGGAGCATCCGTGAATATATTAGGAAGTTATAGTTATGACAATCAAGTCGTATTAATAATCGATAGAGTGCCCAGAGATCCTGGTGATCCATTACCAGGAAAAATAAAAATCCTTATCCCTTACAAAGAATTAAGGTACGATAAAAAGATCGTAATGAAAAATAATCTAAGCATCAGAGCTTCTAAGCACTTTTTCAATAGTATAACGCATAGAACAATAAGGTATGAAGGGCATCCGTGGTTATGGATTGACCCGCCGGGTCAAGCGTTTCTGGAAAGAAATTCAATTAATTTCTTTGAAGACTATGTAGAGATAAGATTAGATTTTTATGTACCTTATAAAGGTAGGCGAAAAATATCAGGCGGACGCTTAAGGCGCTTGATAATAGAGACCATTCCAAGAATCATAAATGAACTGAGAGGATCATCAAAGAAAAAGAAAAATCTAGGGAGAATGATAGAAACAATTGAGGATCAGGAATATCTAAGAAAGAAATTATCAGAAGAAGGAATATTAGCTTTCATAGCAGATGGATCAATTTTGCCCAGAAGAGGGGATTCTGATCTCCCATTACGAGACGCAGTCCCTTTTAAGGCGCCAAAGAAATATTCAGTTATCTTTAATTTGCCTCATCACGGACAAATAAGCGGCCTTTACATAGAGAGAGGAAAAGTAATCTCTTTCGCTGGTGCTAATTTTCATGGTAAAACGACTATCTTAACAGCTTTATCGGTCGCGCATTACAATTATATACCTGGTGATGGAAGAGAATTCGTTATAAGTATAGATGAACTGCCCTTAATAGCTGCTGAAAACAGGAGAGTCATTCGCGGCATTGATCTCTCCATACTTATGAAGAAACTACCTGGTAAAAACATTGATACAGCGTTATTTAATACGAATGAAGCTAGTGGATCAACTTCACAAGCGGCTTCGTTGCTTGAAGCATTGGAATTTAGAGTTAAGGGAATATTAATCGATGAAGATAGTAGCGCTGTTAATTTATTACTAAGGATGAAGTATTGAAAAAATTGTTCCAGTAGATTTAGAGCCAATAACTCCATTAATAGAATTAGTGGATTTAATCAGAAAACACAATATATCTTTGATTTTCGCTGTAGGTGCTTTAGGTCCAATATTATTAGAATCGGATAAGGTATATGTTGTTAGGAACTTTGGAGTCCATGATGTACTGATTGATGATATAATTCGATTGCGTAGAGAAAAACAATCTCTTAGAAAAGGAGATAAACGTAAATTACATAAATCAATAAATATTGAGAAACTGCAGAGAGTCCCCTGTAAGAATTCTATTCCAGATGAAAAAATCCTGAGATTTAATTATGACGAAATTACAGTACAATGGCGTGGTAGAGAAGTAAATATTAATTTACGTGGACCAATCAGGAGAACACTTAAAGAGAGATCTCAAATACGTGCATTAGCTCTTGCAATAAGATATGCAAGTAGATATGCTGATGGGAGAAATACATTGAAAGAAATAGTGTATAATGTTATAAAAGACATAAAACAATATGGTTTGGACATATTAAACCCAAGCTCCGAAGCACAATTTAGCTTGGCTACTTTCACTCCTTATCAATTATTCTATTCATTATCAAGATTATCAACATTAAAGATAGCAAAAAGAGGTTATTAGCAAAAGATAATTAGAGCGTCTTAATAAACAATAAATATTTGCTTTTAGCATTATCTATAATGGGTATTCCGTGACCAGGAAGAATTGTGTCGAAATCATATTCAGCTAATTTCTTTACTGATTCCTTCTCTTTATCTAGATCTTTAGTATAAACTTCTTTAGGGAGAGATAACTCTCCCTTTGCGTCCACGATCAATACATCACCAGTCACTAATATTTTCCGCCTAGGGTTAAAGAGAACTATGGATCCGTCAGTATGGCCAGGAGTATCTATTACAGTTGTACCCTCTAGGATATCTAGATTCTCTCCGCCCTTTAATAAAATCAGATTATTTATTTTGTCTCTGCTTAATCCAGTGAATTTCTCTAATAGACCTATATCATTCTCATGGATGTATACTCTAGCATCAGTAACATCAATTAACTCTGGAAGTGCACCGACATGATCAGGATGCCCGTGCGTTAAGACGATATTTTTAATATCTTCCATGCTACTTCCTAGCGATTCTATAAATTCTATTATCCCCATATCGCTACCTTCAAAACCGCAATCAATTAAAGTAATACCATCGCTTTCCTCAATAACGTATATATTAGCTCCTTTGACATTCTTTTTAAGAAGATAAATGTTGGGCAAAACTAGCATAGTGACACCATCAAAAAGAGTTGATCACTATGGCTCTTATTGATATACATGCACACTTAACATTTAAGTCATTTAGAAAAGATCTAGATGAAGTAATAATAAGAGCGAAAAAGAGGGGAATAATAGGAATCATAAACCCTTCAATAGATCCTAAAGACTTCTATAAAGCGTTAGAACTCATTGAGAAGTATCCTAATTACGTATTTCTATCTATAGGCGCCGCACCACAGATGATAGATAGAAAAACTTTTGAAGAGATAGTGAATATAATTGAGAATAACTTTGATAAAGCAGTAGCTATTGGCGAGATAGGACTGGATTACTATTGGGTTCGGGATCCTAGCAAGAGGTTAATGACCATTAGATTTTTTGAGGAACTAGCAAAGATAGCTATTGAAAAAAATAAACCTATAGTAATCCATAATAGAGATGCTACAAAGGATGTAATTAGAATTCTAGATGAAGTTAATGCAGATAGAGTAGTTTTTCATGCTTTTATGGGGAATTTTGATGAGGCTAAGGAAATACTTGAACAAGGATGGTATATTTCTATCCCCACATTGATAGTCAGAAGTCAAGCACATCAAAATCTTGTAAAGAAAATCGATATAGATCATATAATGCTTGAAACTGACAGCCCTTTTTTATCACCTTGGCCCAGAACAAGGAATGAACCTGCTAATGTAGCAGAATCCGCAAAGGTAATATCTCGTATCAAGAATATATCATATGACAGGATATGCGAGATTATTACGAGAAATGCCATTGATTTCTTTGAATTACCAATCAAAATATGAACATATATTTAAGGATTAATCTGAGTAATATGAATAATAATTATATTTGGATGATGTTGGAAGAGCCGTCTGAAAACGATGATGACGCCACTCCAGTCTGACTTGGTGCTTTCATGTACGCAGCCATATTCCCGATAATCCTTCTGAGAAAAGCCAAAAGTAAACTTGAAAGTCTAAACCTCACTTTAAAAGATTACAAGCCCGTTTTCCTTAATGAAGAAGTCTATTTTCCTATAAAAGAACCAAACAAAGTAATTTATGAGTCTGGTGGAAGAATAGATAAAGTTCCATCTGATTTCTTTCCAGTAAGACCGAGAAGAGTGCTATCATTATCACAACTAGAGAAAAAATACGGAATACCTTTTCCTAAAAGCGTAGATATAATAGGAGACATAGCATTACTAAATTATATCCCTGATCCTAAATTCGCTAAAATAGTTGGAGAAAAAATCATGTCTAACTTTGGTGTGAGAGCGATCTTCCTCAAAACAAGTGAAATGAAAGATCCTTACAGAATAGCTAAATGGAAACGTATAGTGGGACATGGAGATACTTTCACGGTACATACTGAAAATGGTTGCTATTATGCCTTAGATATATCGAAAGTCTTCTTTAATCCTCGGTTAGGAAGTGAAAGACTTAGAGTCATAAATCAGGTCAGCAAAAACGAAGTAGTAATTGATATGTTTGCTGGTGTTGGCCCATTTGCTATTCCTATAGCGAAAAAAGGTGCAAAGACACATGCTATCGACATAAATCCATACGCGATAAATTATGCGCAAATAAATATTAAAATAAACGACATTCCTAGGGAGAATTTATTTTTATATAATAGAGATGCGAAGGAAATTTGCAAGGAATTATATGCCGTCGCTGATAGGATCATCATGAATTATCCAGAAAGATCTCTGGAATTCATTGATGTTGCACTGAATTTATTAAAGCCTGATGGGGGCATCATTCATTTTTATATATTTGTTAGAGAGACCTCTAAGAAATCAGCAATAAATAGTGCAATCAAAAAAATTATTGAATTACTTGTTGATTTTAATATCTCAATAAAAGTTCTAAATGCGATGGCATCTAGAGAGGTGGCTCCAAGAAAATTTTTAGTTGTGTTAGATTTGTTTCTTAGACCTAAATTCTCTTAGATCCATTAGCAATAGCTCCAATGTCATCTAGGGCCTCTGCGTAGCCACGCACTATTATTATATCTCCTTTCATTAATGTGAAATCATTAGGAGGATCAAAAAACCACTTGTTATTGCGTCTAACAGCGATAATTCTTATATCTAATTTTGATTCAATTTCACTATCCTCAATTGTTTTGCAACATAATATTGATTTTTCCTCTATCCTTGCTACTGCCACGAACTCTTCGCCTTCTTCTGCCACCAATCTAAACAATTTTTTTCCTAGAGGAATATTTAGCTTTAATATTGTCTCAGCCATCTTTGCAGCTGTATCGGCAAGCGCTTCCATATGAGTCCCTAACCTTATTAAACCCAAAATATCACTCTTACCACCTTCTTCATGAAAAATAGATAATGCCACTAGCTGAAATTGTGTATAAAGCCAGTCAAAATACTCCTCCAGCTTAAGAACCTCTTTCGCAATCTCTTTATCTTGTAGAAACAAAGCTGAATAAGCTAGATCCAGCATTAGCTCTACTTTGTTTTTCATCTCAATTAGAGATTGCTCTATACCTATCTCAACTCTGTGCAATTAGACACACCTTTTTAAAACCCTCAACTACTTCCTTGCTCCCCCTAACAATAAGTATGTCTCCAGCATTTAATCTGATGTTAGATTCTGGATATAATATCCATTTACTGTTCCTCTTTAAAGCAATTATATCTATGTAAAAGCCCAGCTCCTCGAGCTCCCCTAAACTTTTACCAACTACCCTACTACCACTCTCCACCCTAATATCATCAACAACTTCCTCCGTCTTCTCAAACGCTTTTTTGATGTATCTGTGCGGTGGAATTCCTATGCGTATCAAATTGGCTATATCTGCCGCTGCATTTGCGAACTCATTTAAGGCAGACCCTATTTTTATTATAGCCGCTGATAATTTAGCATCATCCTTATCTCTAGCTAATAATGATGCATTTATGTACAGCAAATAAACTAAATGATCAACCTTTTTTTCTAAGCTCATTACTAAATCAGCTATTTCCTTATTTTCATTCACATAAGCAAAATATGCTAAATCTAGCATTAATGAACTTAAGTTTTTTATTTTTCTTAGAAGTTCTCTAATGGATAACGGTTCATACTCAATGAATTTGTCAGATTCATCTTTTTTCAAAACTAGTAACCTACCCTCTCAGAGAATCTATCTATGATTCATAATTATTCATTTTTAGTATCCTTAAAGCTTTAACCCTTCGAGATCATACGTAAATCTATTTGAAATATATGTTAATAAAATCATTAAAATGAAATCTTTCATAAATTTTTTATTTAAATTAATTAATTTCATTAGCAATCAAATATACAAAATTATTTACAATCGATATCCCGAGTGAGTTTAATGTTAAATAATTTATTAATAGCATCTATTC
>JAHQWF010000127.1 GCA_029856055.1 Candidatus Njordarchaeota archaeon | reverse complement strand
GGTTTCAAGAATAAGTCTCCCATAAAGGGAATTGAAAGTGATAATATTTATCGAAATATTGATTTTGTTTATTAAGTTTCAAGAATAAGTCTCCCATAAAGGGAATTGAAAGGTAAATATGATTTTGTCCCCAAATCCTGCTTTTTTAACGTTGCAAGAAATAGTCTCCCATAAAGGGAATTGGAAGAGTTGTTTAAGGAGATTGATGTTTATCTGGGGATTGAGAGGTTAAATAGAAGTCTCTCAATAATTGAATTTAATATTTCTAGGAGAATTTCTTTGATTTATGGAAGATTATAATCCTGTTTTTAATAGATTTTAGTTATTCTCTTGGATTTTTAGGAATGATCAGACGAAGTTATTTCTCAATTCTATTGATTATTATTCTTTTTCTCTTATCGATTCTCATTTCTAAGCAATCTGGTAGTTCATTATTTAAGTTCTCAGCTATATAATCAAAAATTTCCTGGTAATGCTCTTTATTCCTTATTAGGATCCCTAACAATTGAATGGTATAGTAATTCAGTTCAGCATGTTTGAAATTAAGAAGGAAATTAGCTAATCTTTTAATCATTGATTCTTTTGACATAACATGTATTCCGGACCAATCTAAGACTACAATAACATTATTTACGTTGATCTCGTCGGCTAAATTATAGATGAGCAATCCAGCCTCTATAGAATCAATTATAGTTTTAATAAATAAGGACTCTTCATCAAGTCTCCTAATCAATTTAGTAACACTAATCTTCATTTCAGCTAGATGAAGCTCTCTTTTCTCTCTGCCACTAAATCCTTCTCTAAAATATTCTTCTATGCTAGACATTCTTCTTTCATCAACAAAACTTCGATTTTATAAAATACTTTTTAGCTTAAGACTATATAAAAATACGATTAATTTTAATTTTTATAATTAAGTTAAAAAAAGAAAATTTTTTATGTAAACTATCATTGATATTTTCTGATTCTTTATAAAAAACATTGGTGTCTATATTGAGAAAAGATAAGTTGCTCGTCTTGCTTTTTGTAATAATTCTAGCCTCACAAACCATATTAATTGTGGAAACATACTCAATATCTCACAGAGGTTTAAAGCCAAAAGCTATTATAGATAAATTTGTACCTAAAGCTAAACCAGATAATCCAGGTCAAGGTCATGGTAAACCTGGCGGAGGCGGCGGCAGTAGCGGAGGATCTGAGATAACTGGGCAAAAATATGCAGTTGTTATAGGTATTTCTGATTACGAAGGAGATAGTAATGATCTACAATACTGTGATGATGATGCTATTGATTGGGCGAATTACTTAGAGTCGTTGGGCTATATTGTTAAACTAATTTTAGACAGAGATGCTACAGCTCAAGCAATAGAGGACGCGATAAATTGGTTACTTTCTGTTGAAGATGAGCCTGGAGATGCTGTTGTTTTTGCTTATTCTGGTCACGGTTATTATGATTCAAAATACGGCTCAATGATTATTTCTACTGATGTGGTTGGGATTACTCAGGGTTATTTTGATTCAGCTTTTAGTTCTCTGGATAGTCAGCATGCGTTCTTCTTCTTTGATGCCTGTCAAATTGGGGGCATGGCTGTTCTTGCAGATGAGGAAGTTGGTAGATATGTAGCAATGGCCTCTAATAAACATAGTTACTCGTATGACGGTACCAGTGACATGCATAATGGGTTCTTCACATACTACTTCTTGGAAGATGCGATAAAGACTAAAGGATATGTTTACATGGAGGATGCGTTTGATTATACTGTCTCAGTTCTGAAGAGTATATTACCTCAAATGAAACCAACTGAAGCAGATACATATGAAGGTGGTTTGGCTTTATCCTAGCTTTTTATTTTTATGATTTCTCCATAAAACAGCATTAATTCCTTCTCGAGTCATTTTTTTGATGACTTCTTCTTTGTCATCGTAAACAATTTCAACAGGCTCTCCAAGCAATTTCTCTAATTCCCTTATTTTATTTAACTTGAACTCTGGGGCTTTTCTGTAGTCGCCTTTTGTTCTCCAGATTACTATGTAGGGTTCAAATCTATATCCTTTTTTTCTAGCTACCTCCTTGATTTTATCTAGTAGTGTTTTCACGATTTCTTTTCTGGTTCCTGAAAGTATTATTACTTTTTTTCCTTGCTTAACGTAAGAATCAAATAACTCTAATGCTTTTAAATTCACTTTATCTAGTTTGAGAGCTAGATTTGGATCAAAGAAGTATCTCCAGAATCTTCTCTTTTCATATGGTTTTAATTCAGAATCATTTTTAGCATTGGGATTAGCCGCCTTTAAAGCCTTATTGTAGCGTTCTCCATTATCTATGAGTACTCCTTCAAGATCAAAAATAATGAAATCAGACACCTCCTTTTTATATATTTGAATAGTATTCACTAGGAATAGTGAAAGCTATAATTGATAGGTAATATCTAGCGAGTCCGATATCTCTTTGAGAGTGTTCCAATCATCTTCGCTTAGACGCCAACCAACACTCCCAACATTGGATAAAACGTGATCCGGATTCTTGGCCCCTATTATAGGGAATACATCTTCATGTTTCAAAAGCCAGTTAATTGCAACTTGTGCAGGATTCTTGCCGTATTTTTCTCCTAGTTCCCTAAGCTTATTAATGAGCTTCATTATTTGAGCCATATTATCTTTATTCATAAATAATGGATCCTTGCTTCTAAAATCATTCTCTGGCGGTAAATTATTTAGATCATATTTACCTGTCAATAAACCCTTCCCTAACGGGCTATAAGCAAGTATAACTATCCCTAATTCACGCATTTTAGGCAGTATAGATTCCTCTATTTCCCTCTGTACTAAATTATATCTAACTTGATTTGATATTATTTCATGTCTTTTAGCTGAATAAACTGCCTCTTCTGCCAAGCAAGCTGGAAAATTAGATAAACCGATATACTTGATTTTTCCTTCATCAGCAAGTTTCTCGAGAGCATTTATCGTCTCTTTGACTGGAATGTACATATTTGGCCAATGAATTTGATATAAATCGATATAATTAGTTTTTAGTCTCTCTAGGCTCTTATTCAATGATTTAATGACGTCCTTAAATTTGAGGTGGGATGGCGCTACTTTAGTTGCAATAACTACATCATCCCTAATACCTAATTCCTTAATTATGCTCCCTATAATTTCCTCAGAGAAACCGTCTCCATATACTTCAGCTGTATCAATAAAATTAACACCATTAATAATAGCTGTTTGAACTATCTGTCTTATAGTTTCCTCATCCTTTAGTCCCCATGCCTGTGAACCGAATTGCCAGCTTCCAAGCGTGATTCTTGACACTTTCATCTTGGATTTTCCTAGAAGGGAGTACTCCATTTTTCATCACCGTTTCGAAATAAATATATAACAAGTTAATATTAATTTTGCGATTGAAAAGAAAACGCATGAGCATAGTTATTTTAAATAACAATAAATTGAGTTAATTCAAACAAGGTTATAATAATCGAAGAGTTCTTTAATCTAGGATACGGTCTTCAAGATGGTAGATCCGATTGAATTAACGAAAGCAACAGAGGAGTACGCATGTAGGAGAAAAGACGATATAGTGTATAGGAGGTATTGGAGATTTAGAGGTGGGAAATGGTATGGAGGTATAGCCACAGCTGATTGCGTTGGCTGCAATCTACGCTGTATCTTCTGTGGCCCCTCGCTAACGTGGATGAGATTAAGTGATAAAGGCGAATTTAGAGGCCCGATTTATGTTGTTAAGAGATTGACTAGTATAGCTATGGCTCGTGGATATAGGTACTTGAGGATCAGTGGTGGTGAGCCCACAATATGTTTCGACCACTTACTTAGCGTACTAGAACTTGCTGAAAAATACCCGTTTACATTTATTCTTGAGACTAATGGTATATTGATAGGTGCAAATGAATGGATGGCTAAGGAGCTAGCACGCTTCAAAAATATTCATGTTAGGGTATCAATAAAGGGGACTAGTCCTGAAGAGTTTGAGAAATTAACTCTAGCAGATAGAATATACTTCCGTTACCAGATAGATGCCCTAAAGCATTTATACGATCACAACGTATCTTTTCATCCCGCGATTGTGGCTAGCTTTAGCACAGAGCAAGACATAATAGAGCTTATTAATGAGCTAAAGAATATACATACAGAGATTGGGAGGAGTGTTGAAATCGAATACATTATTCTCTATAGACATGTCATAGAATCTTTAAGAAAACACAATGTTATTCCTAAGAAAGCTTATACCACGTCTTGGGAGTTAATTACAGAGGAAGAAGCTAGGCATTTAATTAGTAATCAGGTTTGAGTAAATTCATAAAGATACTTTCAAAAATAATTTAGAATTTTGGCTATGATGGATACGGCTATAGAGTGACGGTTGAGTAGGAATGAGGTACTTTAAAAGCATTAAAAAGATGAGTATCTTTACTATAATTGCCGTAATAACTTTAATAATTATTTCATTTATTGAGCCATTTGTGTTAAAATCAATAAATAAGATTAGAGTTATTCATGTTTTTTTGGTTTATTATATCTCTTGGCATGTTCTTAAGATGTTTTTTGTTGGGGTAGTACTTGCGCCTATTTCACTTTTTCTGGCTAATTACGTGATTTCGCCATTGTTATCTTATGAAATAATTCTTGAGAAAAAATTGCTGGGTTTAAAACTTGTTAAGGTGAGTGGAAACATCAACATTGATTTTGAGTCTATTTTGGTTTACGCGTACATATTGTTTGGGCCGTTAACAATTGTGATAAGAATTATGTCTATTCTACCTACTGAGGATTTAATTTATTTCTACTTGGTTTCTTGGGAGTTATTTATGAAGAATGCTCCATATATGTTCTTGTTTCTGTTGATTCCGTTTTGGTTAAGAGAAATGTGCAGGATAAGGGAGCTTAGATCGAAATATAGGGTGACTTATCCAAGTAGATCGCTTGGATTGATAGTTATAATACTTATTGGCGTTGGGTCAATTACATCCCTTGTACCCCTGTTTCTTGAGATATTAAGCATTTTTAAAGATCTTGGGTTAGCGATTGAGCTTTTTGTTGGTGCTATTTTCCTTGGTTATTTGCCTATGCTTAGCCTAGTTATTGGATGGCTGTTTAATCTGAATGCAACAGAAAGAGATCTAGTTAGTCTACCCATAAGAAAAATAGAGGAAATAGTTGAAAGTAAAATCGAGATCCATACTATGTCAATAAGGTGAAATACTTATCTTGGTGAGGAAGATGGGTGAGTTATTTAAGAAAGTTCACTATGTTGAGGAGGCTAGAAAGGCTTTCTTGCGTTACATTCATGATAACATGATTAATAACGAGATAGTACCTTTAGGTAAAGCTCTAAGAAGAGTTCTAGCTGAAGATATTTATTCCAAGGTCAATGTTCCACCATTTAATAGAGCTGCGATGGATGGTTATGCCGTTATCGCGGAAGATACTTTTGGTGCATCGGAGGATAATCCAGTAGAGCTGAGAATAATAGGTGAATCGGCTATAGGAAAACCATTTAAAGGCGTTTTAAAGCATGGAGATGCGGTTAAGATTCATACTGGTGCCAAGGTGCCAGATGGCGCTAATGCAGTGGTTAGGGTTGAATTCACAGAGGAGTGTGGTGATAGTGTCCTAATTTATAGTCCAGTTGCTCCTAATGATAATGTTGGGAAAATCGGTGAGGACGTTAAAGCTGGTGAGCTAGTTCTTAAGAAGGGGATTGTGATTCAGCCGTTTGATCTAGCTTTACTCAAATCAGTTGGTTTTACTGAAGTATTGGTGAAAAAGAAACCAATTGTAGGCTTGTTTTCTTGTGGAGATGAATTGACTGATAGCGTTGAAGATGCAAGTGTGATGGAGGGGATGATCGTTGATACTAACAGAATTATGTTTTCTTCGTACTTGAGGGAACTTGGATGCGATGTGCTTGATCTCGGTATAATTCCAGATAACATAAATATAATCGAGGAGACTGTTAAGAGAGCTATGAAAGAAACAGATTTACTTATAACATTGGGTGGCACAAGCGTTGGTGAGAAAGATCTTTTACCAAGAGTATTAAGTAGCTTAGGTGAACCAGGAATATTAGTTAGGGGAATAACAGCTATGCCTGGTAGGCCATTAACTCTGAGCGTGATAAATGGATTTCCAATAATCTCTCTGCCAGGCTATCCTGTTGCGGCTTTAATCGACTTCATTGAATTTGTGATTCCAACAATAGAGAAAATGCTTGGTATTAAAGGCGTAAAGATGCTTCGTAAGGTGAAAGCTAAATTAAAGCATAGAATTTCGTCGAGGCCGGGTGTAAGGAATTATGTTAGAGTTAGATTGTATGTTGAGAATGGTGAGTTTTATGCTGATCCCATAAGGATTACTGGTTCTGGTGTTCTATCAAGTGTTGTTAAGTCTGATGGACTATTAGTGATACCAGAGGATTTAGAGGGTTATGAGGCAGGTCAAGTGGTGGATGTAATTTTATTTAGAGATAGGGTAGGTGTTTGGGATGAGAAAGATATTTAGGGAACTGATAACTGTTGATGAAGCAATAAGGTTGATCATGAAGTCATTTGATCTAGAACCAAATAAGTTTGAGGAAGTATCCTTATTTGATGCAGTTGGTAGGGTTCTTGCCGAAGATATCTCCTCCAATATTGATGTACCGCCGTTTGATAGGGCAATAGTAGATGGTTACGCTGTTTTAGCACAAGATACATTTAACGCATCGGAAACAAAACCTGTGAAATTAAAGATAATAGATAGAGTAAGGACAGGATCGGTTCCCAGGAAGAGATTAATGAGAAACACAGCAATTGAATTAGATACGGGGGCAGTCATACCAGCTGGCGCTGATGCAGTTGTTCCAGTTGAATTTACTGAGGAAGAGGACGGGTTCGTTAAGATATTTAAGAGGGTTGGACCGGGGGCTAACATACAGTTCGCAGGTTCTGATATATCTAAAGGTGAAATAGTATTGAGGAGAGGTTATAGGATTGAACCTAAAGATATCGGTGTGATGGCCGCCCTAGGAATAAATAAAATTAAGGTCTACATTAAACCAAGAGTAGCTCTATTTAGTATTGGTGATGAATTAATAAACCCAGGGGAAGAATTGGTTAACCCAGCATCGATTTATGATGTTAATTCATATACATTATATTCCAATATAATTCAAGCGGGTGGAATACCTATCTTTCTCGGGATAGCTAGAGATAGGGAGGATGAAGTAAGAGATAAAATTATTAAGGCTACAAATAAAGCAGATATAATTGTATCTTCTGGGAGCTCATCGGCTGGCTATTCCGATATGATATATAGAATAATAGAATCAGTTGGAGAATCAAAAATACTAGCGCATGGAATAAAAAGTAAGCCAGGAAAACCAGTTTTGATTGCTTCAGTTAAATCTAAACCCTACTTCGGTTTACCTGGATTCCCAACATCATGCCTAATAGCTTTTAGAAATTTCGTAAAACCAGTAATTATGCTTAAGGCTGGTTATGACCCGAGTGAAGTTTTAAAGGAAGTTTCTGTTGAGCTAAAGAGGCGAGTGAGAGGTGAGAAGGGAAGAAGGTTGTTCAAAACAATTTCGCTTAAAAAGGTGGATAATGATATAGTTGGCGTTCCTTTACCTGCGATATCTGGAGCAATAACAACGCTAGCTAATGCCGAGGGTTATTTCGAGGTACATGAGGATATTGAATACCTTTCTAGGGGAGAGCGCGTTCAAGTGAAGTTGTTCGAGGATGTCTTGAAAATTCCTAAGTTAATTGTAGGAGGAATTTTTTTCCCTATTATAGATAAATCTATCAGCAAATATGTGGGAGTTAAAAGGAATTATAGAGTGAAGTACATCAAAATGAATAATTTAGCTGCCATAAATGCGTTACTTGCTGGGGAGATAGATATAGCTGTTATATCCAAGGTTGATTACAGTAAAGATACTTCTTACGAAGAATTAATTAATAACAAAAATCTATCTGTTTTAGCGAGTTTAGAGAGAGATATTGCATTAGTACATAAAGTTGGTGAAAATATAGAATCACTGGAGAAGGCAATAGAAGATAGATTAATACTTGCAAATAGAGAAAAAGGAAGTAGTATTAGGAGTCTTGTGGATAAGCTTTTAAGCGATTATGCAAGATCCAGGGAGATGGATTTGGAGAAACTAAAAAGGGAGATACCTGGTTACTACAGCGAGTACAAGACAAATAGCTCAGCAATACTAGCTGTGCTGAATGGAAAAGCTGATTACACGCTAGCACCTATAGATCGCGCAAAGATATATGATGTTGAGTATAAAAGGATTTCGAATGAAAGAATATTAATTTTAACTACTAAAGCAAAAGAGGATATACCAGAAATACAAGAGTTTATCGAATCACTTAAGAAAGATATAAAGTAGATTCAAAATATTGGTTTACTATTTTTTTAAGTAGACAAATTATTTTCATCAAATCACTTATAAAACTAATTTATTTTTATCATGCAATAAAGCTGAGTTTAATTTAATTTTATGTGTTGAATGCAGATGAAGCTATCATTAAACACAATTAAGAAGTCTTTTGTACGCGTGGTTCTTCTATTTGTGTTGGCTGACGCACTATTTCTTTTATCTACTCACTTAAGAAATTTTGTTTATAGTTCGTTGGAAACAATTATTCTCGGGATACCAGTGTGGATATCACTAAGTTTTGTATCTATCTACATAATTTATGGAATCTTATAATTTGGTGGATAATTTTAATTTGAAGAGGTGTGTATTTGTGAGTGAGCCACATAAGGAGCACAAAAAACACTATGTTAAAGGCGTGAAATTTGGCGTAGTTACAATAAGTACTTCTCGATGGAAGGATCTGAAGGACGGTAAAAAAATAATAGATCCTAGCGGGGATTTTTGCATGGAATATATTAAGAGTAGTGGGCATTCAGTGGTCTTCCGTGACCTTATTCCCGACGATAAGAATATGATAGAGAATATCGTTAATAAAGCTGTTGAGTTAGGAGTAGATATTCTCATAACAATTGGTGGAACTGGCATAACTGGTGATGACATTACTATAGAAACTATAGAACCAATGTTCAGTAAGAAACTACCTGGTTTCGGAGAATTATTCAGATATCTCTCTTACAAAGAGATAGGGTCAAGTGCTTTTCTAAGTAGGGCATCAGCAGGAATAATCAATAAGATGTGTGTTTTTCTTCTACCCGGCTCGCTTAATGCGGTTAAACTAGCATTAGAAAAATTGATTATTAATGAAGCTGGTCACATTAAATACATGTTGGAGAGGGTTGTTGGTTAGGAGTTGTGTTTTAAAATGCGTGATTACTATATTCAAATCAATGGTTTTAAGATTAGATATAAGAAAGCTAATGAGTTAGCTCAGAGAAAAGTTGTCCTATTGCATGGTATGGCTTTCAGCGCTGATACTTGGGAGGAATTAAGCACAATTACTAAATTATCTAGAGAGGGTTTCGGGGTTTACGCCATTGATGTACCTGGATTCGGTAAATCTTCTGGAAGAAGGATGAATAGATGGAAAGTAGCAGAGATATTGAATAATGTTCTAGATAATTTAGGTGTAGATAAAGTTTTTTTGGTTGGTCCATCAATGGGGGGAGGTATTGCTCTCGCCTTTGGAATACTATATCCATATAGATTGGTGGGTATGGCTCTTATTGCACCCGCTGGATTGAATGATGAGAGAGTAATTGAATCTCTGAATAAACTAGAGATGCCAATAATTATATTTTGGGGAGAGAATGATAGAGTTTTTCCCTTAGATAAGGCTTATTACTTGAAAAACAGATTGAAGAATGCTGAACTAGTTATTTGTCCTAAAGCTAGACACCCATGCTACTTAGATATACCCGATCTATTTCATAAAAAATTATTAAATTTCTTAAATAAGATATTTGAAACCTAGATATAGAATCGCGATTAGGTGTTTGTGTTGAAGATTGGGGTAGCAGAAATAAACATTACCCCAGAACCAGGTTATCCCTTGGGCGGTTACGCAGAGAGATATATGGCTAAAAATCGTGCTATAGGTAAGTTAAACGATATCTATGCAAGAGCATTATATCTGGGTGCCGAGGATAATGAGTTACTAATTGTATCCGCTGAGATACTTGCTTTCGAGAATGATTTTGCAGACGCCTTAAGATCCAAGTTATCTGCAGAATTAGGAATTAGGAAAGATAATATAATTCTAGTAGCAACTCACACACATTCTGCGCCAGATGTAATGCTTGACATGATCCTGTTTAGGGACTTACTTAAGAAAGAGGATATAGAGCTAATAGCTAGGTATAGGGAATTCCTATCAGAAAAAATACTAGAGGTCGCTAAGCAAGCAGTTCAGAATTCATATGAAACTGAATTGTACTTTGGGAAAACGCGAGCAAAGAATTTTTGCGCAAACAGAGTCAATCCTAACGGTGTAAAGGACGATGAGGTATTAGTACTTACTGATGAAAAGAAATGGGTT
>JAHQWF010000102.1 GCA_029856055.1 Candidatus Njordarchaeota archaeon | reverse complement strand
ATTAATCATCGAGACATAATTGCTAACATCTTCTATCGGGATAATCAATTCGTCGTTCGTAAGCCTATATAAAGCAAACGCCTTGATAAATATTGATAATGAGACGTCATCCTTTACCTCATCCAGCCATCTTAGAGCTAGCTCTAATGATTTAGAGTAATCCCTGCTAGCAATATTCTTCTTTATCTCCTCGTAACTCACTTTTTCGATTCGCGATATTTTCTTTCTCTTTTTGAACTCTTCAAGGGAAATAATCTTTTTTCCAGGAACAATTAATCCCAAAGATACATTTTTCTCTTCATCCAAAATAGGTTTGATCATCGTAATAATCTTTTTGAGAAAATTAATGCTAGGAGGGAGAGTAATAATGTTTTTCTCGATAACTCCTATTACTTCTTCACGAACATTATCATCAAGCTGTATAGAGAATGGATCATACCCAAGATCATTAACTATTTTAACAATATTACCTGCTAAAGCGGCCAATTTCTCATCCTCAACATCCGAGAATAATACTAAGATAAAGTCACCTAATCTAGCGAAATACAGATGGATATTCTCAGTCTCAACATGCTTTAACTCGCTATGTACAAGCGTCTCGACAAAAGAATACATGATCGAACTTATTTGAGCGAAGAAGTTTCGTCCCTCTTTAGTAAATATTGGTACAAATTCTCTTACAATTAGTGATGTGCCCCCAGAGTCAGCCAGTACGTAACCTAGGATCAATCTTGGCACCTGTCCCTTGCCACTTCTTAGAAATGAAGTTTCCATACTTTACAACTCTATCTCTAATCTAAATTATACTAGTTAATCACAATTGAAATATGTTTAGTTTTTCCATCTTTTTTTAGTCCTTTATATTGTCTGAAATACGCAGGATAAGGCACAAAATATATAGAAATATTTTCTTTAAAATTTTTTCGCCAAACTACTTATATAATAAATTTTAAGCCAATTAATAAGCCAATTAAATTACTTGAAAAAAGAACCCCAAGATTTTCTATTTAGGATTTCCTTATCATTCTTTCATTTTCCAATTCTTTTGCTGTAAATAGTATATTTTATATTATTCTTTTACCTTATTCTAAAAATAGTATATTGAAATCTCTTCATTTTTTATCTCGGTGCTCATTTTGAGAGAATATGTCGATTTCCTAGCTAAGAAACTTAAAGAAAGCAAAGGAAATTACCTTGATGCTGTTATAGCTTTTATCACTGGATGGTCTTGCACCGACTCAACAAAATCCTTCTCAATAACATTAAGAAGAATGCTAGGGTTGCCTTATGTAGGAAATATAGAAAGCGCATACTCACAGGTACTGCCTAGACTTTCCTCCGATCCCGCTTTCAGAAGTAAAGCACTAGAAGCTCTAGTACTCGCCTTAGAACGGGATTGGGTTCGTAAAGATCTTTTAGAAGTAGCTTGGAAAAACGCCGCTAGAGAGTTGCTAGAAGCCATGAAAGAATTGTATCAAACACGAAAAGCTTACGCAATTAAAATGTTTATGGAGGAAATAGAGAGAGCAATAATAGCTCAAGAAGAGAAAACATTTGATACAGTACCCCCACCAATGAGCAGCGCTGAAGAAATAACTCTCCCCCCACAACCAAAAGAAGAAGAAATCAAGCAAATAGAGCAACAAGAAGCTGCAGCGCAACCAGTTGAAGAAAGTGGGCTTGATTTGCTCATTGATTTATTTGAATCAATAAAGAACTCTCTTGATAATATTAGTGATAAGCTCGCTGGTTTAACATCGGAGGTTAAGGATTTAAAGGAATACTTGTACTCAATAGGTGAGAGTGCCTCATTGATACCAGAAACTATAAAAAATATGTCGGAAAACTTGATTTCTGCAATAAAAAATATTTCTACATCTGTGCCTCAACGACCAGTTGAAAAATCTGAAGCTAGAGTTGAAGAAGAAAGGGAGACTAAATCTTCTAAGATAGAAGTGGCTCAGAAGTTAATTTCAGAGCTAGAAGAAACATTATTGGATGAAGAGCTTATTATTCCTAAGAAAACCGTCAGAAAAGTTTTTGTGTGTGTTGGTAATCTAAGTAGGCTTGGAGCTATGTTAGCTGATAAGGCTATAATGACAGAGTACTTAAGATGGAGTTTAAAGATACCTGTGAAAGACACTATGTATGAAGTAATTTTACAGGGTCTATATAAAGGAATATCTGATGATGTATTGCAAGAAATACTGAACGATGGTTCAGGTCTATTCGTTATATTTCCTATAAAGAATCGAGAAGTATTGCAAGGCATAATTGATCAGTTGTCAAATCTAATGAAAAAACTAAAATTCGTTGTCATCGATAGCGATACCCCAGTTATGGATTTAGAAAAACTGAGAGGCGTCAGAATAATTATGCAAAAGATCCGTAATTTAGAAGATCTAGAATCCATACTACGAGATAAAATATTGATAAGCTTATAATTCACGTTAATTTTATATATTAGCTATCAAAGTGAGATGGCATTGCATGTGGATAATCAAGATAAAGAAGACTCGGGCGTAATCGGTAAGATCCAAATCAAGAATTTAAGGTATAATCCGATGCCCCCACCACTAAAAGGTGGAAGAGAATTCTCCAAAGGACCTATAGAGGCTTTCTATAAGATAGAAGACATCTTAAGCTTATTTGCAGATGGAAAGATTTCCGTTGAAACCGCTAAAAGAGCGTTAATGTATGCCAGACATGCTATTTTACCGAACCAGAAATATAAGAGGGATATATTAGAGCGCCTAGAAATGATCTATGACGAAGCTATAAATATACTCGAAAAATTTAGAAACCCTAAAAAGATAAAAGAATGGTTACTTAGCCATGGCGAACCTAGGAAAATGATACAGAGATTAGACGAATTCTTTAAATCCTAGAATATTTCGCAACTATATAAGTTAATTGATTCTTCAGAAAAACAAATAAGTTTAGAATCAATATTAGAGAAAATACATCATTTTCTTCTTCAATTGATATATTTGAGGTCATGGTTATGAGCAATAAGCTTGTAGGATTTATTGGCCTTGGGATAATGGGTAGCAGAATGTGTAAAAATTTGATTAAAAGTGGTTACAAGGTAATTGTATGGAATAGAACTATAAACAAAGCGAAATCGCTTAAGCCATTAGGAGCTAAAGTTGCTAGAAGCCCTCCCGAACTAGCTTCTGGATCTGATATCATCATAACAATGCTTTCAACACCAGAAGTTGTTGAGAAAGTCGCTTTAGGAAGAAATGGTTTCCTGCCTCATATGAGGAAGGATAGTATTTGGATCAATATGAGCACAGTTAATCCTTCATTTACCTTGAAGATGGCTACAGAATCTAAGAAATATGGCGTTAGATTTGTGGATTCACCTGTGTTAGGATTCAAAAGATGCCGCTGAAGAAGCAAAATTAACGGTAGTTGTGGGCGCAGATAAGAGGTGTTTTGAAGAAGTAAAACCAATTTTAGAGGCAATGGGTAATAATATTATATATGTTGGGGGGCGTTGGAAGCGGCTCATCTTTTAAAATAGTCGTAAATTTAATGCTAGGTCACTCAACGATGGCGTTTGTCGAGGCAATAACTTTAGGGGAATCGTTAGGTTTAAGCAAGGGACTTCTTCTAGAGATATTACCTAAGCTACCGGTAGCAGCCCCATTTCTGTCAAAGAAAGCGATAAAGATAAAAAACATGAATTTTGATGTTGAATTTCCATTAGAATTAATGTACAAAGACTTGCATTTAGCTACATTAACAGCTTATGAAAACGAGATTGCATTACCTTCTACTAATATAGTAAAGGAACTTTTTGCGTTAGCTAATCAAATGGGTATGGTACGAGAAGACTTCTCAGCAATCTATAAATTGTTAAAGCATTCAAAATAAAATAGGACTGTTAACTTTTGGCCTAAAAAATTATAACGATTTAAACACTCGAGATATTGGTGTAGAGTAGACATGCATCCTGAATTCGAGAAAACACCCGTAAGGTGTTGTATAAACCTCTAAATTCTTATTTTTTAGCTTATTATGAATAGCCTCAAAAATCTCTTCAGCCTTTACTGGATCCGCTTTATCTTCCGATAAGTGAGCGAATGAGTGTAGAATAACTTTCTTAACACCTGTTTTCCTAGCATACCAAGTTATATTATTTATGGCTTTGAGCGTACTCTTGCTAATATTCTCAAAATCTTTAGATTCAATATGGATGAAAATTACACCACAATCATCGAAATTTTCTTCCATGTCCTCTGGACATTGCTTATTATTTAGTCCTGGTTTACCTACCCTAAACCAAAATTCCTTGCAATGAAACATTAGTAGCTTCATTCTAGCATTCCTTGGCTCACTTTCTTAGGATTTCAATAAATTTTTTCATCCAGAAAGGTAAATCATTTGGATATCTGGAAGTAACTAAGTTTCCATCGACAACGACTTCAGAATCTAACCAAACCGCACCAGCGGCAATTAAATCATCCTTTATTCCGTAATATGAAGTCAACCTCCTACCACTAACCGCTTTGGCAGAGATCAATATCTGAGGACCATGACAAATTGCCGCGATAGGCTTATTAGTATCAACGAAATATCTTACTATATCTATAGCCTCTTTATGTATTCTTACTCTTTCTGGCGCTCTCCCACCAGGTAAAACTAAAGCATCAAACTCTTCTGGTTTAACTTTATCGAATGTTAAATCAACCTTTAAGGAATACCCATGCTTCCCAACCACTTTATCCCTATATGAAGCAACAACTACTTCAAACCCCTCCTCCTTCAATCTATACAGGGGATAAAAGACCTCTAAATCCTCGAAATCATCCCCAGTTATTAATAGAATCTTCTTCATAGAAACTCACCATTATTCAAGAAATAGTTAATGCAGATAAATCTAATAGACCTTTAATTCAATATAAATATGTTATATGACATAAAACTACTCAAAACTGTATTCTCTATGTAATTTTCGAATATTTCTTCAAAATTTAATATGTCTATAGTACATTTTTCTCACGCTATAGAACAAAGTAGTGATGATGATGAACCCGAAACTGACTTTTTCCAGCGCGGAGAGCGAGAGATGGTTTCAATTCGTTATAAATAATTGGAGGCCTAGACATGATAACGTTGTATTAGTACCATGTGCTAAGACGAAGCCATTTCATAGATCAATAACACATCGGAATTTCCTAAAAAACCTATGGGAATCTTGGTTAAACGATGAGATTGATTTAGTTATCGTTAGTGAACCATTAACAGTAGTGCCAGCGGAATATGATTATCCAGAAGCCCAATATCCGCTTTATGATTACCCACCAGCATTAATAAAAGAAGGTAATGGTTTTACTAAGTTAGAGAAAAGGATATGGAGATATAGATTCACGCTATTTATGAGGCTGATTGACAAGAATAACTGTTATTTCATTCTATATCCTTACCATAGAGCGATATTAGGCGGTATCTTAGAGAAATTCTGTGTTGGCGGTATTTATGTTGAGAGACCTTATATTGTTAAGGGATTGGAGTTACTTAGATCAATGATAAATAATCATAGTTTAGCAAGCAACGGGTTCATGTATGTTAATTCAAGCATTAAAATTCTTCCATTCCAGACAATTGATACGGGAATAATAAAGAAATAAAAAGAATCAATTATCTTTTTTATTGCGTATGCTTCTGAACACATTAGACCTCTTATCTAAAGCTATTCTCTCTTCCTTTATTAAATCTTGAATCTCGTTAGCCCATGCCATATCGATTTTCTTAAGTATCTCGATGAATCGTTTTATCGAATTAGATAGAGTGATAGTTCTTGGCTCAGCTTCGCTAATTATATCTATTATTATTTTTGCGAGCTTTCTTGAAAGATTTGTTTCAATTACCTGCTCCAATACTGTTATCAGATAATTCATAGTGCTTTCAAAATCTCCCGATTGTTCAGCTCTCTTTAGAGCCTCACTTAAGTAATTATCTAATAATGATGTACTAACGGCACTTGCTACTTTGATAGCCCGTCCAAATATCATGCTTTCAATATTTGTTCTTAGGTCGTTTTTTATAGCTCTTTCAATTAGCTCAACAACATATTTCTTATCGCTAGTACCTATACCATAAGCTAGATCTAATAAAGCTAGAGAGAACTTCTCTCTAGGAATAATCCGCTTTAAATCACTTAGATACCTTTTTAGTTCTTTTTTGAAGACTGAATGAAAAGCTGGGATACTTTTTAGCTCCTCGTATGATTTCCCAAACCACTCCAACGAAATATAATCCGTAAAGAATGATAATCTGGCTACATCGCTTCTAAGTATGGACAATACGTAATCAAATATCCTCCAAGCAGCATCTGGATCAGAAAAAGCTGCTTTAGTAGCTCCGAGAGAAAGAAGATATATTTGTTCTCCGTCTTTCACATCTTCTGGAGAATACATCCATATCTCTTCTGCCGCATTCATAGCTAATCTAGCTCCCCACCCTATATCTATCCACGCCGCTACATCAGAAGCTATCGCTATTAGACCCGCTCTTTTTATCCCATCTTTTAGTGACCTAATAGTTGGAATTATGTATTGATCGAGAACTTCACTCGCAGTACGAAGCATCCTACTTTTTCCCGCTAGATCCGCTATTTTAAGAGAAGTTAAAATATTATCTATATCTGGGCATTTTAAAGATAGTATGCATGCCTCCTGAAATAATGTTTCAGCCTCATTTTCCTGCCCTATTAACGCTTTAGTGAAGGCTATTTGACCAAGTAGATCAGCTGCTTTATTCTCGTCTTTAACTGCATTTTTGAGAGCTATTTCTATAGCTTCCTCATATAGTTTCTCTGCGGTATCTCTCAAATCCATTGATAATGTTGAGTAGAGGTAAGCGACATATGATTTTATTATTCCTCTAGCATAGAAATCACTTATTGATTCCACTTCTCTCAAGCTCTCTTGAGCTGCGATTTCTGCTTCATGAACATCTAACCACTCTACCTTGTTATCCTCTCTTTTGACGGTAATACTTAGATCTCTTATACCTTCAGCAAGAAAAGCCAGTGCCTTAGCTCTTGATTCTGGTGAATCAAGAACAGATATCCATGTTATTGTTTTATTATATATTTCCTGAACAAATTTTTCCAGTTGTTCTCTAATTTCATTCAAATCAACATTAGCTGATTCCTTCTTATTAAGTGCATTAAAAGCTCTACCTATCTCAAACAACACGTAACTAGCGGTCTTTATTCTATCTAAATCATCTTCAATTTCTTCTAGCGTTTTCCTAGTTTGCCTCACAATGTCTTTTATATCTCTCATATCTATTAAAACAGCTGTCCTAATCATTTTTGCTAGTGCTCTCGTCTTGTGCTGAGGATTCTTACCTTTCTCCATAACCTTTAACGCTCTTTCGAAAAGAGTTGATATGATATCTCTTGCTTGTTTCTCGAACTCCTTATCAGTCTCGATGATCTTCTTGCTTATTTTCACAAATTTATATGCTCTTAAAAAACCTTGAGAAAGCGCTTCCCATACAGCTAGATCATAAGTTTTTAACGCTCTTACTTGATTATCCAATAATCGAAGATTTCTCTGAATGATGTTTTTAATGATTCGCCGAAGAACCTCCCTCAGATCTAAGCGACCCTTACAACCCATTTATATCACTTCAACAAATAACTATGTCATTAAGCTATGATGCCCTAACTATTTAACTTTATTTTTAATAAGAATTAACTACCATACATATTATTTGATTTCCAAGTGATGAGAGCGCTCCCACTGAGTATTAACGATGAAGAAGTCGATCTCTACTGAAATAAAAAAATAGAAGTAATGGAAATTTCAATCACCCTTAATACCGATAATGGTCTGTGTCTCTGTGACATACCATCTAATTCTGTCTTTGAACCATTT
The DNA here is from genome assembly GCA_029856055.1 of Candidatus Njordarchaeota archaeon. GTDB lineage: Archaea > Asgardarchaeota > Njordarchaeia > Njordarchaeales > Njordarchaeaceae > Njordarchaeum. The sequence goes on along the minus strand of JAHQWF010000102.1, from coordinate 22,787 downwards.
CCAGAATTCTACGTACTTTTCGAAGCTGTCTATTTCAATCACTAGAAAACCATTCCAGTTCGATCCGAATGCGTGTCTATTATTACTTATTATTTGTACACCCTCAGGTAACTTTGATTTGAGCTCAGACCATTCCTCTCTAGCTTTTTCCTCCTGTGATGTAGATAACTCCTTAAACCTATAAAAAACTATGATTGTATAAACCATTTAATACCACCTTTAAATAATTTAGAAAAAGACACATTTCATGCATATATTTTTTCAAAAAATAGAAAATAAATGCTATTCATTTAAAGTTTTCCAACATTACCATAACTATTAAAGAATACAATGTCGTCCAGCGGCCTTCTTTTTCTTGGAGATGGACTTTCAGCTGGTTTACCTATTGGAATTATAGCCACTGGCCTCACTTCCGGAGGTATATTTAGAACTTTTTTGACCTCCTCATCCCTAAAAGCTCCTACCCAGCAAGTCCCATAACCAAGTGCGCAAGCAGCCAGTAACATATTTTGAATAGCCGCTGCAGTGTCTTGAATACAATACAGATTAGCTCCACGTTCACCATAAACTGATGCAGTTCTCATAACATTTGCACACACCACTATAGCTATGGGCGCTTCAGCAATAAAATCCTGATTTAATGCCGCCCTAGCAAGCTCTTTTCTTTTCTCCAAAGAATCAACGATTATGAATTCCCATGGCTGCAGATTACCCGCACTGGGAGCCCATATAGCGGCTTCCAAAATCTTTCTTAAATCTTCCTTGGGTATTGGATCAGACCTAAATTTCCTAATACTTCTTCTCTTCCGTATTACCTCAAATACATTCATCTTAAAATTTCACCTATAAAATCTCATTAGTTTACATACCCTCCAAAAACCAAATAAATCACGCTAAATGAAAAATCCTAGAGAAAACCTGATCATAATGATGAAATAGAGCTCGTATAAACTATATTTAAGAAAAATTTTATTAAGTTTTTAATATTTTAGAAAAGATGAACCCTACTTACTAAAAGGTGAATCATAATGGTTAAGGTCAAAATAGATCCTCGAGATAATTGCATAAGCGATGGAGTATGCATCGCGCTATGCCCCGATGTATTTGAGTGGGGCGATGATGGAAAATCACAAATAATAGCTCAATACAGAGTTGGCGATAATATCGCTGAGGGCGAGGTTCCAGATGAACTAAAGGACTGCGTTAAGCAAGCTGCTGATTCTTGTCCAGTCCAGATAATTCATGTTGAGGAGTAGACTCCTTCCCTCCTTTCCGTAATTTATATTTTATTATTTTTGAGCGATAATAGAGCTTATCCCTTCCCTATTCTCCACTAAAATACGTTTCCAGCCTGCTTTCTTTAGTAGTTCAGTTAATTCTTTTGTACTATATAGAATAATCTTCATTTTTATCGTTCCTATATACTCATATTTACCATTCCTACCAATTTGAAATATGTTCCATTTCCTCAGCAATTTATCTCCAGATTCATTAATTTCCTCGATTGAATAAATATGGTAACTCCTATATGAAATAAACGAGAATGGATGAAGTGGAGTATAGTTATCCCTTAAAAGGATGTCAAATAAGATTAGTAATCCTTCTTTCCTCACTACGCTACAGATATTCCGTAGTATTTTCAAATCTTCCTCCCTTGTGTAATAACCCAGCGAAGACCAAACTAAGAGAGCCGCATCATAACCTGTTCCAATATTAAGCTCCTTCAGATTTCTTACATCACCACATATAAATCTAACACTCGATATTAAACCAAACTCTCTAGCTTTTGAGACCGCATCATGAATGAAATCTCTCGAAAAGTCGACTCCTATCACTCTATAACCATGCTTAGCTAAGTTAATAGAAATTCTGCCATTACCACACATAAGGTCAAGAATTTTACCCTTTATAATTCCGAACTCCTTTAAGATATTTTCTATCAGAAACGCGTCTCTCTCAGCAAATCTCCATTTATAGTCCATAATTATTTTAAATAACCTCGACTTAGTTCTGAAGGTTTCACTAGTCCACACTTATCAAGACCGATTTAAACTAATTCTTCATCTATTCGGAAAACAACTATAAATTAATCATAATATAACCATGGAAATTAAATCTTTCAAGAAGAAAAATAATTACTCAAAGTTTAGATCGATGATGAAAGGACTACGGTGTGATAGCTGATCGAGCGAGCATCGTCTGAGATATTGTCTACTGTAAATTTATTTCCTTAATTATTTTTAGTAAATCATCTAGAGACTCAATCAAGTAATCTGCTTCACAGTTGAGATCTTTTTCTAAAGAAACATTACTATTAATATCCTCCATAGATACAGCAGGATCAGCATACTTCATGAGAGCAGTAATCATTCCAAGCTTCTTAGCACCTGGAATATCGATACATGGTATATCACCAACGTAAACAGACTCTGGGGGCCTCACGTTCAGTCTCTCTAGCGCGATTAAAAAGATTCTGGTATCTGGTTTTCTATAACCTACTTCGCATGAAATCACTATGTCATCAAAATACTGTAGTAAATTATGCTTCTGAAGTACTCTTTTGTGGAAAGCTATCGGTGAGTTGGATATTATACCTAATTTAAATCCCATCTCTTTGAGCCTTTCTAACACGTATTTTGCTTCTTTTCTAACTACACAAAATGGTGCATCCATAACATATTCGATAGCTAGATCCAATACCCCTTCATCATAATTAACACGTAATCTCGAAAGAAGTTCTCGTAAGATATCAATAAGTCTCTCTTCCATCTGAGTTCTCAACACAGCTCTCCATCTATCCTTCATTACCTTAATGAATTCTTCATCGAAAGTATTTGGCAGTTCTATACGCATTTCAGTGAAAGCTTTTCTGATAAGGGAACTTATCACGTCTAAATCCCAGCAAGTCTCCGTTAAAACTCCACCAAAATCAAAAAATATAGCCTTTATCATGCAAATAACCCTGCTCTAATATTAATGATCCTCAATATAGGGAAATACATTAAAGAACCCTGATTTGTAACTATTTCTGCATTCTATCGGCCTTAATTTGATAGCGAAAATATACTTAATAAAAATATCTAAATAGCTCGCTTTACTTTTACTTTCGTTTATCTGTCTAACAAACAAATTTCTCTAAATAATATTTTAAAAAGGAATATCTACTTATTTTACAGCGTTTTGGAGACGAGTTAAAATGTCGAGCGAGTGGACTCTAGTCAAAAATATTCTTTTAATAACCTATGTTGCTAAAACCAAGGGTAAAGAGTTAACAAGAAGACAATTATGCACGTACGTCTATCTACTAGACAAAGTTAATTCCATGAATCTACTCTCCCTAATTGATATTTATCCAGATGGCATAGATTTGCCTGACATCAATATCTTAATAGACATGCTGAGGGCTGCAAACCTCATTAAGGTAATACATAGCTACGTAAACATCACTGATAAAGGAGCTAAGAAAGTTGAGGAAATATTAGCTAATCCGGATGATAACTTATCTAGATTAAATTATAGGATGGCATCATTACTAATGAGCGAAGATTATGAATTAATCATGGATTTAGCGTTATATTATTCTCATCCCGATAAATCAAGTTTAAATGAAAATATAGATAGATTATTGCGTCAATTGAAGGAATTAGTTTCTAAATTCTATCCAGAGAGAAAACCAGTATTTAAGGGCAAGATAATTAATAAATGATATCATTCACATAGTTATGCCATATCCCCTACTACTGTATTCCAGTAGCAAGGAATTAGTAAATCTCTCTAACAACCTTGCTTTCTGCAACTCTGTCAAGATTTTCTCCCTTACTTTTATTTCACCAAGCTTACTTATTAAATCCTTGGCAACGGGAGTATCTATGAAAATTCTTAAAACAGTCATGTCAACAGCTAGACCTGCTGTCGCATCACTCACCGTGTAATTTCTATAGTATACAGGTTTATCACCTCTCATAAAAAGAACAAGAAGTGATCTAAGGGGGAGATAAGGGTTATCTGGAAAGAATCTCGTTAACGGGTAATCGACCTTAACATATTCTTTATCGATGTTGAAATTATTCGCTATAGTTATCCTTATTTCCTCAGTAACTTTATCTAGCTTATCTTCCATTGAAACTTCAGAAATAGTCTTGTGCAGGGGAATAGGTATTTCGTGGTAAAAAACCTCTTTGAGAGGAGGCTCTCTATTCATAATCATTTTTGCGTATTTTGAAGCTTTCTTTCCTTTTAAAGCACTATGAATTATCGAGTAATCATCTAATAATAAGTAATCGGATACATCACCGCTCTCAACGATCTTTGTTATTGCACCGACAAAATCAATACAATTTTCATTAAACGCGTATCTGAGCATGGATTTAACGGCGTAATCCATAATCCTGGAAAACTTGTGGAAATACACGTTATTAAATAACCAGAATCTACTCATTAGAAACGCCCTTAGAGTATTTAACGCGTTATCGAATAACCCGATATCAGGTGTCACTAACTCATACTTGCCGTGCCTCGAAACAATGACAGAAAATTGAATTAGTCTTTCAAAATCCACCATCCCATATTCCTTAGCACCTGTGTAGTATGAATCTCTCACAGTAAAATCAAGTATATCAGCAGGATATATGAATTCTCTTAGAACATGTCTTAGGGCTTTAACTATAGGTTTAACCTTCCCCTCCATCTCTATTTTATCTTTTCTTGGTGCTAGAATGAAATCTAGAGTTTCTAGCACTGATTCTGTATTAATTTGAATATCTCTGTTTTTCTCTAGCTGAGATAACATTTTCCATATTAGTTCTCTTGTGTGATTCCTGTAAATGAACCAACCTACATCTTCATGTGACATTATGTTTCTTTTTCTCAGTTCTTCGCTTCTGCTTATTATCGCCTCATCAAACGCATGAGAGTAAGGACCGTGCCCAATATCGTGGAATAATCCAGCTATTCTTAAGCCTAGAAGATGAGAGAATATGTCAGATAAATTTTCTATTCCTAGTGACTCTAGGCTAGGGATCTCAATATCCCCTATTTTTGATTCTCTAAAGCCATATGTCCTTCTTATGAGAGATACAGCGAATTTTCCTGAAAGATGCATTACTCCTAGACTATGTTGGAAGCGTGAATGTTCCGCTCCTGGATAAACTAGATAAGCTGTTTGCAACTGATGTAAACGCCTTAATCTCTGAACTATTGGAAGATCAACTAGTTTTCGCTCTACTTCACTCAGTATGACGTATCCATAGATTGGATCCCTGATCATTTTGCTCCTCAAGCTAACTAGGACCCCATCGTCAGGCAACTCTATGCCTGCCAGAGAATATTTATCTGTCATTTCTTGAGCACCATTGTATCTGTAATTTAGAGCTTACTACTATTAGAATCAGTTTAAAAGGTCTATTTAAGTATGATTTGAAAAAGCGATATTGCGTACGTTTGCTTTAAGTAAGTGTCCAATAATGATTATCTTTTAATGCTCGTGATTTCGCTACTGGAATTCGAGGATCTCACTATCGCTCAAAGTCACAAACTTGCCTTCACCCAAGTAATAAGATGGTCTTACCTTCTTAATATCAAGGAGCCCTCCAGCAGAAACTAAAATTCCTTCTTTTGCCCAAGCATAAACGATTTCGCCGATGAATAGATAATGATCTCCAGTTTTCACGACATTAATGACCTTGCATTCTAGTGCTGTTAAACTTTGAGCTATTATTGGTGCGTTTATTTTTGCGGCTCTCATTTTCTCTAGACCAAATTCCTTGAACTTATCTACCTCCTTACCCGAGAAACTTCCAGTTAACCATACTTTCTCAGATAATTCAAATGGCAGAAAATTAACTGCGTAGTCCCCGTACTCCCTGATTAATTTATATGTATATCGTTTAGGCGAAATCGATACGCAGTATAAAGGTGGATCAAATGATAAATGTGTATGCCAGCTTGCAGCCATTGCATTAGGTTTCTCGTATGTCCCGCTGGTTATTATCGATGTGAGCTTTGGATACGTTAGGTGGTATGAGTATCTCACTTGTTTAAATGGCTTTAAATCCATTTCTATTCACTCAATTATTTTAAGTGCTCGCTAAGCAGTTTTCCTAGCTTCTTGATGCCTTCTTCAATCAAATTTTCAGGCAAGTAGCTAAAACTCAATCTCATTGTATTCAATTTAACTTTACTTAATTGCACTATGTCGTTCTTCTCAGGCTCATAGATATATCCGAACCGTGGTAATGGATAGAACGCTGCCCCAGGTACATAGCTAACATCATTGGGTATTGCGACTTCCTCCAAGAATTTTTTGAGATCAATATTCTTATTCGATTCCCACCAAATGAAGAACCCTCCAGTTGGGTCAGTTCTATAACCTTCTGGGAAATATTGATCGATAGTATCTCTCATAATGCAGCATCTCTTCTCATACCCTTTAACTGTTTCTGGTAGAACCTTATCTATGTATCGCTCATAATAAATCTTCAGGATAGCTTGTCCGATAGCGGCTGTGGCTAGATCAATATACCCCTTGCTCTTCAGGAAATCAGGAATTATCGCATCTGGGAGAACAGTGTAGCCTATTCTGAAGACCGCTGCTTCCTTAGAAGTTGTTCGTAGGTAACAAACCCATTTATTTTCCTTATCAAGTGATTTAATTGGCGGATTTCTTTCCCTGAATTGAATTTCTCTATAAGCAGCGTCTTCTACAATTAGAACCTTCTCCCTTTGAGCTATCTCCAGCAATTTTTTCCTTCTATTTATAGGCATAGTTGTTCCTGTTGGGTTATCGGAGTCTGGGATTACATATATGAAGTCGGGTTTTTTCTTGAATTTCTTTTGCGAGAGCTCTATTGCTTTCTCCACGTACTCGGGAATCATGCCTTTTTTATCAATGGGTACTAATACTATTCTAGCATTGAACCTCATCATTGGTCCTAAGAAACCTAGATAAGTAGGCATAGGAGCTATAACAACGTCGCCAGGGTCTATGAAAATATCGCCTAGAATGAATAATGATTGTTGAGATCCAGTAGTTATGATTACTTTTTCCTTCATTTCATCCTCGTTGTTTGGTAGAGGTATACCATCCTTATACTTAAGCCTCTTAGCTAGCACTAACCTTAATGGATCATAACCCGATGTTTTCTCATAATTATATTGACCTAGTACTTCAAAAAAGTTACCTTTCTTTAAATCCTCTCTCTGCTCAGCAGCTAATTCTTCAAGAATATTGATAAATGTCTCAAGAGGCAATATCCCTGGTTTACCACCAGCGAAATAATATTTAACAGTAAATCTTAACAATCTCCTTATTTCAGATTCTGGAATAAGATCAGTCCAAGCAGAAAGCCTATATATACCCTCAGGATCATATACCATGATTATAACACCACATTAATATTCATAATATCCTAAAAAAATTAAGCAAAAAATTGGTTGTATATACAAATCACAAGATTTGAGCAATTTATTTAATAATTGAATGAGAAAAAAGCAATTAATTTATTTAACAAAATCAAAAAGTATGCAATTTTTATCAAAAATTTGAATATTTTTTACTTTACTACGAGTCTACCATACTATTTAAAATTTTTATTAAATGCATTAATTTTTCGAAAGTTATAAATAATAATATAATTTTTATAATCTAAATTCTATTTGTTTAATTTTTGTGATTTAAATGGATGAAGCTAAATGGTTGAGAAGCGACATTATTTCTAGTAAAGGAATGCCTGAGATAGTAAAGATTCTAAGTGAACTTTACCCAGATTACAATTTTAACGAGATAAATGAGAGAGCTCGTGAAGGATTGATACCGAATCCATTTGTCTTTGAGAATAGTGAGTTAGAGGTTGAGAGAGCGCTTGCTGGCTTGATTCACAGAGAGCAAGGATACTTATTCTTAAGCTATATTCAAGCTATACTTGAAAAAATCTATCAGCGGGAAGGCGAAGTACCACAATTGTCTGAGGATATAGATAAATTATTGCTAGTTGGTGCTGATGCGCTGGTGCATTCTATTCTCATCCTAATAAATATTGCAAAGATGAAAAATATAGCTATAGGGTCCGCTCCGCTATTAGCGCAAATAGTTCCTGTTTCAATTCTACTAAAGAGAGATAAAATGGCTGAGACAATCTTAACGCTGATTTTCGCAATGATGGAGAAGCCTGAGAATCCGGAAGATAAACTTAGCTTGGCCGAAGCTCTAGCAAAAGGTTTTGAGGAAGCTAATTTAAGTAATATTGCCAATGAAATAAGAGAACATGCTAAAAGATTGACGGGTACAGAGAGAAAGTGATTTATATTTTCCTTTATATATCCTCGTGTCTTATTCTTCTAGTGCTATCTTCTGGTCAGTGAGATGCTCCCCGAACCCCCTCGCCTCATTATCGTAGGACCAGATACGTTGATTGAAAAAATAAGGGCTGTTAGTTCCGAGATTGCAAGGAAATTAATGGATGATCTAGGTGACATATTTAAGGTACATCATGTTGATAAATTAATTAACTGTTTTCATTATGTTCTTCGTGTTCTCGTGCCTATGTACATATTTCTTAGCGATAAGGATGATTTGTTAATTCGAGTGCATTACGAATTGAGACATGAGAGAGATTTTGACTACGAGTTAAGGGCTAAGATATGTATGGGGGCAGCATGCTTGACATTCAGTGTCAGTAATGCTTTTTACTTGACCGTGGATGTTGCTAGTTTAATTGAATTAATTAGAGAGAATATTGATAAAAAAAGGGATAAGGAAGCTTTATTGTATCTAGACAGTTTAACCAGAGAGCTGTCTAAAAGATTGAGAAATATGTACACTATTAATAAGGTTCTAGAAATAATTCGAAGTGGTCAAAACCAGCTTAATATCTGTAATGAGTTAATAAAGATGTTTTCTAGCAGGGAGCAAGTGGTTTCTAAGGGATTATTGAAAATTGATCTCGCGGAATTATTCGATAATGATACTAGAATTAGTGATTCTCCTCTTTTAGCTCATTAATAAAGTTGATCCAGAAATCCCAGTGCTCTATATCTGGTAGCGCTCTTTTCTCTATGAAAGAATACCAATAATCCTTTATCATAAACATCTTGAGAGCGACTTCACCCTCACTGATGTATAGATTCTTATTTTTCCTATCTATAGAGGGTAATAAGAGGATCAGAAGTATTAGAGGAGAGATGTTTCTTAAGATCTTATTCAAGTAAAATCCTATGTCCATTGCTTTTATATACGCTTCTTCGTCTTTCCTACTAGTTATAAAGCTTCTTATCATATCCCTCTTTAAGGCTCCGTGTGTAGGATTCCATATAACGAAATCTTCTGGATAAAACCCCTTTTTATGTAGTTCCTTTAATGCATCTAAGTAGATTTCAAGTTCTTTCTCACTTATTTTAAGATAGCCTAGCAATAATTTTTTGGCATATATCCATTCAGCGAAGAGATTTATCAAAACTTCTTTAAGAACTTCGCTTGGACCCATGCTTATTTCTCTTATTATCTCTCTGAACAATAATTTTCTTCGCTCTATCCAAGGTATTTTTTCTTCTTCACTATATTTCTTAATTAACGGCTCTAACCAATTCCTAGCATCTAGTTTTTCCTTTATTTTAACGAATATATCCAGGACATTCGAGTCAACTTTCCTAAGTATGTAATCGATGTCTTCTAGTTCGCTCAAAAATATCTCCGTAATCTAGTTTTTAAATATCAATATATTGGTGAGTATCTCGAATAAAACATCATATCATGATCAATTTTAGGTATCTGGATAGTATTTCAAATTCTTTATTCCATTTACCTTTAACTAATACTAGATGACTAGCTATGGGTTCCTCTAAAAGTATTGAGGCATCATGACTCAACCTTATTTCAAGTTGAGTTCTACAAAATTCATCTGACCAAGCTTCCCCCTTAACAATCTTCCCTGTATCTATGTAAATCTTGTTGAAATCGTTAGAAAGTCTTATTATTGTGACTTCCCCACCTCTTTTTAATGAGCCACGGACGCTAACGCTTTCACCAGTCTCAAAATGCCTTACTAATTCATAAGTGTCAGCAAGTTTCGTTGAGATAGTGCAGTGAGCTAATACTAGATCATTACCATCTAAGTCCTCTATATTCCCCATAAATACAGGTTGTCCAGTTATGTTTTTAGCCAACAACATCGTTACTAGAGCACCCAGATCGGCCTCGCACGAGCCTACTATGCCTAAATCAATTGAGTGAGAAATGGCTAAGCATGGAGTAACTCCTGTCTTAAGTATGAATGGAAAGCATCTAATCCCGTAAGCTATAGCCTTAGTTTTTTCAAGAATTGATCTTATTGCCGAGAACACTTTTGAGCTTTCCTTGATATCATTATCACTCACCTCAAATTTCGCAGCGTTAATGTATTTTGCTAATAAACCTGAGTGAGGCTTCGTTCTTTCGTATAAGTCATAGAACTCCTTTAATTCCATTAAAACCAGCTCTAGATTAAGTTTTCTCTCTAGATTCCCTAGATCGTAATGCTCTTGAATTAACCAGTTCTTACTTGGCACTATTAACAGAATTTTATTATTTATTAATTCGCTTATAGCTTCAGCTACCTTTATCTTTTTTCTTAATTCGTTAACGTTATCTTTGCTTAGATTGTGGTGTAGAGTGAATATCTTATCCTTCTTGTTAAGGATAATAGCTGAATGAAGAGCCGATGCAAGAGAATTTTGCTTTGGATGCGATATGATTATCATTGGTTTATTGAACTCGCTAAGTTTAATTATTAGTCTTGACACACCACCAGTACACGCCAGCGCTAAAATCACGTTTGATGATTCTATGTAACTAGCTTTAGCATCAATGTCATCTATAGATCTAATAGGTTCTAGAATATCTATATTTCCTCTCCCTATGAGATCAGCATGATAGCTAATTAGTTCTCTTACCTTAACTTCATTGAATCTGGAGCATAATGGAGTGAATAAAGGTCTGGAAGGCATAATAACTCCCTAAATTGAATCAAGAATTACTGGAATATATCAATAATTTCTATACAATTTTAACACTATTTTTGGGAATAACAAATTAAGAAAGTGATGATAATGGATCTAAGGGAAATTCTATTAGGCAAGCCAGGAGAAAAATACGCAATGATGGGTAATGAAGCGATAGCGAGAGGCGCTATTGAATCTGGAGTTAAGTTAGCTACCGGTTATCCTGGCACACCAACAAGCGAGGTAATTGATTCTCTAGCATTAGTGGCTAGAGATATGGGCATGAATGTTGAGTGGTCTGTTAATGAGAAAGTTGCGTTTGAGATAGCGCTGGGAGCGGCTTTCGCAGGTATTAGAGCTCTAGTAACTATGAAGGCTCCTGGAATAAACGTTGCTTTGGATCCAATAATGAGTGCGGCGTATTCTGGTACAGTTGGTGGATTAGTCATCCTAGTTGGAGATGATCCACATCCACATACTACTCAAACAGAGCAGGATAGTAGATGGTTGTCTCAGATGACTTATTTACCAGTAGTGGAACCTTCGGATCCCCAGGAGGCTAAGGATTTCCTAAAGATGGCCTACGAGCTATCGGAGCAATTTAGCTTACCAGTAATATTCAGAACTACTACGAGAATCAATCATACCACCGCGGATGTAGAACTGGGGGAGATAATTGAGATAAATAGGGATCCCTATTTTAGGAGAGATCCGCTTCGTTATGTGAGGGCATCAATGACTGGGAATAGGCAGAGACATATGTGGTTGATTGAGACAGTAGGGGAGTTACGAGATCATGTGGAACGCCCTCCTTTCTATTCATTAATTAGTAGAAAAAATTCTAAATATGGTATCATAACTTCTGGGGTATCTTACGTATATTTAACAGAATTAATCGAGAAACACCAGCTAGACAGCTTATCGATCTTGAAACTAAATGTTACTAATCCATTACCTAGGAGAACAATCACCGATTTCCTTAGAAGACATGAGAAAGTATTGATCGTGGAAGAGTTGGATCCCTATTTAGAGACCAAGATTAAGAAAATGACTTACGAGGAAAATATAGATACTAAAATTCTTGGTAAAGAGGAAGGCTTCTTACCTAGAGTCGATGAATTCAATCTAGATGTGGTTGGTAGGGCTCTCGAAAGGTTTTTAGGAATAAGTATATTGAAACAGCCGAACAATAAATTAAGAACAATAATCGAAAAAGCAAACAGCATTAATCCTCCGCGAACACCGCCTATGTGTCCGGGATGCCCTCATATAGGTTCCTATATGGCTTTAAAAACTGCTATACGGAAACTAAAACTCAGTACGGATGAAATAGCCATATTTGGCGATATAGGGTGTTATGCCTTAAGTTTTCAACCACCTTGGCAGATGATATGGACTGAACATGCAATGGGATCCAGTATAGGTATGGCTATTGGTCTGGATTATAGTGGTTCTTCCCAGATAGCTGTTGCTACTATAGGGGACTCAACATTTTTCCATATGGGGATTCAACCGCTTATAGATGCTGTGCAACATAAAAGAAACATCTTAGTACTGATTTTAGATAATGGAACCATAGCTATGACAGGGCATCAACCACATCCAGGTAGCGGCATCACAGTTACTGGAAAGAAAACTGTTAAGGTTGACTTAGAGTACATTGTGAGGGCAATAGGTGTAAATTATGTCAGGGTAGTTGATCCTTACGATTTGCAAGAGGCTACAGAGGCGGTAGTTAAAGCCTTGAAGATGGATGGGGTGCGTGTTATTATATTACGTAGATTATGCGCTATAGTTGCCAGAAGAATGGGGCTTCAGGGACTACCATATTACGTTATACCAGATAAATGCGTTGGATGTAAACTTTGCATAATCAGAACTGGTTGTCCCGCCTTAATCTGGATTGAAGAAAATAAGAAAGTGAAAATAGATGAACCCTATTGTTTTGGTTGTGGTTTATGCGCTGAAGTTTGTCCAAAAGACGCGATTGTGAGGCGATAGATATGATGATTAATGAGTACAATGTATTGATTTCTGGAGTAGGAGGTCAAGGAGGATTAACACTTAGCAGAATAATAGGTTTTGCTGCTGTGAGAGATGGTTATAAGTTACGGATTGGTGAGACGCTAGGTATGTCTCAGAGAGGTGGATCAGTTATTAGCTACGTGAGATTTGGTAAAAGTGTGTATAGTCCGATTATACCTAGTAACGGAGCAGATTTATTAATTGGCTTAGAGCCGATGGAGGCTCTAAGAGCTATAAAATATATCAATGAAGAGACAGTTGTAATAATTAATGAAAGAAAGATTCCTCCTGTAGTAGTTAATCTAGGAAAAAGAGAATACCCCGACATAAATGAGATAATAGATTTGTTTAGGAACGTTACAAATAAGGTTTATGTTCACGATTTTAGTACTGAGGCCGAGAAGCTAGGTAGCATCAGAGTAACAAATGTCATCTCATTAGGCACCGCTTATCATTTAGCTAAGATCCCTCTAAGCGAAGAATCAATAATAGACAGCATACGAAGTATCGTGCCAGAGAAATATATAGATATGAACCTTTTGGCCTACAAAAAAGGAAAAGAAATTGGAGAGAAAATCATCTCTTCTTCACAGCAATAACTATAACTGCAAGAAGTACGATTGCGATAACACCTATATAAAGATAGTTACTGGTTAGAGCTGTTAGTAATCCCTCTTCGGATTTTTCTACAGTAATGCTTGGGTCATGTATTAGAACTCCCTCGAAATGTGGATAAGCTAGATACCTAATTGCTCGATGTGAAGTAGACATGTCTGACTCATTAACCTGACCGAACTTTGAAGTATTGTTCTCCATGATCTTAACTTGATCTCTGTACCTGAAAACGCCTTGGTAAGGTGCATCCTCGTGACTCATTTTGATTTCCCTTTCATGTTCTCTAACGGCATGTTCCTCCATTTTCGGAACGCCTTCTTTACCTCTGAAATGCCCAGCGAATATTATACCTATCGCTAGCTTTGAGTCATCTCTTACCCAAGGCCAATTTTCGATTACAATGTCTATTTTTAGTTCCTTATTACCTTCGACCTCGTAGCCATCAACGCTTATTGTTTGATTATAGATGTGATTAACGAAAGACACATTTACGTAACCTATGATTCCTCCCGGCCCCTCTGCGATTCGAATCACCTTCACTGTAGCATTCATAGTTATCCTTATCTCGAGTATACCGTTATTCACTATTTCTTCGGACGCTATATTCCATTGAATGCTGCTTTCTAATAGTTGAGCTCTTGCAAGCATTAGATCTCCGCTTGTGTATGCGCCGTCACCATCTAAATCATCGAACTCCACTATTTCTAGGAACTTGACTATATACACCGATGTCCCGTTTTCCCTCGGGATCCAGAACATGTATTGTGGCTGCTTGTTAAAGAATCTCACTACTAGATCTGGAGTCTCTATGGTAGCTGTATTGGAATGCCAAGATGGCTGAGAATAAACGGTGGTTGCAGGTAGTGTTAGTAGTGCCAAGGTAAGTAACATACCCAATAAATAATGCTTATTCATTCATATCACCGTGTTTTGAATATATTCTTGAAAAGAGAGTAATGTGTAGGGGGTATTTATAATCGTTGTGAACAATTTGTTCAAGATTTTAAGGCGGGATGAAGAGTTTTTTAGAGAAGAAAACCAAGCTTATCAAATATTCTCTTTATTGTAGACAATTCCTCTAATAGTTGGTAACCCTTATCGGTCATTCTATAGTAGGTTTTATCGTCTTCTTTAATCTCAGTTATGTATTGACCCTCCAACAATTTCTGAATATATAATTTCAGTCTCTCATATGGTATATTGGCTAATTGGATTATGCTAGATATCGTCGTTTGACCCTCGCTATCTATGGCCCTTAGGATATCTAATAGCACTCCCACATGAGACCTATATCGTCTTCGCATTCATCATTCAACCCGCCACATGACATAGAATAAAAGTAATAATCCGATTAATCTTGATAGTGACGCAATTAACATCAAATTGTTTAAGAACATAATTGAGTTTAAGCTGAACGCTATGTAAGAAATAGCTAAAAGAAAATAACCAAGATAAGTTGATAACCTTGGTTTTTCACCGATTATTAATTGGCTAATAACTATAAGAAATATAGCAATCGCCGTAAAGGCATCTATTGTTAATTTTGCTAGGATAGGTAAAGCTATCATAGTTACGTATTTACCACCGTATTTCTGATAGAAAAGCAAGGTGCTAAAGCACAGTAAGTCTAGTACACTTATGCTTAACCACCAGTAAGTATAGCGTGGATTAAACGGATCGAGAAAATATATTTCCCCTGCCAAATAAGATGCAGCTAGCGTTGCTAAGTAAACTACTTCGATGAGCCTTGAGATAGCAAATAAGATCCATGCAGAAAAGAATATTGTGTATTCTTTCCACCCCAGCTTATGTAATCTGTATCCAATATAAGCTAGCCCAGAAGCCAGTGATAACCCTATTATATCTGCTATGATCACTATAATTAGCTCTGAAAAAAGCGATATTTCCATTGTTATCAGCAGTAGAACATATTGTTCATTCTTTTTAAATTCTTATTCTATCTATAAAATAAATATGTATCATTAAGTTAGATTAAGTACTGTGGAGTTGTTAATATTGAAAGGAATTAAAGTGGTAGCATTGGGCATCATCGCGATCATTAGCCTGTCTCTGATCCCAAGAGCAATCATTAATACATATGCTCAACCAAATTGGATCGGAGACAAAAGAGAAATAAGGACAGGTAAAGTTGTAATAAGATTACCTCGATCACAGCCAGAGTATTTCATATCATCAACTTCAAAGGAGAATATTGGGTATTCTGTGAAGTTCTTACAGCTAATAGAGTTTATTGATACTAATGGAAATAATCTGTTAGACAAGGATGAAGTCGCTTTAAGCAGAGGTATACTTTGTGGCCAAGTGAGTTGGGATATAGATGTTGAACAGAACGAGACTGCTCTAGAAGTAAAACTGTCTTCTCATATCCGAGTCATATATCATGGACCTATGATGGGTCCTCCTAAAACCGCTTACGTGGAAATAAGAAACACAATTTTTACACATGAAACAAGCATAAATGGTTATGATATTATGAGTGAACAAGAAGTTAAAATCGATATCATTGTTATGAATTGGCCATGGAGAGCTCAGAACTCTCTCTTGTCGCTAAGAGTAATATTCGGTACATATCATGGAGAAGAGATAACCTATGGTAGAAAGATGGCTAATGAACATAGGAAGGATCCTAGGCATAACGTAGATTCCATAATGATGCGAGATCCCGGATTAGACTACGGGATATTGTTTAGAGTTAGAGAAAGCATTAAAGTTGACGGGCTGAATAAAACCATGCAAGCAATGAATTGGAGAGATAATAATACGCTTGAAATAACTTATCCTCACTTCGATGACGTACTTATTCACGATCCCTCAATAAGGATAATTGAACTTGTAGCAGAAAAAATCGGCTTCATGGGTTGGTTTGCTGGTGCAATTATGGTTATCATATCTGCGTTGATATCATATCTCTCCATAATTAGCCTAAGAAAGAAGATAAAGCGAGCTCTTGCCTCATGACAACAACTCAGATATGATCTCTATTTCTCTCTCAGATAAATTCATTTCCTTGAATCTAAATGACTTAGATTTTGTCGCTGATATAATTAACCAAGATCCATCTCTTTTGGTTCTGAACATTCTGTGTAAGTAGCTTGTTATTAGTCTATGATGAGAAAAATACTTCGAGAGCCTCTTTAGTGATAAGACAACAGGTCTCTTATTTAGAAGTTTCTGACCGATTACACTAGCTAATTTAACCGCGAAAATATAGGTATATGCGACCTCATCATTGATGAATTCATCTGGTAATGTATTCTTTACTTTCTTAGAATTTTTATAAGGCAATTTAGCGACCAATTTGCTAAGTTATTTATAGCATTAATTTTAATCTATTGCATTCAACGTATATTAATTTAATGTGCACTTATTTATATTTACGATGTAATATATAAAGCAATAATTATTCTTTAATCAGATAGCCTATATTCCTTTCTTTTGCATGAAATTTTTGATTCTCTCTACGCTCTTTTCCAGTAACTCTTTTTTGACCGATATAGTGACTCTGATAAACTTTTTCCCCACTATATCACGTGGATCAGTAAACGCAGTGGCGGGAACTACAGCCACCTTAGCTTCCTCTAACATCTTTCTCCATAGTATTGATGCATCTTCACTTACCCGCATGAAAGCATAGATAGTACCTTGCCCCTCTTTACATAAGCCAAATCCAAGCTCTTGAAGCCCCTTGGTAAACAATTTGTAATTTTCTCTTATCATCTTTACTTGCTCATCCAGATAAGCTTTTATAGATGGAAGCATCTCCTTACTGCTGATAACTCTCCAAGCATCCACAGCAAGCTTATTTGGACTAACTATAGTGTATTGTTGTATTCTAGCTGCATATTTAAATAAGTCCTCATCACGTGTAATAAGTGCCCCCACCCTAACACCCATCAAACCAAATGGCTTAGAAAGCGAATCTGCATCAACTATTCCAGCTCCCTCATCAGCTAGTACAGAGGCTAAAGGGATATCTTTTGACCCCCACCTAACCAAGTGATATGCTATGTCATTTATTAAGAATAGATTCTTTTCTTCCTCGATGTAATTTGCTATTTCTTTCAGATCCTTACTTGTTCTATAACAGCCAGTTGGATTAAATCCGAATTGCGTGTAATAAACAATGTTTCTATCTGGATACTCGTTCTTTAAACGCTCTAGAATATCAATAACTTGATCAGGCTTCGCAACAAATCCGGTAGTTTCGTCTGATGATATTATATACGGAACTGTTTTCGGCATAACACGACCTATCGCAATAAGAGAATGAATAAAATACCTGAAAGTCACTCTATCAACAACGAGAATATCGCCAGGCCTGAATATGGCTCCTAAAGCATTTCTCACAGCACCAAAAGCACCATCAGTAATCATTACATTGTTGCCATCAATCACGCCACTTGGAAAATCATAGAAATATGGGTAAAAAACCTTAGCAATACTTTCTCTAACTTCTATTGAGCCTAATGAAGGTTCATATAATATAGGATCCATTTTTCCTTTATTGTTTAGCCATTTAATAGCCCTTAGAATCACGCTTGGATCTCCGAGAAAATTCTGTCCAAGGCTTAAATCTATTACTTTGTTGTCTTCCGATGACCTTTTATTGATCTCAAGAACTTTCTCGCTTATCTCCCTGATTATCGAGTAGGGAATATTAGCGAAATAAGAGTAATCTCGAGAATTCATTTATCACACCAATATAGGTTTACTATACCACTAAAAAATAGTAAAAAATTTTAATGAATATACTTATCGAAAAATAAAGCTGTCTCATCGCTTGTAACCAATTTTTCGTAAGAACTCACGCCTTTCTCTCTTATCTTCGTCCGTTTCAATACCCTTTGTATGGAATCCATCTATCACCCCAATAATTCCTCTTCCCTGGTCTGTTTCAGCTATTAGCACTTGTATTGGGTTAGCTGTCGCAGCAAACAATGTGACTACTTCCATCACATTTTTTATCCTATTGAGTACATTTATCGGCCATCCATCCTTAATGAATATAATGAATGCATGCCCAGCTCTGATCTCATTTGCGTATTTAACTGCAAGTTTAGTTAATTCCTCATCGTTACCATCGTATCTAATCAGACACTTACCTGATGATTCAACGAAAGCTATACCGAATTTAATGGCTGTGGAAGCAGTAATGAGAGCTTCATACAAGTCTTCAACAGTCTTTATAAAGTGCGATTGACCAATAATTACGTTTGTTCCCTCCGGCGGCTCTATTTTAACGATCGAGAATTTAATCTCCATCAAAAACACCTCAAAAAGATTATTAACTCATGAAGAAAGATATACCTCAATTTGTAGAAATATTGAAAGGGGAATTTAACTTTATTCAATCCAACCATTATTTCTAAGCCAATCAATATTCCTTCCTAAATCCTCCTCGCTTCTTGGTTCAAGTGTCAAAACAAAATCGGAACTAGCTTTTTCATCAAGCATCTTTAATACCCTGTTAACATCTATGTAATTAGATCCCAAGGGCAGGTGATTATCTTCCCCCTTCATACTTTCATGCAGATGAACTTCTCTGATAAAAGGCGCAAGCTTCTCTACCCATACTGATAGGTCTTCATCAGAGAAAGCATAAGCGTGACCAACATCAAAACACATCCCAAAGTACTTGCTGTCTAGGGCATTCAATATGTCTACGAAAATGTCCGGATTCTTCTCCTCAGTGTTCTCTAAGAAGATCGGTACTTTCTTGGATTCAAGCTCTCTAAATAGCTCTATAGCGTTGCGTACCCATTGCTTCCTGGCTTTCAATTGCCCATATAGGTGTTCATTAAAGTTAAGATGAATAACCATCCACTCTGCCTCAAGCATAGAAGTCACTTCTATTGCTTGTAGATACCTCTTCAAAGTAACTTTTCTTATCAATGGGTCAAACGACCCTGGAATCAAATCTCTGTACGGCCCATGCGTTGATACGCCCTTGACCCCGCTTAATTCAGCACGCCACTCTTTTACTCGCGTGGTCGTTAATTTGACTAGTATGTGTGTCTTGAGAAATAGCTCTACCCCAGTCTTGAGCTTTTTAGCTATCTCTATGTTCTCTTCTGGACTAAGAAGAAACATTTCTACGAACAGTCTCTTCATCGTTCTCAACCCGAATGATTATGATGTTATTTTTCATTATTAACAGAAATTTTTATTTGCATTAAAAGTCATACACAATTAACAATTACTAATTTGGGTTTCAATATGATAAATAAAGCAATAATTCCTGCTGCTGGATACGGAACAAGACTGTTGCCAATAACAAAAATACTGCCGAAAGCGATGATACCACTTCTAACTAAACCAGCGCTACAATATATTGTTGAGGAATTAATCTCAGCAGGGATCAACGAAATCGTAATTATTACTGGGTGGAAGGGAGAAGTCATAAAGGAGTATTATCATAGCGAACCAAGAGAGATGATAGATTGGCTAGCTTCTCTCGGTAAAGAGGAGATAATTCAATATATTAAGTCGCTTGTTCCAAGTAAAGTAAACATCATGTTCAAGAAGCAAGAGGTTTTAGATGGGTTAGCTGGAGCGATAATAATAGGATCGATACTTACTGGTAATGATCACTTTGTCGTATCGTTGGGAGATAATATAATAATAGAGGATAAGATAGGTAGCTTGATAAAAGACATGATTAGTATTCATGAAACAAAAAATGCGGCTGTGACATTGGCTGTAGCTAAGATACCTATGGAAATGGTGGAGAAATTCGGTGTAATTAGTTATTCCAAGAACTTTGAGTTAAATGGCGTAAAAATATATGAAGTGATCGATTTGAAGGAGAAGCCTCCCGCTGATAAAGCTCCTAGTAATCTCGCTATAGTTGGGAGATATGTTTTATCTCCAGATTCAATAAGTTATCTGAGAAACGCCCCGATCATTAAAGGAGAGTTGAGTGAGACAGATGCTTTCAAAAAAATGATTGAAGATGGTTACAAAGTTTATGCTGTAGATCTAGGGGAAAGAGAATGGTACGATATTGGGTCAATAGATGAGTATATTAAAGCTTCAATACACCTAGCTATCCTTAGAGACGTGCAGATAGGCGATAAATTATTGAAATGGATGAAAGAAAAATTTTTAAAGAAAGAGGATAGTGATGAATAATCTCTTATTGTGATGCAGAATGAAATCCGGGGATTTATCTATAGATGATGTTATAAGCGAAGTTGGCAGGAAATACGGGGCAATCTGCGCGTATAAATTGCAGAAAGGAGAGGGGGAGAGTAAAGGCGCTCTCCAAGTAGCCTTTATATTCCGTGAAGAACCATCTAAAGAAACTTTTCATAGCATTTTTGAGGAATTATCAAAAAAGCTTTCGCTATCAAATATAAACTTAATAATACTCAATAAAGCACCGTTAACTATATCTTACATTATTCTGAAGCAAGGCGAGCAAGTATATTGCGATGATAAAGAAATATTAAAGCGATTTAAAGCTAAAATTGTTGAAAAATATTTAGATTTCAGAAATGAAGTTCGCGGTCAGACAGAGATCTCCCTCGAGAAAGCTAGATAATAGCTTTTTATGACTCGCTAATACCAATTATTTGTGATTTTATAGCATTTAAAACGTCCTTGAAGAGGTCTAGATTCTCTTTAACGGTTTCTATTAGGGATTTCATGGACACTGTTTCGCTTGAATGAAGAATTTTGTCCCTGATTTTCAGTAATTTCTTCATCTTATCTTTATCCTCATCTGGTAATGCACGATTAGAACTGAGGATATCTAGTAAGTCCTCATAGCTGGATGGAACACCCATCTCTTTAAAGGCGATTAAATAGTTTCCGAGATCTAGGAGAGCTTGAAGTATAATTATTAATGCACCTTTGAGAGCAAATATATAAATGGGATTACTTAGTAGTTCGCTCTCGGACACATTGATAAGCTGCTCTAGCACATTAATCGCGTCACTAGCCATTGATAACCTAGATTGAATGCTTTCTTTTCCATAAAACCTTTCATTTGGCATAGAACAGACACCAATTCATTCTTGATGCAGAAAAACCAATCACGATTAGTGGTCATATGAATTAATTTCCATAAATAACGATATCGCATTTAAGGTAGTAGCTTAATAAATATGGAATATAAAGATATCTCATCGCAATTCTAAATATATAGTCATCTATCTCAATATAATATCATCTTTATGTCAATTCGTATTCTTTGTTTAATAAGATGATTTGTCAAAAATCCTAATTCTTGACGTCATAGCGTCAAATTTAAGAATGGGGGCCTCCCGTAATGTATCACGAGAGACTTACCCAACAACTCCTCAAAAGGAGGCCTCCAATATGCGGTATATACCGTTTAAAGCCTTAAAAATTTTAGCTATGATGCTTCACGCCCTCTACAGCATAATATACCCAAAATACAGCAAGCACGGCCGGAGAAAAGTGACAATACCCCAGAAACTGACTCTAATAACAATCGCTAAGGCCTTCGGGTACACGTACAGAGACATACCAGCAATCGCAGAGGACTTGAAGGAAGTCCCGGGAATAAGGCGAGTCACGACGTTCCAGAACTTCAACCATTTTGCCAGAAGAATAAAGCCACAAGAGCTACAAGATGCGATGAATTCTCAGCAGCCATACTAATCAAGCTTGATAGAGGCGATGAAAGAGTCATCCTAATAGACTCCACTGGCTTCCAGATAATGGATACCTCAAGCTACTATAATTACAGAGCCCAGAGAGCAGCAGACTTCTTCAAGCTACACGTGGTGATGGATCTAGCAACGAAAGCAATAATTCTAGCAACGCCAAGCGATTGCTACTACCACGACTCTAAACCTCTGAAACTATACTTCATCGACGAGCTAGCTAGATTATCTAGAGAGCTAGGCTTCAAGATAAAGATCGTCTCAGCGGACTCAGCATACAGCTCTAGTGAGGCCTACAAGAGAATAAGAGATGAGCTAGACGCGATACCAGCTATAAAGCCCTCGAAGGGACGCGGCATCCCGAGAGGTCTCAAGGCATTATTCTGGAAGATTAGGAATCTGCCTTGGTTTAGGCACTACGCTAATCTTCGCTGGGTTCCTGAGGCGATGTTTAAGGTGTTTAAGCGCTTCTTCGGCTGGTTTGTCCGAGGCAAGTCTCAGGGATCTAGAGCTAACGAAGTT
>JAHQWF010000067.1 GCA_029856055.1 Candidatus Njordarchaeota archaeon | reverse complement strand
GATGAAGAGATAAAGAAATATTTCAAACAAAATCTACGAGGTTTTTCTAAATTTCTTCCCAACATAATTAGAAAGTTCAAAGGAACAGGAGATTTAGATCGAAGCATAAGAACATATGTAAAGGACCTGTTCCTGCTAAACAAGTTAAGCGAAGATGACAAGGTTATTGCATCAATAACACTAGTCTTAATCCTCAAACCATCAAAATTGAGATTAATACTTTATGACATACGAAGATACTTAATTTGCGACGCGTGTGTCGGAGCTAAGATCTGTGATATTATTTATAAGGTAATTACTAAACCGGATAAGAAAGACTTAAACAGAGTGACAGATCTGATTAATCACTTAGTATATTCAAGTGATTTGAGAAAGGAAACATATCAATTACTATTACTGCTCGCATACCTAACGAAAGCTCTAGTAGCAAAAGATTTAGGGTTCAATAAAATATATGAATTTTGTTTATCAACAGCTAAAAAAATAGGTTCCTTAAGAGGAATTCCGGTAGATAAGATAGCGAAGGGGTTATTCTATTGGTCAAAGAAATAAATTTGAAATGGATTAAATTCGCCGATACTGTGGTAAGAAATGTAGAGAACATTATTAGTATTTATAAAAGGATTGTTCATGATTACGCGAAAGAAAATAAATTACTGAAAGAGATTAAGAGTAAGGCTTCTAAAGGTTATTTACCAGATCCAGATTATCTAGAAAAGCTAGCTTATGAGTCAAGGAACCTAAATATTTTATGTCTAGCAGCGTTAATCCATAGGGAAATAGCTAGATTTATTGCTTCGATTTACATGAGTCAAAAGAAATATTTAAATGAATTAGTAGGTGCTTATGTGGAAGCGATATCATTGTTTTTAACTTTAATGCTTGCAGATAAAACATGTGAAAGTCTTATGAGAGAACTACTAGTAACTTTTAGTGAATTGTCATTTATAATAGATAAAGAAGGAGCAAAAGAATTAACAGGAATTAAGTATGTGTTAGAATCAATAATTATGAGGATCAATAAAATTAAATAAATGCATCTTGCCTGCGGTGATGTCCGTGAGAAATAAAACATACATCGGGGTTATCTTGCTTGATGAAGAAGATCTAGCTAAGAGAAGTTTTATCAAAAGATTATATGGATCTATAACATTGCTAATCCTGTTATTTCTGTTCCTTAACTTCATTAACTTTTTAATAAAAGTGATTACAACCGACATTTACCTTAATGTTATAGCTGATTTGTCAGGTAGAATATTTTTTCATACTAAATTAAATATTACAGAATTTGTTTACATTACTTTAGCTCTTGTCGCACTATTAACTATAAGTTTCTTTTATCTTCTATTTAATCAAAGGGTCGGATTAATAAAAGAAATAAAAGGGTTTGGAAAGAAATATATTATGACTTTCTCAGAGGCTTTTTATATAGGTTTTCTAGTGAGCTTAGTTTTAATTCTGCTTGCCCCGTTAAATCCTCCCACAAAGAGCGTTCCTTTGCCGGTCGTTATTTATTATAGTTTCTCAGCCACGGTGTTCGCTCCATTTTTTGAAGAGTCTATCTTCAGATTATTGTTGTTATTAGTCCCAATTGCGGTAAAAGAAAAAATGAAGTTTAACAGGGATAAGATAACCGAAATAGTGTTTAGAGGAAAAGATAACATCGATAACTATGATGTTCTTTTTGCGCTTATAAGCAGTTTATCATTTGGCCTAGCACACCTGTGGGGTGGCTGGGAGTTCAATAAGTTGTTTCAAGCCACTTTTCTAGGATTATTCCTTGCATATGTCGCTATTCGAGGCGGTATAGTATCTTCGATAGTTTTTCATTGGGCGTGGAATACATTAGCTACATTCATTGTTATAGTTCTTATTTACGATCCACTTTACCAACTTTATTTACTATTAATTATAAGCTTATTGTATTTCGTTATTTTGGGTCTAGGTATTCTAGGAATTATCATATTTCTTTTGAGAAAATTTGGTAACATGGATATTTAGAGGATGTCGCAGATGGCGATGTTGTTTAGACCTAAACCTATACCTAAAAAATATGCTGAGTTATATGAACGAATACGTGATAAAACTATAAGACTTGACAACCTATGTAACGTTTACAGAGGTATATGGACTGGAGTATTGCATATTTTTGTAGTTACTGATCAAGAGATAGAGAAATATGACATAGAAAAAGAAGCGTTGAGACCTTTGCTGAGAGGGAAAGATGTTTTCCCTTTTCGATATAAGTGGGTTAATAGATGGATAATCTATGCAACAGGAAGCGAATTCAAGGATAAATATCCAAATGCGATGAGGTATTTATCAAGTTTTAAAACAATATTGGAGCGGAGAGGGGCGGTATGGGTATATAAGCGGAGTTGGTGGGAGTTAGAAGAACCTCTTAGCCCAAAGATGTTTGAGATTGAAAAGATATTATCACCATATATATCTAGATTTAACTCATTTGCATACGAGGAGGGCAAATACTATGTGTTAGATAGTACCTCAATTGTGAGGTTTTGGTTCGATGAAAAAGAATTATTAGAATATGTCATTAAGTGGAAAGAACTCAATGAAAGCGATTTAGACATAGAAAAATTCGTTGAGACGTATCACGAAATAAAAAGAGATTTACCTTTTGATACATATGGATTACATTATCTTTTAGGGCTACTTAATTCAGATGTAATTGAGTTTTTTTACAAGTTATATGCTCCACGGCTAACTAAGAGGGGTTCAAGAAAGCCCAAAGGGAAATATTATCTATACATACCACCAAATCTAAATATACTTCCTATTAAGATAGGTGAAAAAGAGGAGATAAAACAAATAGTAAAACAAGTTAAAATTATAATGAAGATTGCTGCCAAGTTGAATGAAATAAATGAAGATGTTGAAGAATATGCTTTGCTTAAAGAAAGCATAGAGGAGGAAATATCTCTCAAAGTCGCTGAATTAAATGAGTTAGTATACGATATATATAACTTGAGTGAAACAGATAGGTCATTACTACAATCATATGTTTTAAGAAAAAGGTAGAAATGTATCAGTAATTAGGCTTAATCATATTGATATTCAGAGCTCGAGACCCTCCTCATCCAATTTATATAAATTAATTTTAAGATAAATCAGTTATTACTCTTGTTATCATTAGGGCTCTTTGCATGTAGAATCTATGTCTCTCTATTTAATTGAGGAAGAATATATTGAATAGTGAAAGTAATGAGAAAATTGCATGGGTAAGAGAAATAAGCACAAGGGAATTTGGAATCATAATAGCTGCATGTGATAGAGAACTTCTAGGTAAAGTTCTTAAGTATGGTAAGATAGAGATAAAGGTGTCAGAAAGGTTTTACGGTGGGAGATTAGTTAGTGAAAACGAATTAAGGTATCTTCTTGAGCAAGCAGATGTATTGAATCTGATAGGTATTAAAGTTATAATGATCGCTGAGGAGCTAGGATTGATTCATCCGGAAGCTAAAATATACTTCGAGGATGATAAGGGGAAAAAAATACCGCATTCACAGATGCATAGGTTTCAGATTTTTTATTAAAATCTTCCGTAATACTGTTTCATAAAGACATATATTCTAGCTACATAATGATTTATTCTTGGTGATAAGCTTTTTATCTTGTGAATATCAATTATCTGAGTGTTTCTTGACATCGATTCGATAAATGAGATTAATTTATCAATATCCTTTTTATATTTAGTCTCACTTGATATCCAGTGGTAATGTATTATTCCACCTTGAGGTCTAAGCGTCCTTACAGCCAATTCTACTTGATAAAGATCTGGAGCTGGGAGAAACCCTAACAATACATGATCTGCTATATTGAAAGAAGACCAATAATGATTATCCATCAAAAAAGGGCTTACAACATGAATTAACTTATTTAATACGATATTTTCGATTAGAAACGAGTATGCATAAGCATTAGCTTCTATCGCTATAAGTCTTTTAATTTTTTTATTAACAGCAATCGGAAGCGATAGATTACCACAACAAGCGAAGAAATCTACAATAACCTGATTATTATTTACTATTTCAACTAACTGGCGTCTTTCTCCAGCGTTGCCAGGGCTGAACGTCAATTTTGATATATCTATAATAAATTTTGTCTTTAGTTCTTTATGAATTACGATCGGATTACAATCTCCTGCTATGCATTCTACATGAGGCTCCCTAAACATGCCTGTTGTTGGGCTCTTAATGAGCCAAACACTTTCAGCACTTTTATTCATCTCTAATATTTTATCTCCAATAATTTCTCGATAAGGTATTAGTTCCTTTTTTAATCGAATTAGAATGGCTGAACCGAGTTGAGGATACCTAGATGGTAAATATCTAATCAGATTCTCATCAATTATAGTTCTTAATTCTTCCTGTAATTTCTCCTTTAGCATTGTATAGAACCCTAAAGCATCCTGATAAGTGTCCGCATTTCCTTGCAAAATTTCTTTCTGTTATCTTTACTTAATTTCTGACAGAAAAAAGTTAGTAATCTAGCTTTATAAACGCGCTTTTCAGCAAGAGAACGTGTCCTAGAGATTTTTAAGAAATATCTCATCGCCTCTTTTCTAGAATCTTCTAGAAGTAGATTAAGAAGTCGCATTACTCTGTTTCTTGCATCATTAGATTTCTTAGATTTAATTTTTTGTTCGCTCACTATACCGGCCTCTCATCATTTTTTCAGAGCGCCAATTCTCGATCATCGCTTTTAAAATGTTAGTTTGTGATATAAAAGGTTATAACTATGAAATTTATAAATTATTTCCACTGCTTATTCAGTTTTCGCGTATATCTTGTAAATTGACTACAGGTTGGCAGCTGATTCACAATGCCAAGGTTACCAGAGAGTTTTCCATTCGAGAGATCGGATTTAGTATATAAAGAAATCAAATATGAGACAAATGAAGAATGGGGCTCATATCCGAATGAAAGAAATATTAACGATCATTTAGAATTTGCGGTAATTAACCTTGACAAGCCTCCTAATCTCACTAGTCATGAAGTATCAGCATATATTTCGAGATTATTTGGGATAAAAAAAGTTGCTCATGGTGGTACCTTAGATCCTGGTGTGTCAGGGATTTTACCTATAGCTCTTCAGAGAGCCACACCATTGACAAGAACTCTCTTGAGAAGCGATAAGGAATACATAATAGTAATGCGGCTTCACAAAAATGTTGATCAAGAAAAAGTTATTGAAGTTGTAAATAGCTTTAAAGGTAAAATATACCAAAGGCCTCCCATTAGATCAGCGGTTACTAGGAAAACGCGTGTACGAACAATATATGATATTGAGGTAATAGAGATCGATGGTAGAGATGTTTTATTAAGGGTTCATTGTGAAGCTGGAACATATATGCGGAAATTATGTACTGATATAGGTGATGTTTTAGGGGTTGGCGCTCATATGATCGATTTACGACGCATCAAGAGCGGTGTTTTCTACGAAGATGATACATTGTGTACTATGCAAGATCTAATAGACGCTTGGACGATTTACAAAGAGGATGGTGATGAATCTTTTATTAGAAAATACATTTTGCCAGCAGAGATCGTTGTATTAGATATGCCACGGATAGTAATAAATGACGGAGCAGTTGGAGCAATCACTTACGGTGCCCAATTGTATGTACCTGGAATTATAGCTTACTCAAAAGGAATAAAGAAAGGTGACTGGGTCGCGATTTTGACAATAAAGGGAGAGTTAGTAGCTCTTGCGAAAACCATAATGTCAGCAGAAGAAATTTCTGCAACTGATAAAGGGCAAGTAACAGGAGATACTAGAGTACTCATGCCGAGAGATATATACACACCAATGTGGAAAAGAAAATCAGATAATATTTGAAGCTACAACATAAACTGTTTATAATTGATAATATGACATGATACGTAACTTTAAAATCATTTGCGAGATGACTTATTATGACGAAGATCGCGGTTCATAGCGAAGATATAGATGGTATCGCTTGCGCTGCCTTATTCTTAATAGTATTTCCCGATGCAGAAGTAAAATTCCTAACAGTTCAGCAAGCGGAATCTACAGTTGAGGAATTTGATTATGTAGCAGATTTACCTAAATGCTCTAGCTGTAGAGTAAATATTGATCATCATAAATCTAATTATGAAAGATTGAAAAAGACAAATAATTTAAGCGAAAATGACTTAGTAGATCCCTCTTCTCCTTCAGCTGCTATGCTTGTTATGAAATATTTTAAGCTTAATAATAATCCAATAGCGAGAGAGATAGTTGAACTAGCTAATAACGCTGACAAAGGTATTTTTACAGAGAAAACAAGGTTACTTGATAAGGTAATAAAACTTCATCTGAATGATCAATCTTATTTGCGTAAGCTAGCAAGTATATTAGCAAAATACGGATCAAAATTTCATCTAAATGATTGGCTAAAATCAGAGCTAGATGAAACGGCAAAAATGATTAGTAAATACGATAAAATACTTAATAAGGCGATCTCAGATATTCTCTCACGGAAAATTAATTATGTTATCTTTGATGTAAGGGATTTTCCTTTTTTTGTAGCTAAAGATTTCGCACAAATTTATGCTATTAGAAATGGATGTGTAGCTATATCCATTTATAAGGATCCTATAACCAATAAACCAAGATGCTCTATTAGAGTAAACAAAGATTGTAAATTCTCTGCTAGCAAGCTTGCTGAAAAATTAGGTGGTGGAGGACACGAAAAAGCTGCGGGAGCTATCATAGAGGATTTTTCTCACGTAATGAAAGTGTTTATAGAAAATATTAAAGAAAATGAAATAGTTGCTTATTTGCGGTTAAAGGCTGAATAGATATGCCAAAATTAATAATTTTAAAATTGGGTGGTAGTGTTATCACGAATAAAAAGGGGTTTAAAGACGTTAAAATAAATGTATTAGAGAAGGTTAGTGCTGAACTCGCAGAAGCGATGAAAATCTATAATTTTAAATTAATTATTATTCATGGAGGAGGTTCTTTCGGCCATCCTTTAGCTTATAAGTTCAAGATTACGGAAGGTTTTAAATATGAAAATTCTATCTTAGGTTTTTCTGAGACAATAGATTCTATGCGAGAACTTAGCTTACATGTAACTCATGTTCTGAGAAAATTTGATATCCCTGCTATGCCTATCCAGACATCAGCCATCGCATTAACGAAGAAAGACAAAATTTCAGAATTCTTTAGTGATAGCATAAATATAGCTTTAGAAAACGGTTTAGTACCTGTCTTGTGGGGTGACGCTGTGCTAGATCTAGAGAAGGGTTGCACTATTTTAAGCGGTGATGAGATTATATATCATTTGTCAAAACAGCTACGGCCTTATAAAGTTATATTTGGCACAGACGTAGATGGCGTTTTTCTAGATTTTCCCACTAACTTAAAATTAGTACATAAGATAAATAGTGATAACCTAAATGAAGTTCTTAAAGCAATAAGACCTGTTGAATATACAGATGTAACAGGAGGGTTTTACAGGAAGATGAAAGTAATAGTAGACATAGCGAAAATGGGTATAAAAGTTCAGATCATAAATTTATTGAAAGAGGAAAATTTGTTAAAATCGATTAGTGAGAAAGAGATTGTCGGAACAGTTATAGAACTTTAAGATAGATATTACATAGATCATGATTATTCTAGAAAATTTTTAAACTGGTGGTGTCATGAATGCAATTAGAGCTTGGAAAATTGCCTAAACGGGCACTAATAAAAAATATTCTTTCAAGAATTAAGGTTAGTGATGATGTTCTTCTCCCACCAGCATTCGGTGAAGATGGCGCTGTAATAACAACAAAAGGAAATATTATTGTCGTAGTTGCAGATCCAATTACGGGAGCGACTTCAGAAGCAGGATGGCTTGCAGTTCATGTTAATGCAAATGATGTTGCAGTACATGCAGCTTATCCGAAATGGTTTATTTCTACTTTACTATTTCCCATTGGTACTAAAGAAACTGATATAGAGCAAGTAATGGATGGGGTTATAGAAGCGTTGAGTGAAGTAAGGGCTACGCTTATAGGGGGGCATACGGAAATTACAGATAGGGTGAAAGAGATAATAATTTCTGGGGCCATGATAGGTGAACCTATGGTTGATAATAAATATATCACTAGTGGTGGTGCTAAAGATGGAGATGCGATAGTTATAACGAAAGGGGTAGGGATTGAAGGCACATTTATATTAGCAAGAGATTTTAAAGCCTCGTTATTAAAAAAGCTAGATGAAAAAGTATTGAACGAAGCAATGAAGCTTCGAAGAATGATCAGTATTTTACCTGATGTTGAGTACTCGATAAAAGCAATAGGCATTGAAAATATACACGCGATGCACGATGTAACTGAAGGTGGTTTACTTGGTGGGTTATATGAGATGGCTTTTGCTTCAGGCATAGGATTTAAAATATACGAAGATAAGATACCTGTACTGAAACCGACAAAAGAGATATGTAGTGTTTTAAGATTAGATCCACTTAAGTTGATAGGAAGTGGGTCACTTATTCTTGCGGTAGATCCAGAGTTTGCAGATGATCTTGTTTCATATCTTATGAAAAATAAAATAAATTCAGCAATTATTGGTAATTTTACGAAAAAATATCAAAAGGAGGGAATAATTATTAAAAGAAATGGTAAAATCATAAGAGTTAAAGATGCTCCAATGGATGAGCTATGGCATTTTTTCGCACGTAGTGAATATTAAAGTTATATATATACTTTCTTATTAACAATATATATTATATATGGGATTTTCCAAAATTTGAGATTTTATTTTAATTTATGAACCCTAATAATATGAATTAATAAGGTGTAATAAATGCCTGAAGTACTAGATCCATATGAGATCGCAAAAATCCAGTTGAAAAAGGCACTAGATGTTTTAAACTACCCAGATAAGGAATCTGTTTTTAACAGATTAAGTGTGCCAGAGCGAATTTTGGAAGTTTCTATACCAGTTAAAATGGATGATGGTACAATCAAAGTTTTTATCGGCTATCGAAGTCAACATAATAGTGCGAGGGGTCCATATAAAGGTGGAGTGAGATATCATCCCAATGTAACTAAGCACGAAGTAATAGCGTTAAGTATGTGGATGACTTGGAAATGCGCACTTGCAGATATTCCGTATGGTGGTGGTAAGGGAGGAGTGATTGTTGACCCCAGAAAACTATCTAAGAGAGAATTAGAACAATTAAGTAGAGGGTACTTTAGAGCTATTTCAAGAATTGTGAGTCCAGACATAGACATTCCAGCCCCAGACGTTTATACAGATCCCCAAATAATGGCATGGTTCTTCGATGAGTATTCTAAGCTATATGGGTACAATGCATTTGGTGTTGTTACGGCAAAGCCTCTTGAATTGCTTGGTTCTCTAGGAAGAATCTATTCAACAGGTTATGGAACTGCTGTGGCTGCCAGAGAAGCGGCTAAAGTAGCAGGTATAAACTTACAAGGGGCAACTGTCGCTGTGCAAGGGTATGGTAATGCTGGTTATTATGCTGCAAAGTTCTTACATGAGTGGGGTGCAAAAATTGTAGCTGTAAGTGACACAAAGGGAACAATAGTAAACTGGAATGGTCTTGATCCAGATAAAGTAAATGAATGGAAGCATAACAAAAGCGCTAGGAGAAGTGTTATAGATTATCCTGACGCTCAAGAGAGAATTGAAGGTGATTCAAAGTATCCATTATTCATGGATGTAGATATACTTATTCCAGCAGCACTAGAGAATCAGATAACTGGTGAAAACGCCGATAAAGTAAAAGCAAAAGTAATTTCTGAGGCAGCCAATGGACCTACTACGCCAGAAGCTGATGAGATCCTTAATAGGAAAGGAGTTATTATTTGTCCAGACTTCCAAGCGAATGCAGGTGGTGTTATAGTTAGTTACTTTGAATGGGTACAGAACCGGCAGGGAATAACTTGGACAGAGGAAGAAGTCAGGAAGAGGCTTGAAGAAAAGATAGTTAATAGCTTCCATGCTATGTACGAGGCAAAGCAAAAATACAATGTTGACTGGAGAACAGCTGCTTACATTGTTGCTGTAGATAGAGTAGTTAAGGCAATGAGATTACGCGGATGGTTATAAAGTCAGAATATTAATCTGGTTTGTCAAAATTTGATTTTTCTTCTTTTTAAGTCCTCTATGCCAGTCTAGGAGCCAACGCAAAGACTAGTAGCATGATATTCCATGCGAGAGCCTTAAACAAAACTTCGTTAGCCCTAGATCCCTGAGATTTGCCTCGGACAAACCAGCCGAAGAAGCGCTTAAACACCTTAAACATCGCCTCAAGAACCCAGCGAAGATTAGCGCAGTGCCTAAACCAAGGCAGCTTCCTAATCTTCCAGAATAATGCCTTGAGACCTCTCGGGATGCCGCGTCCCTTTGAGGGCTTTATAGCTGGTATCGCGTCTAGCTCATCTCTTATTCTCTTGTAGGCCTCACTAGAGCTGTATGCTGAGTCCGCTGAGACGATCTTTATCTTGAAGCCTAGCTCTCTAAATAATCTAGCTAGCTCGTCGATGAAGTATAGTTTCAGAGGTTTAGAGTCGTGGTAGTAGCGATCGCTCGGCGTTGCTAGAACTATTGCTTTCGTTGCTAGATCCATC
>JAHQWF010000030.1 GCA_029856055.1 Candidatus Njordarchaeota archaeon | reverse complement strand
ATGTTGGTGAGAGGAAAACAAGCTATTCTAGACACTGGCTAAAGCTATACGGCAGCATCCTCTCCCAAAAAGCATTATATTAAAACGGGCAAAATAAATAAGATTAACTATGGAAGTTATTATTAAATATACTTTTTCTGGTTATACTACTTAAGCTTTTGATTGTTTGGAGGTATTCTAATGAAATCTTATACTGAAAGCGTTTTCACCATCCCTAACTTAGTTACATTACTTAATTTGATATCTGGTTTAATCTCTATATACTTTATCATCTATGATAATTATCCCCTGGCTTATTTACTCATCTTGCTAGCTGCCTTTTTCGATGCTATAGATGGATTAGTCGCAAGGAAACTTGGCCAAGAATCAAATATTGGATGCGAGCTTGATTCACTAGCTGATATAGTCTCATTTGGCGCTAGTCCCGCAATATTGATTTTAAAGCAAGCGTCACTTAATCCACTTTACTTAATTCCAGCAGCTTTTTTCATATCATGCGGCGCCTTGAGACTAGCTAGGTTTAATCTATATGGAACAAAAGAGTTCTTTGAAGGTTTACCTATTCCTGCAGCCGCGATTTTTGCCGCTTCAACAGCGATTTACATGATTGTTGAGATTACTGGATGGGTGTTCTTCTTAATAGGCGTTTTAATGATTAGTTCAGTAATCTATCCGAGTATAAAAACAATGGATGGTAGAAAGAGCGTCGTGATATCTTTGGGCATAGGTTTCTTATTGTTTTTCTTTCTTGCAGTGATATCTCCCGAATTAATGTCTAGATTATTTGTGAGATTAGAGGCTATAGGCATTTTTTTAGCAATTTTATTGTTTTATCTTTCTCTTTCATACGCCTTGATATCTCCTTTAGTATTCTATGGAGCTAGAGGTAAAGCCTATTATAGGAGTGTAAGGTTACAAAATGTAAGAAAATAGTTAATTTTATATACCTATCTACATACTTTTCTTACTGAACTAGATTAGATAGGTTCGATGATATAATTATATAGGACGAGAGATAAGATTCTGTTATAAGTTAGGTGATATAGATGTCGCATGAACATGAACATGAGCACGAGATATTAAGTGAGGAAGATAAAAAATTTATCAGGGATAAATTCCAGAAAGAACTAATCCATCCAGTACCGATCAAATTATTAGTCAGTGATAATTGCGAGTACTGCCATCTAATGGAGGATCTGCTCAGAATTCTAGCTAATCTATCTGATGGAAAAATTCAATTAACTGTAGAGAAAATAAATGACAATTGGAAAGAGAAGTTAAAAGTTGATAAGGGTCCAGTGATTTTAATTGGAGAGAATAACGAGGTTCAGTACACTGGATCTCCTCTAGGCGAAGAGGGATGGGCATTTCTAGAGACTATAGTACTCACCTCAAACAAGAAGCATGGTCTCGATGCATACGAAGGAAAATTAAAAGCGTTAAACAGAAAAGTAAGAATTGAAACAATAGTTACTCCAACATGCCCATACTGCCCACATGCAGTCTTAACAGCTAATAGGATTG
This sequence comes from Candidatus Njordarchaeota archaeon, assembly GCA_029856055.1. Taxonomy (GTDB): domain Archaea; phylum Asgardarchaeota; class Njordarchaeia; order Njordarchaeales; family Njordarchaeaceae; genus Njordarchaeum. The sequence continues at coordinate 9,117 of JAHQWF010000030.1, read as the reverse complement.
CTATAGCCTCCGGCGGTAAAGTAGTTAGTGATTGTGTTGAGGCATACGAGTTCCCAGAGATAGCTGATAAATGGAGTGTTACAGCTGTCCCAACAATTGTCTTGTCGGTAGAGGAGCCTTATTCTGGTCAAGTTTTTGTCGTTAGCGTGCCTAAAGAAAATCAGTTAATTGACGCTATACTAAAAGTTGCTATTGGTGAATGAATACATGTCAACAAAAACTGATGTAGTAATTATAGGTGGTGGACCGGCAGGATTAGCTGCGGGAATATACACATCACGGCTTGGTCTAGAGACAATATTGATAGAGAAAACTGCATTAGGCGGCCAAGTAGCCGTCTCACCATTTATTGAAAATTATCCTGGTTTCACAATGATCTCGGGTGCTGAACTATCAAAGCGATTTATTGAACACGCTGAATTAATGGGTGTTGAGTTCAGAGTTCCTGAGGAAGTCATAAAACTGGAATTGAGCAGCGAAACCAAGATTGTAAAAACTAATAAGGATACTTATGAGGCTGACGCTGTCATTATAGCCTCTGGTGCTAGTAGAAAAAAATTGAATGTTCCTGGGGAAAAAGAGTTCGCTGGCAAAGGCGTTAGCTACTGTGCGGTTTGTGATGGATCATTCTTTAGAGGTAAAGTAGTTGCAGTAGTAGGAGGAGGAAACACAGCTGTTTCAGAGGCTCTGCACCTTACAGGACTAGTTAAGAAATTATATGTAATTCATCGTCGTGATGATTTCAGAGCTGAAATAGCTTTAAAACAGCGTTTACTTGATTCACCTAATGTGACACAGCTATGGAATACAGTTGTAGAAAGAATAGAGGGCGATACGACAGTAAGAAGATTAGTGCTTAGAGACTTAAAGAACAATAAACAATATGAGATAGAAGTTGACGGGGTCTTTATTGCCATAGGTTATACTCCAAACAGTAAAATTGCAGCAGATGCAGGAGTAGCTGTTGATAAGGAGGGATACATTATAGTAGACAAGAGACAAGAAACCAATATAAAAGGTGTTTATGCCGCAGGAGACGTGACTGGAGGTATCATGCAGATAGGTGTAGCCGTCGGCGAAGGTATAGTCGCAGCAATGAGCGCTTTTGAGCATGTTACTGGTGGTTGGTACGCCAAGAAGAAGAAACTTAAGGCAGTTAGGATAGACTTTGAGAAATTTAAGGAAAAGGAGGAACACGAGAAACGAGAAGAGGAGAAGTCTTTATTTAAGTTCAAGTTGTGAATCATACTAGTGTTTGAGCATTTAATCTATTTTTCTTCAAACTGCTAACTAGGAAATCTCTCATATTATACATTCTAATGATTTGCTCCTTCATTTCAGATACATCGCCTTTCGGTTCAGATCCAAAGCTCTTTATGATAAAAGCTAGAACTACTTTCTCTGCCTCACTATATGGGATGTTAATTCTTCCTTCCAAAGCCGTTTTTACGAGATCATCTATAGAAAGGAAACCCAGATCGAATACTATTTCATCTAATCTAGGTATTTTCTTTATCAAGTATTTAATTATATAATCAATTCGATATCCTTTCTTTGAGTTCTCACTCATTAAATTTCATCTCATTCATTCACAAATTCTCGATTTAGTATATTTTGAAAAAAATAGTATAGTGTAAGTAGATATTAAAATTTTTTTGTTAAAATCACCAATAAATAGATTATTAGAATTAATTAAAAGATCATTTAATAACTCTAGATTAATTCAAAGACTCTCTAAGATGACTCTTAAGGAGCCTTAATGCATATGAATAAGCATCAGTAATCATTATCTCATTTAAGAAAATCCTTTTTAGCTCATCTTTATCAAAATACTCTAAGGCTTTTTTGGGGAAAGCTGTATTATAAAATAGATCCTCTAAGACAATATTCACTATACTTTCGCTTATACATGGCAAAAGATTTTTTAGAAGCCTTTTATCTAGTTTACTTAGAACTTCTATGTTTTTTTCGATTATATCCTTTACCTTGCTTTTTATAATACCTTTATCGAATGTATCTATGAAAAGATATATGTCCATGATGGCTCGTATTTCTTTGAGCGCTTCGTTACTTATAGGTATTTTCTCACCTATCTTTTTAAGCGCTTTTAATAAAACATCTCTGCTTTTTTCACTAATATTTAGTATGATGAAAGAATTCCTCCCCGGTATTAAAATTACATATTCTTTTCTTCCAGCGATATGAGTAATTATCTGGAGAGCTAGAGTATCTTTATCCATAACTATGTAGGTTCCATAATCAATTATATCTCTTTGCAAGATGTTTACATCTATTTTATCGAATTCAATCTGATTCTTAAGTTTGAAGGCACGTTTTATCATTCTAATAACCTTAATCTATTTGCTTCGCTTCTTAATATTCTAAAATAGCTTCTCTTAACGTTCCTAACCCAATTATAAGAGTAAATGACTCTATGCTCGTTGATTAAATTAAATTTTAGTTTAACTTGGAATAATTTCGCTTTTCTACTATTAATATCTATTACTGCACCTAACCCCGCGAAACCATATCCTGGATTTATACACATTGTTTCTCTAAACCTCTCCACCCAAGGTGTATGCATATGCCCACAGATATGTATCTTAGGGTCACTCACTATATGTAGAAGATATAATTCGGACTTGCCACCTCTCTTCCGTATGTGAGGAATTATATCAGAGCAATTCTTTGCGCACTCATGAGTAATCAACAGGTCTAGTTTAACACCATCCTGCAATAACTTGTTCGCTAGCTTAATTATATCTCTCGAGGCAAAATGATGCATGTCACTGCGCTTGGGAGAAAAGACCCCTCCTAGACCCCCAATATTTAGTGTGGTTCCATTAATATCTATAGTGATGTAATTGTTTTTGATGTAGTAGAAGTTATCTAGCTTCTTATTAAGGACCTCAAAACTAGGGACACAATCATGGTTTCCATGAGTGATTATTATGGGTACTTCTAGATTCCTGAAAATTCGCGCAAATTCAATGCAGTTAAACTCGCATATGTCTCCACCCATTATTATGAAATCATATGATCTCACGTTATCAAGAATTGTTTTAAAAGCTATAATGTTATCATGTATATCTGATAGCGCTAATGCAAATACCATTGTTCAACCCTCGCTAGATTAGTGTTTATTGGTGATAAAGTGAACCATTTCTATGATTTGCCTCCCTCCCTTCTCAATGAGCATTTTATCTATAATAGTAAATTACTAATAATTATTGGTTTGATTCTCATGTTTTTAGCACCAATCTATCTTTACTTATTATCTGTTATTTTATTCGATTACCAAGTTCTTCTAGAAAATCTACATAACTATTTTCTGACTTATTTCATTTTGCTTAGTTCTTTCGGACAAATACTTAAATCATACTCATCTAAAATATTTAGAAATTTATTTATTGGTAATTCCAAGAACATTATGTTACGTGCTTCGGAGATAACTTTCTTAGTATGCTTTATTATTATGAGTTACTCACTAATTAATTTTTATGTGAGTAGTATCTATTCCGTAAGAGATCTAATTATATCTGCTTTTGCTCTGGAGGTATTAGCTAGATTTCTCATTTCTACACGATTACTGTGGCTAGCTACCTCCGAAAATAAATTATCGTTCTACATAGGAGCTCTTTTAGCATTGTTCGCCTTAGAACTAGAGATAATCTTGATAGGTTTTATGTTTCTTATTACTTCCTATAAAACTAGAAAAGTTATCAATAATCCTGCCAAATACGATAGATTAGTCTCGATAATCACAAATTACTGCTTAAGAAGCCATAGAGTATATTTTGATGATATCCTAGAGAAAGTAAGGATCAATAAGTATGTCTTAATATCCCTGATAATATACTTGCTAAGGGAGCAAGATGTTGAAGCTATCATTACTGAAAAATCATGCATATTGAAAAAATAAAAAATCGTTAAATATTGAAAATAGGATTTACTTAATGCATCAATCTCTAGAGGCTTTCGGAATGATTCCTGTCTTATCTCAGAATGAGATATTAGATAGACTTAATAAGGACCTCGTAATTAAGCCTTTTTATGAAGAATCGTTAGGCGAAGTAACATACGATATAAGCTTAGCACCTGAATTTGTATTTGTTGAACCTCACTATACTCCAATAATAGATCCAGAAAAGTTAAATGTAAGGGCAAATAGGATATTTGCTAACGAGATTTTTCTTCAACCACATCAATTCGTTTTAGCTAGGAGCGCCGAGTGGATAGAAGTCCCTAACGATCTGTTAGTTTTGATTTCTGGTAAATCTAGCTTAGCTAGAATTGGATTGGAGGTCGAGGCCGCTCATATCTTGCATCCGGGGCATAAAGGTTATGTAGTACTTGAGGTAAGCAATAGAAATTCTGTTCCCATCAAGTTAAAAAGAGGCATGTTGATTGCTCAACTATTATTTCTGAGAACTACTAAGGTTCACTCTTATTCTTCTGTAGGTAGTTTTGGTATTCAAAGCAGAATTGACCTGCCAAAAGAAATTAAATTCATAAAAGAAAATATCTGACTAAATTAACCATGGATTAAATTTGCCCTCTTCAACACCGTTTAAATTAACTTTTATGTGCCCAAATTGTATGTTGCTTACTCTCTCCAAATTAGCATTTGTAAATATTAGCAGTTTCCTAGATGATTGATCGAATTCAAGTAGTATTCCTAAACCTAAGTAACGCCCCTCCTTATCCGTTAAACATACTAGCAGATGTCTTATATCTTCTTTAGTAATATTGATAATTTCTCTCTTACCAAGCATTAGTTTTAGCGAATTAATCACTGAAGACGGGAGCTTGCTATCAGTTAACAATAATAATGCATCCTCACTCTCCTCTATATAAGGTAGATCAGGACCAATTATATTAGTTAATACATCGATTGTCTCTTCAGAAGGATTGACTCCTGTACCCAAGAATCCATAATTAATCCCTACTGAATCGAGCGAGATAACTACTTCCCTAGCATCCTCGACCTCTTTTTGAAACAAACTAAATCTGATGCTTCTACGTTCCTCCCTTGACCTTATTCTTAGTCTAGGTGGAGAAGAAACCTCTAAAATGTTTGCACCCAAACCGATTAATGATCTCTTAAGATGGACTAATTCATCCTTATATTTCTCTATAAATACTACTAAATCTGGTTCTATCGTGAGATATTTCATAATTTTTAGCTCCCGACCCCATCTATCACTAACCCAACCTGTTGTATCAACTAGTATTATATCATAACCTAAGCTCTTACCTCGTTTTACCATTCGATAAGTACCTGTTATGGATCTATCTATTACTCCCGCTGGTGTAACGTTACCTACGAAGAATGCATCTATTAATTTTGCTTCTGATAAATGAGTAATTGGTTTATCTAATGTGCCGAGACCGATTGTTGCTGGGGGACCTATATCACTTTGTCCTGTATCAGCATCCACGATACCAACTTGCTTTTTATCTGAGAATAATTTATTTGCCAGGAAAGTTATTAATCCAGTTTTTCCTGTATCGACATTACCTATTGCCATTACGGTATATCCATTACTCTTGTTTTTCAATAATTCATATAGACTAACCCAGTCACTTGGTACTAGATCCAGAGCGCTTTCAGCTATAAAACCATCTTCTCCGAAATTGAGATCAATTATTGATTCGCTCAAAGATAGCAATGGCGCTGCTCTATGCTTTGGGATATATATCTCGCTCCCACTACTGTACTTTGCGCCAAATAATTCCACTTCTCCTCTTATAACTTTGATTAAGAGTTCACCAGCTACGAAAAAGCCACTTCTTTTCACCAAGCTTTAACTCCATAAATCTCACCTACAAGCGTTATTAGTTATCTTTGAAAATAGCTCCCTTATATAAATGCATCTGGATTCAAGTATGTTATTTTGCGATTAAAAGAGTTAAAAATATTACTTAACAGCATTTAAGAATATAATTCAAAGGAAGAAGAGGTAAAAATAAATTATTACTTAAGAAGATACAACAGCGCTAATATACGCATTCGTATTTAGCAATGATTCAACTATTTTAGTGAAGATATCCATGATGAAGAATGGTAGAAAACTTACTAGTATTATGACAATCACGAGAAGGATCTCACTTATAACAATGGTTCTCGAGAATTCTTTAGCATCCTTCACTTTCTCCGAATGCTCTGAGACGAACCATATATTTCTCACTAAAGCACCAAAATAATAACCAAGAGACACAACTGCATTTACAGCTAAAGCTATTGCTATAATATAGCCAACAATATTTCCATCGAAGATCGCTAATAAAGCAGCCCAAATTACGAGGAATTTACTGTAAAATCCAGCTAAAGGCGGTAACCCAGCTAGAGATAAACTACCAGTTACAAAAGTTAATCCAGATACCGGCATTTTCTTGCCTATGCCACGTAGCTCACTTATCCCTCTGGTTTTAGCCTCAGTTATAAATGCGCCCGAGTTCATGAATAGTAGTGCCTTAGCTACTGCATGATTCAGTATATGGAACAATGCCGCTGCAATAGCTAGTTTTGTTCCAACAGCTATACCAGCAAAAACTATTCCCATATTGTAAATGCTAGAATACGCTAGAGTTCTCTTTATATCTCTCTGAACAAGTGCTATAAAGTTTGGGATAGTAACTGTAAGTACAGCTATTACTGCAAAAATCAATGAGATGTGCAAATCCCAAAAATATCCCTGTAAAGCATTTTTGCCATAAAACAGTATAAACAGTGTTCTAAACATAGCATATAATCCCGCTTTTATGACAACTCCAGACAGCATTGCACTAATACCGCTTGGCGCAGCTGGGTGAGCATCTGGTAGCCAACTATGCATTGGGAATATAGCAGCTTTGACACCGAATCCTATGAGGAATAGTATTAAAATTGGATACAATTCATAGCTTAGCTGAGCATTACTCATGATTTTCATTACTAAAGCCATGTTTAGAGTTCCAGTTAAACCATATGTTAGAGCTAGGCCATATAATATTAATGCGCTTCCAGCAGCACCCATTATGAAATATTTAACAGCTGCCTCTATAGCTTCCTCATTCTTATAGAAAGCTACTAATATGTAAGCTGAAACACCAAGCATTTCATAGAACACAAATAATGTGAAGAAATCACCGGCGTAAACAACTCCAACCAAGCTAGCTACTAGAATCGACAGCAACATAAAGTAATTACGGATCTCTTCTCTCTCCATATATCCAATACTATAGATCGATACACATAAACCAATAAATGTGAATAGCATTGCGAAGAAAGCCGATAATAGATCGATCTCTAAACATGAACCTATCGGTGGTAAAAACGCATCGTAGCTAGCAACAATAGGTACACCAGTATTAAGTATAGTTACGAAGTTCTCTGTAGCGAAGTATGTAGCAATAAGTATCATTAATGAATTGATCGTACCAAGTAATTCCTTACTCTCTGTAAATTTACCAATAATTGCTATTATTATTGCTGATGCTATGGGCAAGATAATTGGAAGGAAGCCATATAGCTCAGGAATTAATTGAAAGCTCAACACTTCAAAACACCCCCTACATAAATATTAATAATATGAGTGCTGTGAGCAAAGCTAGCACCATGTAAAGCACATTGATATTTGCGATGCCAGTTTGTATTTTCCTGATTTGGTTAGAGAAACCTCTTACGCAATCGACTATCTTATAGTACATTGCATTGAAGTACCATCTGTTAACGAGGAACTTATAGATTCCTCTTAACAAAATATTGTTCTCGATGATTTTAGCTGGATCAGCTTTCCTGGCTATAAACACATAGTACGCAGGTAAGAACCCTATAACTATGACAACTAGGGTCAACGGTAATAATGGTGAGATGAATGAATGATACAGGTACTCTATTGTTGAGCCAACTAAATTGCTTGAGTGAATACTGTTACCTTCTAGAATTTCCTGGATAGGTTCAAAGAAGAATCCAGCAATAATCGTGACTATCGCTAGAGCTATCAACGGTACTTTCATTACTAGTGGCGTGTCATGCAACTCGTGTTCCTCCTTTAATTTTCTGACAACATCACTTTCTTCACCATAGAATACTAGACCTATCATTCTGAATGAATAGAATACAGTAATTATAGCCGTGATTACTAAGACTATAAATAATACTTGTGTTTCAGGACTATGAAATGCTACGTGAATAATTGCATCTTTGCTGAAGAATCCAGCAAAAGGCGGCACCCCAGACAGCGAGAGAGCACCTATAAGCATTGTATAGAATGTTACGGGCATATATTTCTTTAAGCCACCCATCTCATAGACATACTTAGTATGCACTGTATGAAGTATAGCTCCAGCGCAAAGGAATAGTAAGGCCTTGAATATGGCGTGAGACAATATGTGTAAGGATCCCGCTAAGAATGCTTCCTGATACATTAGTAATCCAGCTATACCGAATGCTGCAAATATATAGCCTAATTGACTTATCGTCGAGTAAGCAAGTATTTTCTTTAACTCTTTTGCCACCATGCCCTGAGTACCAGCTAAGAAAGCTGTGAAAGTTCCGATATATGCTGCCATTAGGAAGAAGATATCTATTCCAGCTGGAAGAGTTTGATGATACAGGTGGACGCCCTCATAAATCACAACATAGAATCGTCCAACGAAATATGCACCAGCTTTAACCATGGTTGCAGCGTGAATAAGGGCACTTACAGTTGTTGGACCAGCCATAGCTTCAGGTAACCATTCTTGATACGGGAACTGAGCGCTTTTTCCTAGAGGTCCTGAAAGCAGCATTATGCTGAAAACGGGCAAAATACCTAATCTAATTAATTCATTAACCCAGCTCAGATCCTCACTAAGTTTTATGAAATCAAATGTTGGTTCGCCCATGGCGAGTGCAGTTACATATCCAACGAGAGCTATAGCGACTAGGAAAAATGCATCAGCGAAGCTTGTAGTCAATAATGCTTTTAAGCCGCAATGAGCATTGTATTCTCCTTCAGTCTTAAATCTGGGATCTGGGCTAGGCGCTTTTGATTTATACCAGAAACTTATTAGTGCCCAGCTGCATAAACCAACCATTTCCCATGTGATAAACATTTGCAATAGATTACTTGATAGGACAAGCAATAGCAT
>JAHQWF010000074.1 GCA_029856055.1 Candidatus Njordarchaeota archaeon | reverse complement strand
TCTTTAGCTTTTTCAATATCCCCTGTGTATACATAACTGCATCCAGCTTGATATAGCGTATTTGCAGCATCCTTGAACTGTCCCTTAAAGTACTTTTTTAGCCCTTCGTAATAAGTGGACATTCATCATCACTTAAAATAAGTAAGCAATAACGGTCTTAATATAATTTTTATTCGATATTTCCCCTAAAATTATTTTTATTAGTAATCAATATTTAAAAATTTATTATTAAACGAGGATATAAAAATGCCTAAGAAGCCCTGGAACAGGATCAGAACTAAATTGCATGAAAAACCTGACATTATCATTGGCAAAGGTGGGGTATCTGAAGCTTTGATTCGTGAAGCGAAATTACTGCTAAAGAAAAAGAAAATAATTAAGGTAAAGGTTTTGAAGAACATAGCAGAAACAAAAAAAGAAGCAACAAAATTAATCGAAGAGCTCGCAACAAGAATAAATGCCAAGATAGGTAAAATAGTTGGAAAGACAGCAATTCTATATTTAGAGGAAGAAGAAATAGAATAAACTTTTTAATTGGCGGGCCCGGCGGGATTCGAACCCGCGACCTACGGCTCCGGAGGCCGTCGCTCTGTCCAGGCTGAGCCACGGGCCCATGCTAATCTTCAAGAAGAGCATGAAATAAGACATTTGTGTCAAATTTTTTCGCATTGATCCATAAAAAGGATATTTAAATTAGATGAAAATAATTCAGATGCATTGAAACATTAAAACTTAGTGAATAATGCTATTTTTCCTTATTATCTTTTTTTGCCATATTTTTCCAAAACACGTTCTAGATCTTCTATAGCGAGATCTAAACTTAATTTCAGATTACTTACAGGTATCCTTTTAGATAAAGCCTTTTTTATCTCCTTTAACATGAGATACTGAACCTCCTTATCCTTGGGCGCTCTTGCAATATAGTCAATATCTGCTACTTGTAAGAGCTCTTTCAAAATAAGCATGCCTCCGCGATCGCCATCAACAAAAGCTGTAGTTATTTTGTTTTTTGATAACTCTACAATTGTCTTGGGGATCTTTGTGCCCTCAACAGCTATTGCATTATCAATCCCATGTTTTAGTAAATTCAATACATCTGCTCTACCCTCAACAATGATGATTTCATCACTAGTTTTAACTCCCGGCCCCGCCGGTAGCTTTTCTGGACCAATATAAATTAACTTGTGTTTTTTAGCCTCATCCTCGATTTTTCTTAATAAATCTACGTTCTCGGGAGTAACTATATCGTCCCAAACCTTTAGTATTTCAGCTGCCCTCCGTATTATGCTCTCTCGTTTTATTTTTCGAGTATCCTCAATTTTAATCAAAGATGTATCAGCTTTACTCGGACCAACCCTATCTATAGTTTCAAGCGCCGCAGCCAAGACAGCTACTTCAAGCTTAGTCATGTTGCAGGGAATCATTATTTGTGCATGAGTCTTACCCTCCTTGTGGGACACTCTTACACTAATCCTGTCTATTTTACCTATTCTCTGTAACTCCTGCAGATCCATGTTACTGGGTAGTAATCCATCTAGTTGCCCAAAAATCGCGCCAATTATATCATGCTTTTCAACAATTCCCTCAACATCCATCCTTGCATATATAACATACTTAGCGTAAGATGGTATCGAAACATCCATATCCAATTAAATCGCCTCACATGAGTGAGCAAACGATGAACTAAGTCCTCACAATGAATAACATAAAATAATTGAAGAATAGAATAAAAATCATGGGATATAAAAGTGATACTAAAGGAAGTTAATGGTGCCGGGGGCGGGACTCGAACCCGCGAGGCGAAATCGCCACCGACTTAGCAGGCATGCGCCCGTAACCCCTATTTAGGGGTACGGTCGGCGCCGTACCAGCTCGGCAACCCCGGCTTAAACTGTCATTATTTAATGACGGGATTTACATAAAAAATTTACTGAATAATAGATGATGGGGCCGGGCGGAATTGAACCGCCGACCTCCCGGTTGTGCTCCGGGAATAGATCTACTCGACCTATTCTAGCCGGGCGTCCTACCACTAGACCACGGCCCCTTCCCTTATATTTTGTTTTTTCTTAGCGATTTTTAACCTTTTCTTTTTAAAAATTTAGTAGTCAAATGCTCCGATTTGTCTACTTTCTTCTTTTAGGTCGATTACTATTATTGCATTCATTGGCGCATATTTATATTTCTAACCCTATTCTTATGTGTGAGTAGTTCGGGTACATTTAAAAGAGTTGAAGAGATATGGCTGAAGACGTTTTCGAGATCATAGCTAAGGATGGTGCTGGAAGGTTAGGTAAACTTAGAACGGCTCATGGTATAATTAAAACTCCTACATTAGTTCCAGTTATTAATCCACATCTACCTGTTGTATCCACCCATGATTTGAGGAAAATAGGTTATGAAATCTTCATAACTAATTCTTATTTGATTTATAAGGATGAGAGGTTACGCGAATATGTTTTAGAGAAAGGTATACATTACGCTTATAGTTGGGATAAAGCCATTATGACCGATTCTGGAGCATTCCAGTTAATGGTCTATGGGGATGTTGAGATATCAAATTTAGAGATAGTTGATTTTCAGGCTAAGATCGGAGTTGACATTGGTGTTATACTTGATATTCCGATATATCGGGGAAGCAAGGAATATAGGCTAAAATTTATCTCGGAAACGATTAGGCGAGCTAAAGAGGCTGCTGAAGCCGGTTATGTTTCTCCAGATTCGCCGACTATCTGGGTAGGTCCTATTCATGGCGTTCCTTTCGCAGAGCTCTTAGAATACTCTGTGGAACATATGACTAAGTATCCGTTTGGTATGTACGCTGTAGGGAGTATTGTTCCACTTATGGAAAGTTATCAATTACAACAGTTAGTTAAATCAGCAATCATTGTTAAGAGTAAGCTACCATCTCGTTATCCAGTACATTTATTCGGAGCTGGGCATCCATCGGCATTTGCTTTGTTCGTCTTGCTAGGATTTGATACTTTTGATAGCGCAGCTTATGCACTATATGCAAAAGATGATAGGTATCTATCACCACATGGAACATATAATCTGAAGGAAATAGAGTATTTTCCCTGTGAATGCCCGATCTGTAGTAAGTATACTCCTAGAGAGTTACTAGAGATGGATCAGATGGAGAGACATCATTATTTAGCTATGCATAATCTATATGCCTCTATGGCCGAAATAAAGAGGATAAGACAGTCTATCCTAGAAGGGACTCTATGGAAACTGGTTGCTGAGAGAGCTAGTTCTCATTCTGAGATAGCTAGAGCTTATAGATGGTTATTGAAGAGTAAAAACAAGAAGATTTATACTTTTTTTGAAGAATTCGAGCCTCGATTCAAGCGAAAAGGCTTGATGTTGACTCGAACAGAAGAATTTTACTTACCTATAATCAGAAGATATAAAGAGACAATTTTAGATAGGAGCTATATTTGGAGTGATAAAGCTATAATAACGACACTTGAAGGATCTAATCACTTACAGAGATATCTCGGAGCTCAAGTATTCATACTTAGTCCGGTCTTTGGAATTATTCCAAGAGAAATCCGGGGAATATATCCTCTCTTCCAGCATCTAATTTTCTACAATAAGTTAAGGAAAGAAAGCTTGAATTTCGCTAGACAATTCATAGAGATGATTAGTGAAAATGGTGTCAAAGAAATCTTCATTTATGATCCCGACGATAAATATGCAAGAAAAATAGGAAAGTATCTCGGTATTAATGACATTTACATAGGACAAGATGTAGGTCTCATAACAAAGGAGAAATTTGATCTAAACATTGTAAAGAGTTTCTTGAGATACCAATATGGTCCAGGTGCAGAAGAATTGATCAATAAAGTTGAGATAGAATATTCTCAAGCTACTGGTAGGTTAAGAAAGATATACGCAAAGGACATCACTGATAAAGAAATACAGGAAGTAATAGTTCCAGAAATAGACTACCATATTAAGAGGAAAAAGAAATTAGGTTTACTTGTACCAGAGAGACCTCTTGAAAAACTGTTTTATGATAAAGGAAGGAAATGGCTATTTGCAGCTGTCGCACCTAGCTACTTTAAACTTATTCCGCATCCATTAATGGGTTATCGTTTTTGGAAACGGTTTTCTAATGAAGAACTTAGGTATATGGTTATCTTGGATAACGAAGCTGAAGAATTCGTACGAAATGGCAAATCTATATTCTCTAAATTCGTTATAGATGCTGATAAATTAATTAGGGCTAATGATGAAATATTTGTCCTAAATGAGGATAAGGAGATTATAGCAATAGCAAGAGCTCAGATCGGTGCTAGAGAAATGATAGAATTTAGAAGAGGGGTGGCTGCAGAAAATAGATATGGTTTTAAGAAAGAGTAATTCTACTCTCTACTCTCTTCCTTTGCCTCTTTTGCTTCACTGGGTTCAGCTATTTTTTCTAGTTTAAATTCATCTATAAACTTAACTCCCTCTATATTGATTTCTCGCAATAGTTCGTCCGCTAATGCTTTTCTATTTAGCCACACATTTCGTATTAAATCAACAGCCGACAGTTTTAGAGTTATTTCACTTGGAACTATTATCTCGAGGACACCATCTTCTTTCTTAAATCGAAATTTCTCCGCCAAATCTGGGATATGTCTCTTTAGAATTATTCTGATCTTATCGTCTTCAGAGGCATCTGGTGGAACTGTATCATGTATCTTCACTTTCACAATTATCTCTTTATCAGCAAATGGGTGGTTGCGATCGACCATCGCGTCCCTACTGCCTACATATATGATTTTGCCATAATATCTTTCGTTTTCATCATATAGTAATGCACCGACATATGGTTTTTTGCCTCCAAGCATAGCTCTAAGCTTCTTTATCGGGATTCTTTCCACTTTACTGGGATCTCTATGACCATACGCTCTCTCTGGAGGTATTATGAATTCTTTTTCGTCACCAGCTTTTAATCCAATTAGTTCTTCCTCGAAAAATACTTCTTTACTACCAACTTTTATTATGATAGGGATATCCACTTCTTTTTCTTCTTCACCCTCCCTGACTCTCCTTTTAGTTGATTCAGTTACTGTTCCATCCTTTGTCATAGCGGTATAGCTTAATCTCACATAAGTACCGGGGATAATAACCTTCTCTTTCTCACTCATCACAAATCCCTCTTTTTTCAATAAAATTCATAACATAATATAGTATTTCTTTGTGCACATCCATAATTGATCTGGATGCATCGATTATGATGATATTCGTGTTAAGAAACTTCTTCATGTTTAAATATATTTCTCTAACTTTTTGAAGAAAATCAATATTCTTCTCAAATAAATCTTTTCGCTTATTAGACAATCTTTTGATAGCTTCATCTACAGGTATGTCAAGGATTATAACTAGATCTGGCATAGGAGCAAATTTTTCATGGTTATTTATTATTTTTGCAATAGGGATCCCCGATGCTCCCTGATATGCTATTGTCGATATAAAGTACCGATCTATTATTACTATCTTTCCTTCTTTAAGAGCTGGTTCAATTTTTTCATTAACATGCTCCATTCTATCTCGAACAAATAACTCATATACTTCCTGCGATTTGATATCGCTATTCTTTTTGAGCAAATTTCTTATTTTTTCACCTATTTTACCTTCTGTTGGTTCATGAGATAGTAATACATCACAGTTTTTCTTTCGCAACGCATCATATAGTAATAGGCATTGTGTAGTTTTTCCACTACCATCAATCCCCTCAATAGCGATAAGAACCCCTCTCTTAACTTTTCTCATCTATCGCACCAATTAAAGCATTACTAAGGGTGACCCATAGAGTGCAATATTTTGCCACCATTTTTTACCTAAGCTATAAATTTTTCTTTTTAACATCAAAACTACATCAGCAATAGTATTTTTTCTTTCATTCAAATTTGAAAGCTCATCTATCAATATCTCATAATCCTTAATAGATAAGCTCGAGTTAATTATTAACACGGATTTATAACCAGACATCAAGAATGAGTTCGGTAGAAATGAATAACCTAAGTTATCTTCATGGACCTCCATGGCGTATGGCGTGGCTAATATGACTAAATCTCCGCTCATATCTAGTTTTTCTATATCCCTATTAGAGAAAAATGCATTACCAATTTTTATGAATACCTCATCACCCAACGTATCGCGCAACTCATTCGCTATGAATAGGAGATTAATGTGTTCATTCACCAAGAAATTAGCGTCTAAATCCTCACCAATATAGACGCGATAATTACGTTTTTTAAGAGAACTCGTGATTTTTTTCATGATCTTCTTTGACTTTAAAACATCTACAACAGCAATCTTATCAATTTTAAAGTCATAGTAATTAGCCTTCCAGAGGGGTACTTGAATCAATGTGGGTACCCGTATAATGTTCGTAACTAGGCCTACAACCTTACCAGATTTACCAATGTTCAATATTTCCCAAGGTATTTCATGCAATGATTTATCTACAGAAAAAATGACTATGTCTTGCTCATCATATCTAAGTAGTCTGTTCTCGATTTCAACAGGTAATAATGAATTTATCTTTAAGTCTATTTCCTTACCATGCTTACTACAGTAAACTACCTCATCGATATCTATATTAATTCTTTTTATAATTATATTATTCGAAGGATATTCAAGAGCTAAAAGCAAGTACTCTTGGGGTACATCAAGTTTAGTGAGACTTATTAACATTATATTTCTGTATCTTAGACGTATCATTTGAATTATGGTGTCTAATGAAATAGATAATCTTGTGAAGCCGTATCTGTTCTTAAGTTTATAGGCTGTTAAATTTCCTAAGTCATATAGCCTTAAAAATTTGTTTTTTCTGGATATTACTTCATCAATGTACTCGTCATTCACTAATCTACTTGCTACAATTATAGCTTGATTGTAGGTAGCTAGATCTTTAATCCGTATGAGTGGTTTAAGAAAATATCTAAAAGTGAAATAAATTCCCTTTATGCCCTCAACTCCACCTAGAAGATGTTTAATTTCATTGACACTATTCAAATTAATTATTCTTAATGCTTTGAGAAACGGTCCTTTGTAGATCTTTCTAATAGACTGGTAAACACTTATGTCCATTCCTTTAATCGCTCTTAGAACGTTTTCACTAACTTCAGCTAATATGCTGGAAGCCTCATTGAAATATCTCCTAAATACTAATGCACTGAATAATTTCAATCCATTGCTAATAAATAGTACTGTGGGGGATTCTTTCATTAATTCATGCGCTTCCTCAAAAGCTATTAGTGCATTTTCTGGTTCGACATAAGATAAAGCGTCACCTAATAGAGCCTTTAATTCTCCAATTATAAATCTATTCTTGTTGCTTTTTTCTAGATAATTAATAGCTATCTTAAAGGCATTAGCGGCTTTTTTATATTCATTTGTCCTGAGTGCGCTTAGCCCGATCCAAGTATACAATTTAGCTGAGAACTCATCTATTTCTTTACCTCTGAGAACTTCTTCATAGCTACTGAGTGCCCTCTCAAATTGCGCTAATGCTGACTCAAACATTCCTTTTTCGTAAAAAAGTCTACCTATTACCTTATGTGCTAGTGCTTTAGTGAATTCATCTCCCATCTCTTCCGCTTTTTTTAAAATGTGTTTAGCTATCATCTCTATATTTGAAATCCTAGAATATCTTGAATCTGTATCCATGAAATTAATCAAATAAACGATCTCACGTAAACTTGCTTTTGACATTGTACCCCTCAGTACCGCATTTTTTAAAGGCGTTGATAACTTCGATAGCCATTGCCATATATGCATACTTTTGAACCCCAAAATCTTTTAAAATAGTATTTTAAAATAGTGTAAGTCCTTAAGTATAAATATAAATGGTTTTTGGATAGATAAACAGTTTATTGATTCTTGGTGCTAAATACTATGCTAGAGAATTTAAGAACATCGCTACAAAAAATATTCACAAGAATACGAGGAGCGCCATACATAGATGAAAAGGTGTTAGATGAGATCCTATCAGACTTCGTAGATAGTTTGATTGAAGCCGACGTTAACGTTGACTTAGCGATTACTATTGGAGAGAGAGTCAGAGAAAAAATCCTTCAAACAAAACTTCCTGAGGGAATACCTCTAAATAATTTAGTTTTGAGAGTACTTTACGATGAGTTAGTTAGACTAATGGGCGAGAAGACTTATAGGTTTACAATAAAACCTGGCAAAACGAATATTATAATGCTTATAGGCTTGCAAGGTAGTGGAAAAACTACTACTGCCGCTAAGTTAGCTAACTATTTGAAAAAACGAGGATACAAAGTTAGTCTCATATGTGCTGATACATATCGTCCTGGCGCTTACGAACAGCTAGAGCAGCTAGCTGAGACTATAAATGTTCCGTTCTATGGAGACCCGACAGATAACGATCCAGTAAAAATTGTGAAAAAAGGTCTAGATCAAATGAGGAAACTAGATGTAGTTATAATTGATACTGCGGGAAGGCATAAAGAAGAAAAAGAATTAATCAACGAGATGAGGAAATTAGCTAAAACTATCAAACCCGATGAAATAATGCTCGTTGTAGATGGAATGATTGGACAAAGAGCATATGAACAGGCCAAAGCTTTCGCTGAGGCTGCTCCAGTAGGATCAATCATAATAACCAAACTAGATGGATCAGCTCGTGGAGGGGGTGCATTAGCAGCTGCTGCAGCGACCAATGCGCCTATCAAATTTATAGGTGTAGGTGAAAAAATCGATGATTTAGAGCCCTATGTGCCGCAACGATTTGTTGCTAGATTATTAGGAATTCCAGATCCAGAATTCTTCACTAAATTATTAGAGGAAGTGCCCAAGTCGATAATCTCTGGCAAATTTACTTTGAGAGATTTACTTGAATACTATGAAAGTGTAGCAAATAAGCGTGGCGTATTTGACAGAATAAAGGATTTAGTTGGCGTGGGCGGAATCAGTGAAAAAATGTTGAAAAGACAAATATCAAGGCAATTAGCAATATTACGTAGTATGACTAAAAAAGAGTTGGATAATCCAGACCTACTTAAGAATCACGATAGATTAGAGAGAGTTGCCAGGGGGTCTGGAACAAGCTTAGTTGAAGTCAAGCGTCTATTGCAACAATATGATAAAATGAGACGTATGGTACGAGCACTCATGAGATCAAGGCGATTGACTAAGGAAATTGCCTTAGCTAAAATAATGTCTGGCGAAATTGATCCAAACGAAATCAAAAAATTACTCAAAGGGGCATCCTAGATTGACCGAATACGACACAATTATTCAAAGAAAATATGTTATAGCTAATTCTTCTAGAATTAAAGCTGTAAATATTTTAGCTAAAATTATAGCATTCAGCGCTAGTCATTATGACTTAATTAATTATACTGGAAAACCATTGGGTAGATTAAGGTTTAATGGCGAAAACGCGTTTATACTCTATTCAATAAAGGAATTAAGACCTCGTGAACAATTAGCTATTAGATCTGAATTTTATCTAAAACGCAAAAAAATCGTCTCTAATATTAACGGTGCCCTCGATATTACTCTTGATGAAATACCAACCCGATTAAAGAATAGGATTAAAAATCTAGCTAATTTATACGCATCTAGAAGAGTAAAGAAACTTGCAGAGAGGATTGTAAGGGGATCAAATAACTTGCTTAACATAGAATGGGAGATATTGAACTTTCTGAAGAGAAATATAAAATGTAACGAGAATCTAGAGGACAATCCGGATACAATCTTTTACAGAAATTATGGAAGCGTAAAAGATCTAGCTTTCGCATTCAATATAATCAACATGATTATTGGGATACCCGCAAGATTGGTGGAAGGATATGTAATGGTTAGACGTGAGGAATATTCTTCAATAAAACGATATTTTTGGTCTGAAATATGGACTAAGAATGGATGGATCCCTGTAGACCCATGTAATGGGGTCATTATTGATCCAGAAGATCGATTCTGGATTCCAATTAAGATTATTTTTACTAAGAACGTGAAAGATATAGAAACTAAGTATAAGTTAGTTAAGCAAACGCTCAGAAGAGCTATAATTGTGATAGAAGAGAGCATTAAAATTAATATTAGAGTAAATAGTGGTTTCTGTGTGGGAACCTTAGATCTTGTATCTTCTAGATAACATCTCTTCTGGTAATTCTTTGCGTTCATCTCTCGCTCTTATTTTAGTCACTCCAAAATGAACAGCGCATGACACACAATAATATCTAACAACTCTTTTTCTTGGAATAAATGCCCCTTGTTTCTCTAATTCCTTAGCCATAGCAGCTGGAACAGATGGCACCCATGATACTCTCTTAATAGCTTTATCTTCAGGGATCCGCCTACCACAATTTGAGCAGAATACGAATCCGCTTCTTCCTTTTTTGCCTCTACCCTTGGATCTTCCTCTATTTTTTCTTTTTAGTGGCATATTCATCACCGATTATGTTTGATAGGTTAATTGTGCAACGCCCCCTATAAATAATTTTTCTTTTTATGGTTTGTCAAAAAATTCTGATTCTAAACGTCAAAGCGTCAAATTTAAGAGTGGGGGCCTCCGTAATGTATTACGACAGACTTACACAACGACCCCTCAAAAGGAGGCCCCCAATATGCGGTATATACCGTTTAAAGCCTTAAAAATTTTAGCTATGATGCTCCACGCCTTCTACAGCCTAATATACCCAAAATACAGCAAGCACGGCCGGAGA
>JAHQWF010000090.1 GCA_029856055.1 Candidatus Njordarchaeota archaeon | reverse complement strand
TCTTTATCCATGTAGCCAATACTGAAAATGAATATCCAGAATGATACGAATGCTACCACATTGGCCATGAATATGCTCAATGGGTCAAACAATAAACCGAACTTTATATCCACACCAATAAGATCTTTCAAAGGAATCCAAGTCATGGTTCTTGAGAAAGGTACTGTGCCAATTACTGTTCCTCCTGGATAATAAGATACCTCTCCTTTTATCAAGTCTACTAGCATTGAAAAAGCAACAATCATTGATATGCCCATAGCTGTGATAGATATGACATGAGTTAGTTTCCTTGAAATATGAGCTATTATTGGAGACAACAGGGCAGCTATAACTGGTATGAACCAAATGAGTATATCTCCATACAATATCATCCGGTCTCACCCTCTTAACTTCCTTAGCTTTCTTATGTCTCTTGTACCAAACTTATCGAAGATCAAAATTACGAAAGCTATTGCTAGAGCAGCGACAAGAGATGCTAGACCCATTGATATGATAATAATGCTCCTAATTAGGGGATCTATAATGCCATTACCAATCCAGTAACTAATTATAACAAATATCATGTTTGCTCCAGTTATCATAAGTTCTATAGCTAGGATTATACGTAATATGTTCCTTTTAACACTTAATATATAGAATCCGACAGCGAGGAGAGATATGCTAAGCGCGAAATAAATCTGAATCGGTAGGCTTGTCATTCTTTCTTCACCTCTCTCCTAAAGAAATGGGATAGACCTGTAGCAATCCCGATAACCATTACTCCTTGAAGTAGTATGTCTATACCACGATAGTTCCATAAGTAGTTAGATAATGTGATCTCTAGTCCTTTCCCTAACTCACCTAATCTACTTAGAACTCCGTACACAGCTTCGTAAGTTATTCCTGGGACATACGGATAACCATATAATACGAGCCAACCAACAATGAATGAAATCACACCTACACTAACCAGACCTAAAAACATCTTAAGATCTGGTCTCTCTTCTGGTATTTCTGGCTTGGTTATGCTCATCGCTAAGAGTAGTAGGCCAGTTACAGCACCAGTGTAGATAGCGATTTGTGATCCAGCGATATAAGGAGCTCCTAGATATAAGTATAATATGGCCACAAGAACGCTGAAAACAATGAATCCGCCCACTGCTCTTGATATAGGTCTAGCTTCAGCTACATAAATAGCCGAGATAAATATACCTACAACTAAACCAAATTCAACTATTAAATCAAAAGGTATTTGCATTAAAAACACCTCAAATAGTGATAATTAATCGCACAAACAAGGCAAGTATCAGTTGAAGAAAGCTCAAAGGAACCATATATTTCCAGAAGATTCTTAGAACCTGGTCAATCCTAAGCCTAGCCATAATTCCCTCAATTAGAGAAATCACAAATACTACGATAACAAGTTTGATGAAGAACCATATAAAGTACATTACTGGACCAAGAACATTAACAAAAAGACCATATCCAGCACCAAGATATAGAGCAACACATAAAGCAGCAGCAAATAATGTTTCCAAGTTCATTGTCAAACGATAGAATGCTAATCTTTTTCCACTTAACTCTACTTGCCATCCTCCAGCAATCTCCGTCTCTGCCTCTGCAATATCAAAAGGAACTTTTTCGACCTTAGCTATAAGGCTAATAAGAAGAAGTATGAATCCTAATGGTGCAAAAACGATAATCGGCAACCCATTAGCTTGGAATTTAACTATTTCAGCTATACTTGCAGAACCGCTAATTATAGCAGGTACTGCAACAGATATAGCGAAAGGTATTTCGAATGATAAGAATAGCTCACCAAACCTAGCCGCTCCCACATTAGAATATGGTCCTGGATTTATGTATCCTGTCATAACTATTAATGCGCCTATAGATGCTGAGATACCAATAATGTATATTAAATCTGCTGGATAAGAGATCAATGGTTCTGGTGTGAAGATAGGTATGAACATAAGCACAAAAGTAGCGAGTGAGGCAAGAAGTATAGGCATGATAGTAAGCAATAACGTATCGGCACCTATTGGGACAGCATCTTCCTTAGACATTAATTTAACAAAATCAGCAAATGGCTGCAACATTCCTCTAGGACCAGCAAAAAAAGGGCCAATTCTATTCTGAATCCTAGCCACAATTTTTCTTTCAATCCATTCTATAATGAACGAGAAGAATATGAATATTGCCGATAATGCAAATGCATAAATAAGTAGCATCATAGCTTCATCACCTATTCAACTGGAGCTATGATTAATGCCACTAACAAAAGAAACACGTAGATGATCGGTAGAATCAATGAGTAACCAGCTGATATTGCCAATATAGTAAAAATTGTAGCTGTTTCGTAAGCTGAGAATAATGCTACATAATAGATCCATTTAATTCTGTAAGGTATTCTCATAGGATGATATTTTTCGCCGCTTGTGAAAGGCATCAGAGCTTCTCTAGCTTTCTCCTTTTTCCTGCTACCCAAAAAGAACAAGACGGTGAAAAAGATTGTTGTACCTATAAATGTTAATGCAATATCCCAAAAAGTCACCATTGTTCTCACACTTTTAATACATATAAACAATGAATCAAATGATTAATGAATGCGTGGTAAACTAATATATTCCATATATATCTTATAAACAATATATAAATACAATAAAAACTTTCTTATAGGCTATATTATAGTTAATGAAGCAAATAATTAATTGTTTAAAATGAATAACAATTTTATAAATAGAGATCAAGATAAAATATATACTGAATATGCAAATTAGTTTAATTAATATAACTATTTCGAATATCTAACATCATAGATTTAAAGTGGGAGAAGAGATATGGGGTTAATATCGAAGATTAAGAAATGGGCTTTTAAGAGATCACTATGGGTATTTCACATGAATACTGGTAGTTGTAATGGTTGCGACATAGAGATTCTAGATGTTCTGACACCGAGATACGATGCCGAAAGATTTGGTATCAAACTCGTTGGTTCACCGAGACACGCGGATGTATTAATGGTTACTGGGCCAATAACGAAAAAGTCTTTGGAGAGAGTAAAAAGAGTATACGAACAAATGCCTGATCCAAAATATGTAGTTGTTATTGGGACATGCGGAAGTACAGGTGGCTTATTCCAAGGATCCTATAATACATTGGGTTCTGTCGATAAACTATTGCCTGTTGATGCTTATGTTATTGGTTGTCCAGCTAAGCCTGAAGCAATAATAGATGCTGTAGCGAAGTTAATGGAGAAGATAGAAAAGGGTGAAAAATAATGACTTCTGAAAAAGATTTTAAGGATAAGTTTGGTGAATTGGCTAGTGAGATAGAAGTAGATAAGTTTGGATTGGTCTGGATGATTACTGATATTAGTGAATTCAAGCAGCTTCTTTCAGCGCTTAGGGAAGAAGGTTTTGATCACTTATCAACAATAACGGGATATGATGATGGTGAAAGAATTCACTTAATTTACCACTTAGTTAAATTTAATGAAAAGCAATCGGATGAAGTTAATGTAGTTATTTATACAGATAGAGAGGATTCAAAAGCACCCTCAATTCTTGATCTATACCCCAGCGCCTTGGTTTATGAAAGAGAGGTTTATGATCTTCTTGGAGTTAAGTTCGAGGGTCATAAGGGCCTAAAAAGATTATTATTACCAGAGGATGTTCCTGAAGATTTCCATCCACTAAGAAAAGATTTTAAGTTGAATGTTTAAGGTGATTATAATGAGCGTTAAACTGCCCATAGGACCAATTCACCCAATGCTTAAGGAGCCAATAAACTTTACTTTCTATGTTGAAGGTGAAACAGTGGTAGATGCGGAACCGAATATAGGATTCGTTCATAGAGGTATCGAGAAGTTAGCTGAGAATAAGACATGGTTCCAGAACCTCTACCTGTTAGAGAAAGTTTGTGGTATATGTTCTTCTTCGCACCAAGGTTGCTATGCTCAAGGAGCAGAAAAAGTTTTTGAAGCTGAGGTTCCCGAAAAAGCCTTGTATATAAGAGCGTTAATGTGGGAATTAGAGAGGTTACATAGCCATCTATTGTGGCTAGGAGTGATAATGCATGAGATCGGGTTTGATACATTATTTATGTACACATGGAGAGATAGAGAATCAGTAATGGATCTAGTAGAGATGATTAGTGGAAGGAGGGTTGGTTACTCGATTAACACTATAGGCGGAGTCAGAAGAGACATTGAGTACAAAATATTATCCAAGGCACTGGATGTAGCCAACTTTATAGCTTCGAGGGCAGAAACCTATGAGAGAATTGTTTTAAGGGAGAGAACAATCTTAGATAGAACGGATGGTGTTGGTATATTAAGCAAAGCTGATGCTATTAGATTAAATACAGTTGGACCTACAGCTAGAGCATCTGGAGTGAAGAGAGATGTTCGTTATAATTTACCTTACGCAATATACAATGAGACACCTTTCGATATAGTTACTGATGATGGTTGCGATGTATTATCTAGGATAATAGTCAGGATAAGAGAGATGATTGTTAGCGCAGAAATTATTAAGTGGATTGTTTTCAATATGCCTAAGAATGGTCCAGTTTCAGCTAAAATAACTCCATTCACTAAGCCTCCAGAGAACGAAGCATTATCGAGAGTCGAGGCCCCAAGAGGCGAATTATTCTATTACATAAAATCTAAAGGAGACTTAAAACCAGAGAGAATTAAGATTAGGACTCCCACCTTAGCAAATATTGTCTCTGTTATACACATGGTTAAAGGTCATTATATTGCTGATATTCCACCAATAGTAGCTGGAATCGATCCATGTATGAGCTGTATGGATAGGATAGCTATAATCGATATAAGGAAGGAGAAAAAGAAAATTATGAACCACGATCAATTATTGAGATACTCTATGAAATGGTATAAGGACAATTATAGGTGGATTAGAGAAGAGAGGAGATGAGATATGGCATGGGGTACAGTCTTAAAAGAAGCCATAAAAAACTTGATTAAGAAGCCTGTTACTATAAATTACCCAATTGAAAAAGTAGAGGCCCCAGAAGGCTATAGGGGAGTGCTCCACTTCGATGTTAATAAATGTCTTGGTTGTGGAAACTGTGCTAGAGTTTGCCCAACTAATACTATAACTATGGTGCCTTGCGAAAAAACTAAGTTAAAGAGAGCACCTAGATTTGAGTTATCTAAATGTGTTTTCTGCGGATCCTGCATAGATGTTTGTCCGACTAAAGCTATATCGTTCACTAGGAACTACCACACTGCAGTTATCAGAAAAGAAGAATTCGTAATAAACCCTAACTCTAATTAAGTCATTTTTCCAAATAGTTTTTTAGAATCAGCAATAGTTTTCTTTTAGCTTCTTCAACCTCTCTACTTAAACCTATACCCACGCCACGCTTTTTAATCTGTATTCCGATAAACAATATCTTCTTATTATGTTGCAAAAGAACTTCAAGAAGCATTTTTAGTGGAAATCTATGAGTAGAAATTTTTTCATTAATAATTTCTTCATGAGATACATAAAATACTTCACCAGGCCTCTTATTAGCATCTATAGCATCAATAAATATTACGTGGGAGTAATCTCTCTCTAAAATTTTCATCAAATAGGCTTCAGGTGATTGATAAGCAACAAAAATATCAATTTTTAGTTTCTTATCTCTTAATAATCCCTCTCCTATCTCAACACCCACGGCATCATCACAACCAAGCGCATTACCCATGGATACTAAAACCAATTTCCTTGCTTCTTTAATGAAGTTTGAAAGTGCTTGTTCATCAAAAGGCTTCATGTGAACACCATTTACGCACGCTTAATCATTAGTGTAATTACGTATATAGTTGTTGCAATTAATCCCGCTAATGCGCTAGGCGCTAAATCGAGTATAATTGCTAGAATTAATCCCAGAAATCCACTTATAAGAGAAAACAGTAGCGCCAGTATCATTACATTAGATGCATTTTTCGCCAATTTATTTGCAGCTGCTGCAGGAATAATAAGCATAACGTAAACGAGTATAGCTCCAACACCTTTTAACAATACCACAGTTGACAATGCAGTAAGTATCAACAATAGATAGTCATATAATAAAACTTTTAACCCTAATGCACGCGCACCCTCTTCGTCGAAAGCGATAAGAACAAATTCTCTATAAAACAGAGTGACAAGGAAAACCGTTATGCTTGAGATAATTATTAGAAACAAAAGATCCATTGACGTTAATAATAGAAGATCACCCATTATTAAACCCCAAGCCTGAACAGCATACTCTCTTATCATGGATACAAACAAAATCGCAAGACTCATAGCCATCGAAAAAGTTATGCCTATTATAACATCCATGTGAGCTTCTGAACCTCTACTGCTAAAGAATCCAACAGTTACAGCCATAATTACACTAAATACTGTTGCTCCAGCAATAGGGCTCATTTCAGGTAATATACGATAGTAA
The DNA here is from genome assembly GCA_029856055.1 of Candidatus Njordarchaeota archaeon. Taxonomy (GTDB): domain Archaea; phylum Asgardarchaeota; class Njordarchaeia; order Njordarchaeales; family Njordarchaeaceae; genus Njordarchaeum. Next base: position 4,489 of record JAHQWF010000090.1, on the reverse strand, counting down.
TCTAGAAATATAGCTAATGCTGCACCTGCTAACGCTCCGTGAGCTATTCCAGCGACGAGAAAGGACTGCTCTCTAAAAATAGTTAAACTACCTATTGCTGATGATACAAAAGAAATCAATACTATAGCTATTATTGCTCTAACAATAAACGGATTATTCAATATTTCAAGCATGTCTATCACCTATTATAGCATAACAAGCTCCGCCATGAACAATCACTTTCACAGATATGCCGTATGCTTTCGATAGATTCTCTTTTGTTAATACTTCTTGAGGTGTTCCAAACGCTATTTTTCTACGATTCAGCAACAATATGTTGTCTATATGCTCAACTATTGGGTTAATATCATGCGTAACTATGATTATAGAGATCCCTTTATCCTTCAACTTAGAGAGAAAACCCATAATTTCTCTTTGCGAAACAGTGTCTACCCCTGAGAATGGCTCATCCAAAATAAGCAATTTGGGTTTAAGAACAATAGCTCTAGCAATAAGTACTTTCTGTTTTTGACCACCTGAAAGGTCCGAAAATTTCTTATTCCATGCTTCTCGCGGCAAAAGTACGCTCTTTAACGCACTTTTAACCTCTTCTATATCCCTTTTTGTGGGTAATGATAAGGGGCCTAATCTAACCATTTTAGCTAATAGAACTACATCTTTGGCCCTTACCGGTATATGTTCTCTAACTCGTTCTCTTTGAGGAACATAACCTATCAGATTCCTCACTTCACTCTCATTTTCCCTTACGTCTAGCCCAAATACCTTTATCTCGCCTTCATCAAAATCGATTAATCGAAGAATAGCTCTAACGAGAGTTGTTTTACCAGCACCATTAGGGCCCATAATAGCTGTAACGGAGGGATGAGGCACAGAAAAACTAATATTCTCAAGAGCTAAATAATCACCATAACTTACGTACAGGTTTCTCACATCAACAGCTGTCTCACTCCTCAAACCAGGCATATTCACTCCTCCTCTTATATATGAAAATGACAATGCTTTCAACAATAACTACAATAAATAAGATACCTGCACTAATAATGTACCACACTAACAAGTTTTCTCCAGAACTCGAAGCACCTATTTCCTTGAAAGTTGATAAGACTCCAGCATTATATGTCATGAGTGCGAAATAGTCCTTTAAACCACTTATTGAAAAAACACGGACATAGATTACTGGGAGACCAGTGTCTTTAGATAACTGTCTTGAGAACTCTCCAGGTTTACCATTTTTAAGTGCTGCTGGACAAAGAATAACTTTTATCTCTCCTTTATCTGCCTTCTCAATCACTTGATCAAGTTCACTGGAGTTCAAGAATCCACCAGGACCAACTAGTAATGTTGCTTCTATTCTTAAACCAAAAGATAAAGCTAGATATGCAACTCCAGGCACAGCAATAACCGCGCCACTACCATAAATACCGCTATCAATGGCTGTCCTATAAATTAAGCTTTTTATTCTATAAATGGAATCAGTAAATCTCTCAAGGTTACTATCATAGATATCCTTGTGTGACGGATCCAGTAAAACTAATTCATCGTGTATTGCTTTTGCTATAGCTAATGCATTATCAGGAAGAATCCAATAACCATGATAATTCAAACCAACGCTTGGTATCTCTATTAATGTTAAATTATATCGTGAATAATCTTCGAAATCGAGAACGGGACCAGAATAGTGCTGCAACATATTTTCTTCTAAGGTGAAAAACTTACTGTTGGCTAAAATGAGCAAATCAGCCTCACTTATTTTATTTATATCGCCGGGAGTTAATGCATAATCATGAGGATCAGAGCCTTCAGGAAGTATATAAGATGCTTTGATTAAACCTCCTCCGATGTATTCAGCAATACTAGAATAAATTTCCATAGATGCTACAACCTTTATTTCGTTTTGTTCACTGTTGACTCCATAAATCTCAAATTGCGCTAAAAAACCGCTGAAAACGATTAATAATAGGAATAATGATGAATATCTCCTTTGCAAATTAATCACCTAGCACTCATCTAATTTAGGTATAGGTTCTCCGTGAGGACAGCAACCAGGCTTACCTAGCTGATCATATATTCTCTCAACAATATGTATTGAAACTCTATTTTCTACTTCTCGTGCGAATTCACAAGCATCATCTAGATTTAGACCAATTGTTTCGACAAGCATGGTTTCTAATATCCTGTGATTTCTAATCAAGCGGTTTACCAATCTCTTTCCTTTATCAGAGAGACAAAATCCTTTGCGCGGAATATGTTTCAAATAACCTTTCTTAGTAAGTTTCATTAAGTATTCGTGAGCTGTAGCTCTAGAAATATTGAATCTATCAGCTATGTCTTTTGGCCCAATAATTATATTTCCTTGTTTTTCCAAATCATATATTTCTCTAAGATATCGTCGTTCTACATCAGGAATCATTACCTATTACCGTTCGATTAATTCTAATTTTGTTTAGTTATACCTAATTTTTTAAATATCGATTCTAGTTGTATAAGAATGATTATAAATATTTGCTTATCCCACTAATGGTCTTGTGAAAAAGATTTAACTATATCAATTCTGTAAAAGAGATTTTTATTTATAGAGATAAGGATTTAGAAAATTTTTTGTAGATCTAAATGTTAGTTTTTAAACGAAAGGTAATAACTCTATTAAGTGAGGCATTAATATTTCTCCAAGCACATGTGATATGAAGCATAGGGAAATAAAGAAGAGTGTGAACAAGTAATCTGTCTTCCTAAACTTCAGTTTAGTAAGTATTGTACGGTTTTCTGGAGGAACTCCATAAATTTCGAGAACTTCTGCAACTCTATTAGCTCTATTCAAAATAGATATAATTAAGGGAAATATTAGTGAATTAACATATCCAGAGATCTTCTTTATCAATTTAGATTTAGCTAAGCCTCTAAGTAGTTGTGCTTGATAGATTCTTTTAGTTTCATTTACGACGAGGGGGATAAATGTGATGGTTAATGTGAAGGATATTATTAGTGAAGCTGGTAAATGGAGGCTCAATAGGAAATCTTCTAATTCTTCTGGTGTTGTCGTGGCGAAAAACAATATGATATTCAATATAATTATTAATATACGTGATGATAAGAGTGATGACAGATATAGTCCTTCGAGGGACAAAAATCGATCTACAACCCATATTTTCGATGGATATGCAATTGAGTAGAGAAACCAATTTATGGAGAATAAGAGCATGAAACTAATTATAATGGTTTTGATTATGCCGCTGTTTTGTTTCCAGGCCTTACCTATGTAGAAGGAAAATATAGATGTGATGAGAATTATTAAGGTAGACCATATGTTTAGCCATGCAAAAATAATTGTGACTGATACATATGTTAACTTAGTTAGTGGATGCATTCTGTGAAATACGGTGTTTTCTAGAATATATTCAAAGAAGATCATTCTGATCCTAACCTCAATTTAAGTATTTTAACGGCTTCATTTAGATTAGAGACCTTTGAATAACCAATAGAACTAAAGATTTCACTTATTACTGGTCTTAGCAAATTGGCTTCTAATAATTTTTCACTGGTTAATACATCCCTTCTATCTCCTTCTAACCATACTTTTCCATTGTTAAGTATGACTACGCGATCAACATTGATATTTGATACTAGCTCTGTATCATGCGTGATTAATATTATTGATCTGCCTTCTCTCTTCAATCCAGATAATAATTCCATTAATTCAATTTTAAGTCTCCAGTCTAGCCCTCTAGTCGGTTCATCTAGTATATATATTTTTGCATTTAATGCGTAAATAGAGGCTAGTATCGTTCTTAATTTCTCACCACCTGAAATAGAATACGGACTATTAAACAATACATCCTCTAAATTGAATTTTTTCGCTATTTCTCTGACTTTAGCATCTAAGATCTCTTTTCTAACTCCTTTTAATCGCAGAGAAAAAGCTATTTCATCATACACTGTTGTGTTAAATATTAAATCTTCTGGATTTTGTGGAGCATAAGCTACATAACCAATAAGCTGTTTAAAAGTCGGGTTAGTCATTTTTTTCTCTGGATAATAGATCTGACCTCTATTAGTTCTCAATAAGCCAGTCAATAATTTAGCTAAAGTAGTTTTTCCAGCACCATTAGGACCCATAATTACTAGTAGTTCGCCTCTAAATACGTTTAGGCTAATATCATCTAGAATCCATCTCTTATTATCATAGCTATAATATAATTTCCTAACAATAATTAATGGATCACGCTTTTTATCTACTTCATCACTCTCAGGAAATTTTGAGTCAGTTAAGATTAATTTACTTCGTAACACTTCTGTTAATTTATCGAGGTTTATTTTCTCATGAAGCAATCCTACCTTTTTTGCTAATTTCACTATTGTCGGTACCTTTAATCCTAATTTTTCTAAAGTTCCATTATAGAATATCTCGTATCTAGATCCCATCTTAAACAGTTTGCCCTTTTCTAAAACTATTACTTGATCAATATAATCGAATAACTCATCAGTCCTATGC
>JAHQWF010000071.1 GCA_029856055.1 Candidatus Njordarchaeota archaeon | reverse complement strand
ATCGTGAAGGGTGGTAGGGTATTCATCAGGCCACTGAACACTTGGGTGCAGGCCCACCCCCTGCAATATCTCCCTCCTATCATTGGGAGATGCTGTACGCTCACTACACCCGGGTGTAGTGTAAATGTACGCTTCCCCTCATCCCCGGGGATGGGGGCAGGGGGCAACCCCAACCCATAACTCTACCCCTGGGATTGGATTTGTCGGCGTGCCTCCAGTCCTCTATTCCTCTATTCCTCTAGTCGTCCGGAACAATGTCTCCAATCCCAGAAGAGCCATAACAGCAACATTTATAATCGTTGGATTAGTCCTCCCACACTCCTTCTCCCTCAAACATTCATTGCTGGAGGGATGTGAGAGGTAAAAAATGGATTTATTTTATTGATGCGTTTTGGGTGGATTGCCCCTCCCCTCTAACGCTAGTACTCTGTATCGCTGTCTGGGGTTGCCTTCATCTTCACTGGATTTCAATCTGCCTCCCTACACTACCACTTTTGGATAGTGCAGTTCATCAAATAATAATTATTATTTCTGATTATTATAATTTTCGGTGGATTTAAGATAATGATTGGTCTAAAATTAAGCTAATAGCCTATAGTCATATGCGTTGAGGCTTCTTCAGAGGCCTCAACCCAAATAATCAAGAATAGAGTTAAATAGAAGGGAGAGGTGATAAACATATATACTAATGATATATATTTTCTTTATACCTGATTGTTAATATATTGCTTAAAAACATATTATTTGGAGCCTTTTATTTGCTTAGCCACAGATATTTCATCTATACTTCTTATTGCAGTACTGTACTTTTCTACAATTTTTTTTATTTCACTTAAATCTATATTATCTCCAGTAATTGTTATCTTTATCGTTTCTGTTTTTACATCCATTTCAATAACTGAAATACTTACATTGCTTATACCATTGTGAAGGCATATTGCTTTAGAGAGGTCTAGTATGTCTATTTCATGAGGCTTTAAAGCATCTATAACTACTTTTTTTAAAGAGACGCTTTGCGCCATAAATATCTAAATAATATTATGCTGATAGAGATATTTAAGTTTTGATGAAAAAACAAATTAGCTCCTGGGTTAGATTTTTCCTATGAAAAGACTTATTGCGACAACTAATATTCCTGATGCAGTCATTACAAGACCATAGTATGTTAATTTTCCACCAGCGGTTCTACCTAAATACAACCCTATAACAAATAGTAAGAAAATAGATAAGAATAAAGATAATGCTAATGAATAATATAGCGAGAGAAGGCTGTAAAGTGTTAAGAAAAGTGGACTAATAGATATAAATGAAACTAATAGTGGAGATAATCCGTCTATTAAAGCCGCTACAATTACTGCGAATTTTTCTGCTTTCTCTAAAATAGAGCCATTTAGTTCTATTAAAATAGCTTTTTCAATATCCTTTACTTTTCTTTCTCTTTCAGCTTGTTCTGTGATTAATGCTCCTATAAAGCCCGAGATACCCATAGCCCAGCTAGCAGCCATGCCTGTTCCAATAATAATTCTAGCATCTTTCACGCCAGATATAAATGATCCCATAACAACACCTATTATTGTCAGTAATCCGTCAAATGCATTCATAACAAAATATCTGCGAGAGATCTCTCCAATCCTTGAGATTTCAGTATATATCTGTATTTTTTCGCTAATTTTCTTAAATAAAGAAGGAGAAGAGCGTTCCACTTACTATTTCACCCTATTTTGCTAACAAAATTAAATTCTCTATTTTACTCTATTTATCTACATAGAATAGTGAGGAAGAAATATAAATAATTTTTTCACATTGAGCTTGTTTCATAATTCGTGAGAACTATTTCTGGCATCGGCTTGGAGCTATACGCCTCACTGACAACAGTACTGTAACAACAGCTCCCAACCTCATCCAGACTATTGTTATCAATTTTTAAGGCTTTTAGGCAAAATGCTTAGCTAGAAAATAAGAAGAATAGAGTTAAATAGAAGGGAGAGGCGATAAACATGTAAGTTTCCGAAGTACTAGTTTAGAGAAAAAAATATATAGAAGTGCATGCTTGGTTTTTTCGTTATAAATTATCTTAGGTGAATCGTATGTCCGCTTCCACACAACAAGCCATTCCTGTTTTAGTATTAAAAGAAGGTACAACTAGAACTACTGGAAAGGATGCTCGAAGATCAAATATAATGGCTGCAAGAATTATTGCTGAAACATTAGCTACATCTCTGGGTCCAAGAGGTATGGACAAACTGCTTGTAGATTCCTTTGGTAATGCAACGATTACAGGAGATGGTGCAAGCATATTAAAAGAAATGGATGTTCAGCATCCTGCTGCAAAAACTTTAGTGGAGGTAGCTAAAGCTCAGGACGATGAAGTAGGTGATGGAACTACAAGCGTAGTAGTTCTAGCGGGTGAATTATTAAAAAATGCCGAAGAATTATTAGATGAAAATCTTCATCCAACTGTGATCATAGAAGGATATGAAAAAGCTGCTGAATATTCATTAAAAGTTATAGATGAGGTAGGACAAGAAGTAAATCCCCTCGACAAAGCTACTTTAAAGAAAGTAGCTGAAACGGCTTTAGCCAGTAAGGTAGTATCTGAATATAAAGATTTTCTCTCAAATCTAATTGTTGATGCTGCTTTACAAGTAGTTGAAAAAACAAACACGGAATATAAACTTGATATAGACAATATAAAGATTGAGAAAAAACGTGGGGAATCAATAGATGAGACAAAACTGATAAAAGGTATAGTTTTAGATAAAGAAGTGGTTCATCCCGATATGCCGCGTCGTGTAATGAGGGCTAAAATAGCTTTACTAAATACTCCATTAGAAATAGAAAAACCTGAATGGAGTGCAAAAATAAATGTAACAAACCCAGAGCAGTTAAGAGCATTTCTAGATCAAGAGACAGAACTTCTTCGTGATATGGTTATGAGGATTAAGAAGACTGGTGCTAATGTGGTTATTGCTCAGAAGGGTATTGATGATGTTGCACAACATTTTCTTGCTAAGGAGGGTATTCTAGCTGTTAGGA
>JAHQWF010000060.1 GCA_029856055.1 Candidatus Njordarchaeota archaeon | reverse complement strand
CAGCTAGCTCCGAGAAGTGGGCCTAGAGCTAGATCTGATAAGAATTATCGAGCCGTGAGGAGGATCTATCACGTGCGAAGCTTGATTGAATCTGGTTTCTCCTCTACCAAGTCTTTCGCACCTATGGTTGTAAGATCAATGACGTGGGAAGGGCGAGAAGGCGAAGCGCTTGTCCATTACTTAGCTCATAATGTGGCGAGACTGGTGGCCATTAGCAAGAGATAGCTTCTCATTGGTCTAAAGGCTTAAATCGGACAAGGGGCAAAGAATTAAATTTGAAACAAAGCCTAAGATTTGAATACCTTATAATACACCTATATTGAAACTTGATTAAAGATAGAGATGGTGTGTTCAATGGTAGTTTACTATACTAGAGATAAAGATCTAGTGGAAGAATATCGCTTGGATAGATTGAAATTCGATTTAATAGAGTCCCAATTCCTTAACCAACATGAAGCTTTAGAGACCCTTCGAGGCTTTCTTAAGCTTTATCTAAGGAATGGTTTTTCTCCAATCATCAATATCTTTGGTCAAACGGGAATTGGAAAGACATGGTTACTAAAATATTTCCTTGAGACATCGGTGAAAGATACTGGAATAAATTATATAGCACTTGATGCAGATGATTTTAAAAGTGCCTTAGAGCTAATTTTTACACTAGCAAATCTTATAAAAATAAAATTTAACGCGAAGCTAAAGAACTTTGAAGCCATAATAAACACCCTTCGTAAAAGAATCTTGGATAATATCGAGTTAAAAGATGGAGCGCTTCTTCATTTAGATAAAAAAGATTATTCAATCTACTTATCTTTGTCTAACGCTATGAATAATGTGCGTAGAATTTATGGCGATCAAATAGGTTTTGGTGAAAAAATCGATTTAAATAACTTAAGTATAAAATCTTTATGGAAGCTTTTACCTATCGCGTTGGCAGAGGACATGCTTATAAGCATCCGGGATAAAAAGAATGTAGTGATGATGATTGATTCCTTGTCAGATGATATTCTTTATCACGATTTAATACCAATACTTCTAGCTTCATTGTTAGGTCAATTATTTATAGTTGTCTCATCAAAAAACAAGATTTCATGGGAAAAGTACTCCAAGAACTGGATTGATCCACAGAATATGATATCTTTGCAGCTCCAGCCATTCCAATCCGGTGACGTGGACAAATTTCTAGAAACAAAACTAGGTATATCAACTGAAGAATTCGTGGAGAATGTAATTAAAGTAACTAAGGGTCGCCCATTATACTTATCCTTATTTGTTGAGTACCTAGACCATCTATCGCGAAGCGGAATTGATGTGCTAGAACACGTAGAGAAAATAAGTTCAAGAGAAAGTCAAAGTAATAATGGATATATTATAAAAGAGTATTTTAAAATCATTAATGAGAGGGAGAGAGAGCTTCTACTTATAGCCTCTATCCTCGATTGGTTTGATCCGAGAGACATAAGTTTGATTTTTGATGAAAAGTATGGAGAGGATATTGTAGATAACATTGTCTCATTCTCAATAGTTAAACCTAAATTAGAGATGTATGATGCTTGGAAAATACATAAAGCTGTGAGAGAACATGCAGTTAAATTAATTCAAAATACAGATTTAGCGACCTTAAAAGTTCTTGCTGATCACATATTAGAAAAATATAATTCAGAAGAAGATATCAATATCCTCACACAATACTTTAATTTGCTTAACTTTATCTCTACAAAAAATCTAGTTGATGTAATGAATGAAACAATAAATAACTTATACAGCAAATGCGATTTACAGAGCAGTATTATATTACTCAATTGGATATTGAACTGGAAGGATTTCCCATCTAATGCACTTGCACAATATGCGAAACTATTAGAAGCCATTGGTTTAGTAGAAGAAGCCATTAGGATTTATAGGGAGATTGTAGATGATTCAAACTCCACCGATCTAGAGAAAATCATTGCTAGAACTAGTTTAGCAAGGATACTATACGCAAAGGGAATGTTCTTAGATGCAGCTAACATGTTGAAGGTTAATTTAGAACAACTTGAGAAATTACCGTTAAATCAAGAAACATTATTAGAGAAATTAAGATGCTATTTCATTCTGAGTAAAACACTTATTATGGTGAATCGAGATAACGAGGCTTTGAGATACATAGAGCTACTTAGAAACAGTTACAGAGACTTCACATCTTTAGACAAGAGTATTCTAGAAGAGCAATTCGGATTAAAGTTACAAAGCATATATATTAACTCTCTCTACTTACTGGCAGATCTCTTAATGGATAAGGATCCAGATAAATTCATAGACATTGCTAGGGAGATCGTAAAGGTGTCGAGAGATTATCTTGATAAGTATTTTTACGATATGATAATCATTAGAACTTTCTCTAGAATAATTATTTCATCAGTAAATTATCTAATTAAAGCGGGAGAGTTAGACACGGAGATGGATTGGATCTCAGATAATATGGCATTTTTAGAGAACATCATTAACAAAACAATTTCAAAGTCAATTGATCCTATAACTCTAAGAAATCTATTTACTGTTTATGAAAAAGTTGGTGATTTTTACTTATCTGTTGATAATTACAAAGAAGCATCAATCTATTATAATAAAATCTACGAGATATCAAATAGAATTGATTTAGCGTCGCACGACTACGATTTAGTTATATTCAAAGTTAAAATAGCCCCTAAAATAGCTAGAATATTAATAAGAAATAATGATAAGAGTGGCGCGGCGGACTTATTGATTAAAGCTAGAGGAACCATTGAGAATCTAATTAGAAGCGAGTTTATTACTAGGGACATATGGATAAGTTACTTCAATATTCTAAAAAGGTTAGGGAAGGTCTATAATAGGTTAAATAACTATGAGAAAGCAATCGGGATTCTTAATAAAGCCATAGGAGTTGCTAATTCGATAATTGCCCAATATGGATTATCGATCATACCTATTAGCGACTATTTAGATACCTTCAGGGACCTATTTAGAGCTAATATAGAGACAAATCAATTTCAAGCCGCATTACAAATCTTAAATAAAGTAAAGG
>JAHQWF010000045.1 GCA_029856055.1 Candidatus Njordarchaeota archaeon | reverse complement strand
AAAAGCCATTATTTTTTAATGTTTTTCTTTGTTATTTCTATGATAGTATTAATTACATTTTGTGGTTGTAATTCTTTATTTTTACTCCTTTGCAAATAATTTGGATGATATGTTCTGAATGTTAATTTAGGTAGTATTTTATTGTCTCTTACGAAAGATAATTCATGCTTTCTAAATGGAGGAATATTAGAGAATTTAGCTTGGGGAAACGTTTCTTTTAGGCACCAATCATAGTTAGGTCCAGTAAAAAATACTACTACGTCTGGTTTTAGTATTTTAATTTCATAAGGAACTACCGGAAACCTCCTGATCATTTCCTTCTTTATGCTGTCGTCCGGTTCTCCATACCTATTCTTACTTTTATTATGCTGGTCTATCTTTATTATGTTTGTCCACATGAAGCCGTAGCGCTGATAACTAGGGTTTAGGGTTTCATAGAGAATCCTTGCTGCACGCCAAAAGGGTGACCCTGGGTTTACTGTTCCATCACCTAGTTTAAAGTCCCTATATGACCTCATTAGCTCGCAAATTATGTCACCAGATTTATCAAAATCGCCGAAACGATCCCATTCTAATGTTTGTTGTCCAATTATAAGTAATTTTATTTTTGCATGTTTGTAGGTATTAAAGACGTATAAAAGAAGCGGGTAGGAGATATCCTTTTTGTACTCCTCTTTGAGTTTTTTAAGAAATTCATAGGTCTCGTCCCAGTATTTCCTGTAAAGCTTGTATAATTGCCTATTGTACTCGTTATCAAGAATATCACATTGATCCATACAAGACACCATATTTATCTATTGATCATATCAATTTCCATTTAAAAGTGTTGACTAGTTATATACCCATGAAAATCACAAAATTGGTTACATAGCTTGTTTTACTGTTTCTAACCCAAAACAGGTATGCCAAGAACATGGTGGGAGATATCTAAGTGGAGAACTACCCGCAACATCGAGATACATCTATGTAATGAAGAAAAATAATACTCTCAACATTGAGGAGAGACTCAATGTATAAGCCAACACGCCTAATAGAGACACTGCAACAGTTTGTGAATCAACACCCAGAGCGCAGAGAGGAAATAATGAGAATAATGGGCGAGACAATAGGATCGCCAGAAGAAGAAATAGGACAGAGAACACTCGAATGTACAGAACGCAACGCGACACAAAATACATCCACTTTTCAAATGCAGAGAACAATGTCTGTAGGGGAGATAGATCAGACGATTCCGAGAGTAATTGATCCAAAACTGAGGCCGTTGATCTAAAACTGATCCACAACTGACGTAACTGGGTGTTCAAAAATTGCTTAGAAATGAGTCTTGTACTTGTTATATTATATAAATATCTCTAAGGATTGAGGATTCTTGACATCGAACTATATATTTGTTCCTCGCTATAACTTCCTTTCAAACCCACTATAACTATTAAATATCATAGATTTTTAGTATTCCTAGCTTTATTAGTAAGAGCGCCACATATTATCAAAATTACTGAATCCAGATAAAGATTTTTATGACCATCCATATGGCCGCTAAAAAGATGATCCCCACTAATACATTCTTTATAGATTTGTCGGAAACTTTTTTATGAAGCCTAGACCCTATCTGAGCCCCTATCAAAGCACATAATCCAAAAATTATTTATGCAAATGAATGCTTAGATCAAATTACTAGATTGAAGCAGTTATTCTAGATGCACTTTAAATCCTTTATCTTCCAGGATGTTAATAAAGTTTCTAAACTTTTTCTTTCTCACGCTTGGCTTTAAGTTTCTCAATAAACAATTCATCACCATATCTTTTCTCAACACAGATTGTTATACCTCTCATTAAGAAGATAAGATTATCCTTAGAGACCTTTTTAATAGTCTTTCCGCTACTCACCTCAATCTCCACTTCCTGATTAATCTTTAATCCTATCTTCTTCTTAATACTCTCCAGTATAGTAATTCTTAATCCTGACGAGATTCTGCTTTACTTCTTGTTTTATTTTGTGTTTACGTTTCACCATAATGCATATATTTATAAATATTTAAATTGGGTTATATCATTTTTTTCTTTAGAGTCTGTTTGTAGGCTTGTGAAAATGAGTATTGATTATTCTAAATTACTTATTAGGAGATCTAAAGCCTATCTTGAATCAGCTATTGATAATTTTCGGAAAGGCAGATATGATGTAGCTTCTTTGGAAGCTGAGATTTCTGCTCAACTAGTAATTAAGGCCTATATTGTTTATCTTGGTCTAGAGCCTCCGAGAACATATAGTATTAGGAAATTATTTGCGTTCATTATTTCTGAAAGAATCAGTGAGGAGGATAAAATCAGTAAGGTAAGTGAATTTATAAAGGAGAATAGAAAAGAAATAATTATATTGGAGAGAGCTAGGGAGGCTGGCCAGTATGGTGTCATTGAGGTTGATAAGGAAGAGGCTGAAATCACTCTGGATATTACTAAGAAGATACATCGGTTGATTAATGAGTTATGGTGATTGAGTTGTTTAAGTTCCTTGACATGAGTGAGCGAATGAGAATCATTGAGCTTGCCCTAGATGTGCTATTTGATTTGAATTATGTAAGGGATATATACTTATTTGGAAGCACATTAAGTGGAGATATCACTGGTTCAAGTGACATAGATTTATTAATTATTGTTGATTATGATGTTAAAAAAGCCTACATGGAGATGAGTTTACTACTTGAATCAAAACTTGGTGAGGAAGCTTACAACATAGATTTACATGTTGCAAACGCTGGAGAAAGAAACAACCCTCCATATAAATGGTTCATTAGTAAGGGAAAGAAATTAAAGGCACGGAAGGCAACTCTTGATTAAGAGATAATATAGTGAGCTAGAATCCCACTTTTTTAATCAACATTAGGCGCATTTTCTATTTTTTCTCTTAATATCTAGAGCCTCAATCAATGTCTTATAGATAAATTTTCATTCTTACAATCCTATATATACGTTTATTTCACTGTCAGTATCTCTAAATGTGTAATATTTGGTGGCTTATTTAAGCCTTATCAAGGATGCATGTAGCCCCATGTCCGAAATAAGATGGCCAAGCGCCCTAGCATGTCTTAAATCAGGGCGGTTTAGAGACACT
>JAHQWF010000143.1 GCA_029856055.1 Candidatus Njordarchaeota archaeon | reverse complement strand
TAATTATATCGATCGGAATACTTACAACCTTAATAAAATTATTCTTAACACCGAATGGAGATATGAAATTGTGAAACGCTCTAATTAATGTCTCTGAACCATGAATCCAGGTAATTATTGGATAATCAATATCTTCAAAATATTTAAGCCAGCCTTTAGGAGACTTGGCCAGAAAAATATATTTAAGCCAGAACCCACTTGGACCGTGGATAATAACTACATCGGGATCAAAGGAATTTACTAATCTATTTAGAGAACTAAATCTTTGCCTTACAACATTAATTCCATCATATACGTATCTCTTGGTTACGAATTCATCAGGAACAAAAACCATGACTCTATGCTCATGCTTCTTATAAATTTTGCAACGATTATGAACAAAAGCCATTTCATGTGGTTTCTCTTTAGATGGATAAAAAGGCGAAACAATAAATATTTTCACTAAATCACCCCAATCAATGAGCAGAAAAGTGCCCAGAAGACTTTAGGGCGGCTATATACACAGCGAAAATTGTTCTTAAATACCTCTTACTAAGCCTTTTCACAAAATTAAATTCATTCTCACTTATCTTAGCTCTCAGCTCACTATTATTTAAAAGGAAATCAATTGCATTAGCGATTGAAGCGGGATCTCTATTAACAAGGATCCCTGTTTCACGATCTTTGATTGGGCCTGTTGTAGTTATAACTGGTACTCCACAAGCCATGGCTTCTAGTAAAGCTGCTGAAGGTCCTTCAACTAAAGATGGAAATATAAAGATGTCTGCACGATTATAATATGTAAGCAACTCTCCAATATTTTTTTTCCCAAATAATTTAATAGGTAAGCCCTTTTCATTATGTTCTCTTAAGTAGTTATACATCGACCCATAACCAACAACCCATAACTCAAAATCATTTCTTAAGTTAGCAAGTTTCTCAATAGAATTAATTAATAATTTTATACCTTTCTCCTTCTCAAGTCTACCAACATATAGAATAACATACTTTCCCTTATTAATATTGCATTTTCGTGGACTAAAAGTTTCGACATCAACATAATTAGCGTCAAGATACCTATATAATCTAGGACGCATGGATAGTATCAATTCATTGCTCTCAGGAGAAATACTAATTACAGCTGCGGCATTCCGAATAACAAATCTAGCAAGCAATTTAAAAAGAAGAGAAGAAATAATTACTAATGGTTTAAGATGAGATAGTTTGATTTCAATTACTCTTAATTCTGGACCTGCAATCCACAGAACGTATGGAATATTTTTAAATTTGCTTAATATAGCTATGGGTACACCTAACAATAAGATATTTTCGACCCTAATTAAATCAACTGCCTCATTATTCATAATCTTACTTAGAAACAAAGTGACTTTAACATAATTCAAATAACTCTGAAAAAATGCCTTTATAGAAGGAATAAGTCCAACACCAATACTAGGTTTCCTTACAGGTAACAAAACAACATTAAAACGACCTTCATCAAAGATATATTTCTTCCCACCCTTATGCTTAGGAAAAGAAACAAACACTATTTTCTTCATTATTCTAGCCATTCTTAAACTCTCAAATATCCCCTTACCAATAACCTCAACCTTACCATCACTCACATCAACCTCCATCTGACTCACTATACATAATTTAAGATTACTAATAACTCTCCTTAACACTACTTCAGTAAACATATACCTAACAACCTCTAATAATATTATATGCTCATGAAAAAACAATCAGTATCCTTTAATATTAATATAAAATATAAAAATTATGGCATAAGAGTGATACAGTAGATGTCCGCATCGTTTATATATGTTATTAAAAGGTTAGACGGAGCAACATAGAGCTACTGAAATCATGGATAGATAAAGAGGAGTTACCTACCTTAAAAAGGTTAAATGGAAAATAGAGCTTGGGAGAGAGTTAGAGAGTTGTATACCTCCTATTACCATGTCGGACTAAAGCATATTTTTCAGGATATTTAGTAGTTAAGCTTCACAACATACAGTGATTATTATGTTGAATTTGCTGCTATCTTATCTAATATAAATTTATTCAAAATAGATCCTATTAAAAAGTGCTTTTCGGCGAATAAAAACTAAAATCTAAAGAAAGAAGTTAAATATTATTTCTTTTAGTCATTACGTATAATAGAAGAGCAACAAGTATAGCAAAGATTCCAGCGAGAATGGTTGTGGTGGAGATTATCATTGTGCCTATTGCAAGCTGTTTTATTTCGTAATATCTTTGGATTACATGCCAGAGGAGTGTTAGTCCAAAGACTAGTGAGATGATGCCTGGGACGCCTAATAGGAGAAGAGGGTGTTTTATGGCTATAAAATTGAGGATTGATGCAACTACATTGAAGCCGTGGCGAAGGGGATGGTGAGTAGAGCTTTCAATACCTTTATATCTACAAAATATGGGAACCTCTATTATACTTAATTTTTTCTCTGCTGCTTTGAGGAGAATTTCTGTGCTCACAGACATGTCAGTCTCTTCTATTTCTAACTTTTCTAAGGCTTTCCGGGAATATGCTCTAAAACCGCTTTGGGCATCGCTTAACTTTTGGTTGCCAGTAGCTTTACGCGTAAGAAAAGTAATAGTCTTTATGCCCAAACGCCTATAAAGAGGAATCTCACTTATACTCTTTGGCTCCAAAAACCTGGAACCAATAACGATATCAGCTTCATTATTTAATATTGGCTTAATGAGTTTTGGGATCTCTTCAGGGTCATGTTGGCCATCTGCATCTAGCATCACCATGGTATCTGCATCCAGTTCTCTCGCTGTTTTAAAACAGGTTTGTATTGCTGCTCCATAACCTTTCCTCGCATCGTGTCTTACAACAAAGGCTCCTAATCGCTTCGCAATCTCGCCGGTCAGATCTTCAGAACCGTCATCTACAACCACAACCTTGTCTACAAATTTCTGTGCAAGTAATACTATTTTTGCAATGGTTTTCTCTTCGTTGTACGCTGGTATGCATGCAATCACTTTTTTCCTGTTCTCATTGGACATCAAGACCCCTCATCCAAAACACTATTACAGAATACAGTTGTATTCAATATATATAGTTTAAGTTCAATATTTTTGAAGTAATTGCCCGAAACTAAACTAAGGTTTTGGTG
>JAHQWF010000025.1 GCA_029856055.1 Candidatus Njordarchaeota archaeon | reverse complement strand
ACAATATAGTGAGCCAAATGCCAGAACCTATAGCAGTAACTTTTATAGGAACAGGAGGCGTTTCTTCATTCAGCCAGAAAAAATTACCTTCAATCGCAATCAAAATGAAAAATGAATTAATAGTCTTAGATGCTGGAGAAGGATGTCAATATAGTTTATTTAGAAAAAAATTTCACCCAGTCAAATCAGCATTAAATATTCTTTTAACGCACTTACATACTGATCATGTTAGTGGATTACCAGGAATCATACATACATTAACATTGGCAAGAAAAAAAGGTATTGTACACATCATAGGCCCAAAGGGAACAAAAGAATTCACTCGAGGCATAATCGAATTATTTAATATCACTCCTATCCCACTCATACTAGACATAAAAGAAGCATTAAATCTCAATAAACCTAGCTTAATCACATCTACAGAGCTATTTGATATCATAGCTTTTAGAACAGAACACGATGTCAGTTCTCTAGGATACATTCTCATTGAAAAGAAGAAACCGATATTCGATGTAGAAAAAGCTAATAAGCTGAACATACCGCCCAATCTTAGAAAGAAATTAGTGGCAGGACACAGTATAAAGTTGCCTAATGGAAAAATAATAAAACCTAATGATATTTTGAAAATACCGCTATTTTCTAGGAAAATAGTTTATACTGGCGATACGCGACCTATTAGGGATCCAGATATTATTGAAGCAATGAAAAATGCAGATTTGTTAATACATGAAAGCACTTTCATAAGGAAATATCACAAGGAACTTGCTGAAACTCGCTTCCACAGCACTGTTGAAGACGCGATTGAAACCGCATTGCTTGCTAAGGTAAAAAAATTGGCATTAATCCATATCTCTCCAAGGTATAAGGAACTTAATGCAATTCATGAAATAGTTAGAGAGACTCTAGAAAGATTAGGCATAGAAAATGAGTTTGAAGTCGTAATTCCAAATGATGATGAAACTTTAATTCTCTAAAATTACTACATTCAGAACCTTTTATCGAGAACTATCAAGCTAATTAACTTTCACTTACATATTCATTTTTAAAAAAGGTATCATGAAAATTTATATTAGCTACTGTATAGTTTTAGATAATATAGATGTGTTACCGCACTTTAGAATAAAGTCATCTACCTAATTCGAGAATTATATCATTAAACGTAGGTAATTAAAGTGGAGGTTACTTCTAGAGAGATACTACCAGACGAACAAATTATCGAACGTTTCATGAACTTCTTGCTTAACTTCACGATTCTAGATGAAGAGGGAAAAGATTTCTATAAGTATCGTGAAGAAATATTGCAAATTATAGCTGACGAAACACGAAGATCCATAGTAGTTGATTTCCCAGACCTAGCATTATTTGACCAAGAACTAGCAGACAACTTATTAAAAACTCCATTAAAAGTTATTAATCTATTTAACGTAGCATTCCGAAGAAGCATAAAATTGCTCCAAGAAGACATCTCGGAAGACACATTAAGGAAGTACAGAGTACGGATAAAAAACATCGGGAAACCAATTTCAATAAGAGAATTGCATAGAGCTGAGAATCTAGGAAAAATAATTAATTTTAAAGGCATAGTTGTCAAAGCGATAAAAATAAAACCAATACTAAGAAGAGCTATGTTTAGATGCTTAGTATGCGGGTTTAATTTCCCATTAGAATTTGAAGATGAATTCCAAAAGCCTACAGTATGCCTTAACCCGACATGTGACAATAATAATCCAAACCGATTTGAAATGATGAAAGAGAGTCTTGAGTATGAGGAGTATCAGGAATTGACAATACAAGAATTACCTGAAGAATTACCGCCTGGGCAATTACCACAAGGCGTAGTTACTGTGGTTAGAGGAGATTTGACAAGTAAAGTTCGCCCAGGAGACAGAGTTACAGTATACGGTGTAGTGAAGACGTTTCCAGAGCGCGGTTTACGCGCAGGAAAAAAACCTTTATTTGATATAGTAATAGAGACACTATACATCGATAGTGAAAGTGGCGAATTAGAAGAGATAGAGCTAACAGAGGAAGAAAAAGATATCATTGAATCACTTAAAAACAGCGAGGACCTTGAAAATAAGATATATCAAAGTATAGCACCATCAATTTATGGGTATGAACGTATTAAGAAAGCTATAGCAGCGCTTTTATTTGGTGGTGTACCAAAGGTTCTACCAGATGGAACAAAAATCAGGGGAACAATAAACATTTTGCTAATTGGTGATCCTGGAACTGGAAAATCACAGCTATTAAAATATGTTGCACAGATTTCTCCGAGGGCACTATACACGTCTGGAAGAGGTTCCTCTGCTGCCGGATTAACAGCAGCAGTAGTTAAGAGCGATGATGGTTGGGCTCTCGAAGCAGGAGTTCTAGTTCTTGCAGACAAAGGAATAGCATGCATCGATGAGTTCGATAAAATGAGCAGGGATGATAGAAGAGCCCTTCATGAGGCTATGGAGCAGCAGAGCATATCCATTGCCAAAGCAGGCATTGTCGCCACACTCAATGCTAGAACTTCAATACTAGCCGCCGCAAATCCGAAATTCGGTAGATATCTTCCCGAGAGGAATCTTGCAGAGAATCTTGATTTACCCCCCACAATTCTTTCAAGATTTGACTTAATTTTTGTGCTCGTAGATATACCTAAAAAAGAAGAAGATTACAAAATGGCGTCTCACATACTTGGATTACATACTAGAGATATACGTCCCGAACCACCCTTCTCTCCAGAATTCTTAAAGAAATATATCCTATACGCTAAAGAACATGTATTCCCAAAACTAACTAAAGAAGCTGCTAAAAAAATATTAGATTTCTACATGAAGATGCGAGCAATGAGCAAAGAAGAAAGTGAGGAAAGCTTAGGTATGAGCCCAGTAGCAATCACAGCCAGGCAATTAGAAGCTCTGGTTAGATTAACTGAGGCTCGCGCAAGAATGCTATTAAAGGAGGAGGCTGATGAAAGCGACGCTGATTTCGCTATAGAATTAATGACATACTCTCTATCTCAAGTTGGCAGGGATCCCGAGAGTGGACACATTGATATCGGGATAGTCTCTACCGGCGTATCGTCTTCCAAAAGAGCTAGATATCTACAAGTTATGGATATTCTTAGGGAACTAGAAAGCGAGTATCCCGACGGAGTTCCAATTAAAAGAATAATAGAAGAAGCAAAACAAAAGAAAATAAGCGAAGACTTTGTTATAGAAGTACTGAATAGAGAGAAAAACAAGGGAAATGTATATGAACCTAGACCTGGAAAATATAAGTCTGTCTCTTACTAAAATGATTAAAGCTCCCTAATATCCTCCCTTCTTTTGAATTTTAATCTAAAAGACATTATCAAAACCGCCAGATAGATCAGAGAGATCAAAGCTATATTAACATATACATAAGCCTCGACCCTATTCATCTCAACTATTGTACCCCCTCCTAATCTACTTAACACAAATAAAAGTAGATAAGTTGACCCAACAACAACTATTAATCCTATAGCTACCTTCGTAAAGAAAGATAATAGCAAAGACATAATGATAGTGATAACTTTAGGTGTAGCAAGCACCCCTGATATACTCTCAAAAAAATCACTAGATTTCTCCTGCATTCTCTTTACATAAGATTTTAACTTTGCACTAACATACAGTGATGTCCCCTCCCCTAGGAAAGCGTATCCCTCATAAGCATCACGTATAATGCTTTTAGCAAGTGGTGATAGAACTTCTATAAACTTGGTTTCCTCCAGTTTCCTTTCCCGAGGCTGCATCCGTTCTCTCTCAACAATTCTCTCTACCCTTCCTAGTTGAGCTATTAGGCGCTCTAATCTATCGGACAGGGGCTTTGCATAAGAATAAAAGAAGGCATATACCTGCCCAAATTCCACTAGAATAAACGTTATTACAAAAAATAGAATTTCCTGAGTTGACAAGATTCTTATTACATTGATTATGCTTGTAAATTCAAAACCAGATACACCCTCAATATGAAATACCTCAGTGAACAACCCCAAGAAAATTAAATCAAAATACATTATTATTAGCAATGTGAACAGGGATTCGAGGGAGCCACGTCTAATGAAACCAATTATTAGAATGCTAGATATTATAAAAACTAATGAAGTAAAACCAAATATTAGGTTAAATGGCTGGTTAAATGCACTGGCTATATGATTATAAAAAGCATTTGCATCAAGCGCATAGTTTGGATCAATGCCAAAAATTATAGCTATATTCGATAAAAATACGGCAATATAAATCTCAACGCTAGTAGCTGGGTCAAACTTTCTGATACTTTGATAAATTATGTAATACACTATTACTACAAGAGCCAAAACTATTATCTCTTTAACAGTCCTTATAACTAGGATTACATAATCTAAGCTGAAAACGCCCTCGGGTATAAGTGATAGAAAGTAGTAAATCACAAACACAAAGATGATAAGAGTTATAGCTTGAAGGAAATATAAAGACATCCTTAATTTATTCTTTACTTTATTTATTCCCGTTAAGTACTCATTACCACTCAATTTAATCTGCCTCTTTAATTTGCCAACTAAATCATTCCTATTCCTCTAGCTTTGGCTTTTAGAAACGTCTCTAAAGCAACCCCAATTAAATCTTCTGGCCCTACATCTATTATAGGTACTGAATATCTCGCAAGCCGACTCCTTATCTGTTCCCTTCTCTTGACATATTCGGTTAAGACAACCTCAAAGAACGATCTCGTGATCTCATCGGACGGTATTCTCTCAAATAAGGGGCCTATGGGAGCAATAAATAACAGAAAAACATTTCGTGCTAACGCAACTTTAACCGCTTCTTCAATTATCGTTGGGTCTCCTTCTAAATCAGATAGTACTATGCCTAGTGCTGCACGTTTCTCACGCATTACGAATTCCTTCATTGTTCTAGATAAATTAGATGCTCCCTCTGAGTCAATTCCAGCAAGAGTGTCTAATATTCTATAAAAGTGTCTGCGACCTTTATTTGCGGGTACAAATTCCTTGATTCCGTCAGAAAACACAACTAAACCAAACAGATCCTGAGCTCTATTAGCTAAGTACGACAACAAAACAGCAGCCCTAGCCACGTAATCCAGTTTAGTTAATCTCACCGATCCTGCACTCATTGAAGATGAAGCATCAATAAAAATGTATAGCTTAATGTTTTTCTCAGCCTCATACTCCCTAATCATGAGCGATCCTGTACGTGCACTAGCCTTCCAATCAATTGCTCTAACGCTGTCTCCAACTTCATACTTTCTTATGCCCCAAAAATCATAGCCGTGACCTTTTTCGCGAACTCTGTACCTTCCAAACAAAATAGTGCCATAAGCTTTTTGCAGAAATTCTAAACGCCTCACATCCTCATATGATGGATATACCCGTATCTCATCATAATATTCAACTAAATATTGCTTCATGAAAAAACCTGCTCGGTCCTGTAAAACGACTTGCATGGGACCAAGCTTATAAACTCCTCTAACACCGCTTCTAATTACGTAAGAAAACTTTGCAGTAGATTTTGGTGGTAGCGCTGTAGATATATAGTTTTCCCCCAAAACAAGATCAAAAGTATCAGGTATTATATCACTAATGAATAAATTACCTATCCAAAACCTACTTTTATTTGTTATTTTGATTACTACAGTAACGAAATCCCCTGCAAAACACCTATCTGTCGATAATTCTCGCCTAATCTGGATAAATTCAATCCTAGTAAAAAAACTATATTGTATAAAGGATATAGTTGCACTAACCAACATAATACTAGAAAGTATAATCAATGCAGGGGATAAATAAACTAGGTTGTATATGTTAGGAAGATACAAAGCTAAATCGATTCCAAAAGTATCATAAATAAAATTAGCGAAATCACGCATCGCATAGAAAGATAAAGCAAATAACTCTAATGCCACACCAAATAGTACAAAAAGCCCGCCTCTACGCGTTATCAAAGTTTTTTCACCTAACCAGGCACTGGTATTGCCTTAAGAATAGTTAACACGATATCGTCGCTAGTAACGCCGCTTAACTCGATTTCAGGTTTTAGAATTATTCTATGCCTCAATGCTGGCATAGTAACGTGTTTGACGTCATCTGGAATAACAAAGTCCCTTCCTTGCATTGCCGCATAAGCCTTTGAGGCCATTAATAGTGCGATAGAGGCTCTCGGCGAGCAGCCTAGAAGCACTCTTGCGTCTCTTCGGCATGCAACAACGATATCTCTTATGTACCTCATTATTTTATCATCCACCCTAATATCTCTCTGTACGACCTTTTGCATCTCAATAATCGTTCTGCCACTAACAACTGTATTTACGTTTATGCGCTCTAGGGTTTTGTTCTTTAGCCTTATTATCTTTAGCTCATCCTCAGGGCTTGGGTACCCTATTTTAAGGTAAAGCATAAACCTGCTGACTTGCGCTTCTGGAAGCGGATAAGTTCCCTCCATCTCGATCGGATTTTGCGTCGCCAAAACTATGAATGGCTTAGGCAATGGATAAGTTACACCCTCAACAGTAATTTGTCTTTCCTCCATAGCTTCTAATAAAGCAGATTGTGTTTTTGGAGGCGCCCTATTAATCTCATCAACTAATAGAATGTTAGTAAAAATAGGGCCTCTTTTGAATCTAAACTTCAATTCCTTTGGATCAAACACCATAGTACCGATTATATCCGCAGGTAACAAATCTGGTGTCATTTGAACACGCTTAAATCTTAAACCTAATGTATGTGCAAAATTCTGAGCCGCATAAGTTTTCGCGATACCTGGAGGTCCTTCTAAAAGTATATGCCCTTCTGATAAGAGACCTATAAACAGAACTTCAATCACATTATCCATTCCCACAACTGCCTTACGCATCTCCTCCCTTATCTTTTCCCATGTATCGCGAATAAAATTCACATCGATTATTACCTTCTCTTCCACTACCAAACTCTCTTCCGACTCCATTATTTGTTCTTCACCAATAATATTGTCTTCACTCATCTTAACTTACCAATTGTTAATTATTTCATACCGCAATACTAAGAAAAATGATTTGATGGCTACTACGCTAACTAACTAAGTTTATTAACCCAGTATTAAAGCTTTAACATCCTTGTACTCTTCTAGAAGTTCAAGGAATTCATCTTCCTTTATTTTTTTCTTGCCTACTGAGTAATCATGAAGCCTATTCATAAAAGCCATAATCCTGTATCTATAACTAGTTAAATCAACTCTCCTACTCAATAAATCTTCAATAACTTGATCCCACTCAGTCTCTTGCAGCCCATAACGTCTTATGATACTATATATCAGATGATCTAAAATCACAGAGCAAGCTTGTTTAAAGTCTCTTGATCGTATATACCATCTTATCCTAGATTTTGTCCAAGAATTTTCTAGCACTCTCTCAACCCTACTGAATAACCTCGGTCTGAAACCTTTAAGCCTAGGTACGTAACCTAACAGCGTAATTATTGCGATTATTGGTGCAATTGGAGCAATAATCCATGAAGATGAAACTTCAGTAATCAATTTAAACCATATTGAGAGAGAAAGCAATGGATCATACATCATGTGCGGCAAATGAGCTTCATCAAAAAATATTGTTACATCGTTCCTTCCGTCGGCAAGCCAATCCATTATAGATAGAACAAATCTCAAGTTATCAAAATCAGGTAATTTAATTAGTTTATTTGAAAATATATCTGGATCAGAAATCATAACTAATTTACCACCATTAGGCAGCTCTATAGCTAGTCCTAGCCCGAATGACGCACCGCCCCATTCCCACGGATCAGGCTTAGCGGTATTCTTTATTGCTGACTCTAGATCTGTCTCTAGCCAACTGTTTTCAGTAGAGCTTAATAGACTAATTTCTCCTGGTAAACTAGTGATCAATTCTTTACTAGATCCATTAATATTAACTCTAACCTTTAATGACAAGGATGATGGAAAACTTGTTAAAACTCTTCTTACTCTATTTCCTAATATTCCATAGTAGTCATTAAAATTTATGATCACTGGATTTGCTGGCGTCTTATAGAAAGATCTTGCGTCCATTAATACAGCAGTAGTATTGAAATATATGCCCTCCAGGATTATGTCTTGGCCGGTGAAAACCTGGGCTATGCTAAATATTAGCCAAATATTACCGAGAAGGGAATTAGACGCATAAAAATCATCCACAATTAATAGGCTACCTCCTCTGTTCAAAAAATCTATCACAGCTATGGCCTCTTGAATATCGTACTTTATTGTAGGTGCAATGATCGCAAGAACACCCGTGGTGTTTATACTTCTTAATATCTTGAGGGAAGATAAAATTGTCTTCAGGTCATATCCATTATCACGCAGTTCATTAGCAAGATAGCTTAAGCCATTACCACCATTATTATAAATAGAAAAAGGAGTAGAATTAACATTAAACCCTAATACACTTGCTATAATCGGGTAAGTAATAATGATTATGAGTAGATAAAAAAGAACCTTGATAACCGTATATTTCTTAGGCATTTTTGTTCTCTCTCCTCGCAATAAGACTCTTTAAGAAAATATAGATATCCGATATCACTGTCTTAAGCTTTTGTAACTCCCTATCAGATAATCTCTTGAAACCATACACTATTTTTTCATAACAATGCAATAAGAACTCTAAGTGATCTTTAGCATCAGCAAACTCTTCATTTTTTTCTAATATTAATTGATAAATTTCTCGTGTAGTGAGATATGAGGATACAGAGATGCCATTATCAGTCGCTAATTTGTTGAAAAACGCTCTGATAAACGCTGCCATCTCGAGAAACTTCCTCTCCATTCCCGCTCTTTCAATGTTTAATATTATGCCGAAAATATCTTTCTCAGACTCGCTCCTAGTATGTGTAATCACCTTGATTTCACTCATTAAGGTTATAAGTATCAATGGCACAGCGAGGATCGAGATAACCAATATAGCAAAAAACGGTATATTAGGCAAAGGCCCTGTGCCTTCGGTACTTCCAAGAAATCTTCCAAGTACCAATAGTGATACAGATACGTCTAGATCACCTATAATTAGCGTTATATTAGTGGTAGAATTTATGTTAACTAAGTAAAAAATGGCCTCTGAGATATTAAAAAACTCAGCAACCCCTGTATCGTTAACTAAAATAGTGATACTGGATACATTCATTCTTCTTCCAAAATCATCCACTATTACAAAATAAGCTGTTAGATTCGCTGGAAATTCAATATTGTATAGAACCGTATCATTTTGCGCTAGAGCCAATCCCTCCCGCAAAGACCAAATGTAACTGTTATTACCGATCCTTAACCTTAAAATAAGGTGATTATATACCTCAAAGGAAAATTCGCGCTCAGCACTAAGGTAGTAGTTTAATCCTTCTGCAAGAATCTTTAATGTGATTATTCCAGATTCAAAAGTCTCTGGTAAAACAAGCATAAGGATAAATGAGCCCTCGATATCTGTATTGGTCTGATTAAGCGTGATCTCCCTCCCTAATGAATTATCTACCAAAATTCCTTTAATTGTTACGCCCTCTAAAGCCGTACCATCGATCCCATCTCGAACATAACCAAATATTTCAACTAAACTTCCACTAGAAATACGTGTGGCACTAACATTTGGGCTCATATAAACAATATTCAAAGAAATATTACTAAACACGGATAGATCAAGCGGATCCACAATATCTACAGTGGACTCGTTCACATCATCGCATGATATTATATATCTCCCAGGTAGAAAAGATTCATTCACCTCAAAATTATATTTAAAATAACCATCTACATCAGACCACAATACCTTACTTACAAATAACTCATAATAATTATCATTAGTACCGAGATATATTACAGATAAATTAACTAAATGCCGATCTGGAAAACCACTAATGTTTAAGTAACGACCAAGAATGCTGATAGAGGCCTCTCCACGGATAACCTGGAGACTCCTGCTTTGAGTGTTCTCGAAATTTAGTATGATTCTATCAGCTAAATACACAGATAAAGTACCTATGTCTGTAGATAAAGTTTCACCTAATATTGATCCATCAACCACATATTGACCGTCAGCTAACACAAAATCTCCAAGATAGTTATCTGGCTCACTCGTATTAAATACCGCCTCGATAGTATATTCCCCAACCGACGTGAAATTTACGATTCCTCTAGCCACCCCATCGGGTCCAGTTCTTAAACTAGCGTTCTCTATCATAGATTCGTGAATTACACTTACAGAAATTAACATATTCTCTCTCTGGACAACGCTTCCATTGTCGAAAATCACACTTATAGAAAAAGAGGCATTATTCTCAAAAAACGCCGCTTCATTTTTCTCTAATAGAACATTAACATGAACTCGACTACATACGTATAGCCAATAATATGCCCAAGCATCCCCTATCCCCGCTCTTAAATTAGGTTCAGAATATATCGTGATAGTTCTGTTTCCCTCTGGAACATTTATTGGCAATAGAAATGAGATGTTGAATGACCCATTTATATCTGTCTTATATGTCCCTATGAAAATGGCTTCATCATCCGAGATATTAAGAAATACAAATATATCTGTATTAGCTACGGGTTCACCGTTCTGGTCAACTAGTGATCCAGATATATTGACATAACTTTCTCCACGTACATAGATTCCAAGGTAATTAGTTAGAGCAGTGCTCCTTACCTGATCCTCTTCTATATCTTTAAGGTTACCATGATCCAATTGAGTCCTAATACTATCCCATTTTAGTGGAATAATAATGCTTGAAAACAATAGAAACACTAGAAACAGAAGTGTAATAGCTCGGGATCTATAGCTATTAATGGATATCAATTCTATTCTCCAACCATCAAGCCTTTGTTTAGTCTTAGATAAAAAAGCTCACTAATAAATTTTATTTAATTGTTCTTTCTCGTCAGAGAGATTGTAAGCAAAAAGCCATAAAGTTCACTAAAAATCAGACGGCTAAAAACTAAAGTATATGAAAACTAAATGCGTGTATACGACCAAATAACTGAATTTTAACTAAATTTATGCGGCACCTAGATAGGTAACCGTATTATCTTCGATTTTTATTATACCAGTTCTAGCTAGCTTTAATAGCTCTCTAGTTAATTGAGCTTTATTGACCCCAAGAGTTGCTGCTAATGCTTCTAGAGATGCTCTTTTGGCGTCTTTCAGAATCAAATAGACTTTACCAATCCAAGATAAGTTTAATATCGTCTCCACTTCTTCTGCCAAGGGTGCCAATTTATCAATCTGTTTCTTTAATTCTTCAATATTTTTCTCTAGCAAATTCTTATCACTTTCTAATTTAAGTACAAGCTCATTCTTCTTTTGAAGCTCATTTAATAAATCTTGCTCTCTCTTCTTTAACTGTTCAACCTCCGATTTCAACATTTCTAAATTCTCCTTCAGTACTTTATTCTCAGACACTATCTCTGTTAACTGCTTACTCTTGGCGGATAATTCCTCCCTGATTTTAGTGAATTCATCCTTTAAACTTCTAAAAAGCTCTTCATATCCCTTTTCAACTCCAACTTCAATTAATTTTTCTTCCTCAGCAGAAACTGTTTCCTTAATGCTTCTTAATTCGGAAATCCATGCTTCAACAATGTTCTTTAGCCCTTTAAGTTCCTCTAATTTAGCTTCCAAAGCCCTAATCTTATCATTCTTCTCTTTTAATTTGGCTTCATAAGTCTCCCTTAGATTCTTTAACTCATCTAGTTTAGGCAATTCTTCCTTTATGGTTTCTAATCGACCCTCTAGCTCCTTTATCTTTAGCTCCTTAGCCCTTAATTGCTCCAAAACCTTCTCATACTCCTCTTTTACCTTGATTAACTCATCCTCCTTCTCTCTAAGCTTCTTAGCTAACTCCTCCTTTTCCATTAATTGTTTTTCTAATTCCTTCAATCTCCTCATTAAATTAGCATTCTCCTCCTGTAATTTATCACGCTCCTTCATAAGCTCTTCGTATTTAGCTGTTATCTCGTCTAAACGATTTTTCAGAGAAACTATCTCATTATCCTTATTCTCTAGATCTTCCTCTAGTGCTCTAAGTTTATCCTCAAGCTCTTTAACTTCTTCTGCAACTATCTTCTGGCTCTTCAGCTCATTAATCTCTTTCATCTTAGCCTCTAACTCCTTCTTTAGATCCTCAACCTGTTTTTTCCACTCCCCTATTCCCCGTTTAAGTTCACGATTCTCCTCCATCAATCTTTCTGAATCTTCCCTAACTCGCTGAACTTCCTCCGTTAAAAGAGACGTATACCCTGATACCCACTCTCCATACAGCCTTCTTATATCCTCTAATGCATCCTGCAGAGACTTTAATCTATTACTAATATTCCTATAGAGAGGAACTATTCCCTCGAAAACATTCTTTACAATCTCTCTTTCTCTCTCGCTAAGTACTTTCTCAGTGACATCTTCATAAAGACGCTTCAGATGTCTCTCCATATACTTTAACTTGAGTTTTTCAGCGAAAGATCTTGCAATGTCTTTACCTAAATCCCTAAGACTACCGCGTAATTCAACAATCTGTCTCTTAAGGGTATCTTTGAACTCCTCTTGGAATCCCTTAAGAGTATCGGAAACCTCATTGATGACCCTATTTATCCTCTCGTTAATGAGCTCATCAAAAGATTTTACCTCCTCTCCAACTGCCGGAGGCTTAAAACCCTCCTCAAACTCTAAAGAGTCAGCCTTAATAACCAATCGATCCGTCTCTTCCACACGGTCCCGCTCTGATAATCTAACCCCTGATAAAAGACTCTCGACTATTCTCTCCTCCAATGATTTCTCTTTACCCTCCCGCTTCTTTTCATCATTTTCTTCCAAACTTAAACACCTTAATATCCTTAGAGTGAAAAAATGCTTGTAAGAAAACTATTTATTTACTTAATTTAAATTGAAAAATAAATAATAATTTAAGGATTTACCCTCTTAGCTCAAAAATTCTTTGAGGTGCGAACGTGTCTCGTGAAAATATTTGTCCCCCAGCCAAATTTGAAGTAAATAAAAAACTAAGGGAATCACTACAACGAAACAAAAGAGAATTACTAGAATTCTATAGACGTATAAATTTAGTATCTAAGAGAGTTTTAGACGCGTTTATGCGTGTTCCTAGAGAAGCCTTCGTTCTACCACAATACGTTAAATACTCGTATATAGATGAACCACTACCCTTACTCGATAACGCTACTATTTCGGCAATAAGCATGTCGCTCTTACTTATTGAGTACTCGGAAATCAAGCCAGGTGATGAAGTATTTGAGGTAGGTACTGGAAGCGGTTATCAAGCTGCATTAATTGCTGAGATAGTTTGCCCAAAAAACGAGAAAAATGAATTAATAAAACTGGATAAAAAATTAGTCTGTACCATCGAAATATCAAAGAAGCTATATGAATTTGGTAGGAGGAACTTAGAGAAACTATGTTATTTAAATTGCGTTGATGTAAGATGGGGGGATGGAACGCTAGGATGGCCCGATAAGGATCGAAAATTCGATGCAATAATAGTTACTGCGGCTGGAGATCGTATACCACCTCCATTGATTAAGCAACTTAAGATTGGAGGAAGACTAATAATGCCTATTGGATCAGGATTCTGGCAACGGTTAGTTCGACTAAGAAAAACAGGCTATGGCGATGAGGATTATAAGATAGAATACTTAGAAGACGTAAGATTTGTTCCTCTTAGGGGTAAATATGGAGTAGAAAAAATAAATTAATGGAAAATGGGCCTAGCTCTCTAATCCAGCTAGCTTTAGTAGATATTTCCATTCTTTCATTACGCGATTCTGTATCGCATTTATTAAATCATCCCGTCTCACTGGCTTGAATAAGTGCCTGAACCTCCCTTGTAGTTTCAAGTATTCTTCTACTGGGACAATCTTGTCTGGATTCTTAGCTAGATAAAGACTCTGACCAGTAATATGATATTCTCTTGTCTCTGGATCAAATTCCCATAGTGGGTGCAAGCAAGTGTCCGTAGCTAATTTTGAGATCCTCATAGCGAGAACTGGTTCAAATCGCCATCCCCTGTCACATGTAGAAATCGCGTGAATGAAACTTGGACCGTCATATTCAAATGCTTTTCTTACTTTTACTACAAAATCTTGCCAGTAGAAAGGATTAACTGTCGCAACATAAGCATTCATGTGCGCTGCTACTATGAAACCAATAGGTTTCTTCCATTCTGGTTTTCCTGGAAGTACTTTTCCTGCCGGCGATGTTGTGGTAGCTGCAGCGAAAGGTGTCGAACCACTTCTCTGTATACCTGTGTTCATGTAAGCCTCATTATCATAAAGAACATATATGAATTTATGTCCTCTTTCAATAGCTCCACTTAACGACTGTAAACCAATGTCGTAGGTACCTCCATCTCCCCCAAAAACTACTATAGTTGGCTCCTCGTCCTTCCAAACACCTTTCTTTTTAAGCGCCTTGAAAGCCGCTTCAACACCTGAAGCCGTTGCAGCTGCATTTTCAAATGCGTTGTGGATCCAAGGTCTCCTCCAAGCCGTGTATGGGAAAATAGTTGTTGCTACTTCGAGACATCCAGTTGCATTTACTAGGACTGTATTTTCGGGGTTAGGTAGAGCTTTTAGAGTTAATTTAACAACAACTGGTGCGGCACATCCAGCACATAATCTATGGCCAGAAAGAATATAATCAGGTTTTTTAGCTATTTCTACTGGGGTTGGAACCCACTTTTTTTGCATTTCATACTCACCTCCTATTCACGTACACCAATATACTTTCTTATAAACGGGCTGATAGTTCCCCTATAGATACCTACTAGCTCATCAAATGCTTCTCTAAACATTTCTGGCGGCGCATCTCTTCCACCTAGTCCAAATATGTAGTTTACAACTTCCGGTCTTGATTCTAACTCATATAACGCTGCCCTTGTCTCGAGGAATAATGGCCCACCCATCATACCTTGGTTCTGAGCTCTATCGAATACACCTACCACTTTCACGTTTCTCAACGCTTCAATGATATCTTTATATGGGAAAGGCCTGAATAGCCTGACTCTTAGCAATCCTATTTTAATTCCCTCTTCCCTCATCTCGTCTATGACATACCTCATTGTTCCTGGTGCACTGCCCATTGCGACTACAGCGATCTCCGCATCATCAAGCTTATAAGGCACAATTACACCGTTGCCATATCTCCTACCGCTTAGTTTAGCGTATTCCTCGTGAACCTCTTTAACAACATCATAAGCATTTTGAATAGCTACTAATTGTTGCATTTTATGTTCATAGTAATAATCGTACAAGTCGAGCGGGCCGAAAGTAACTGGTACTGGATTCTTCGGGTTTAATGATAGCTCCACCTCTTTACCCATTAGCTTTATCTTAACAGGTTTTCTAGGTCCACCCAAGAATTTCTCTCTCACAACACTGGGATCTTTAAAGACTTTGACTTTCTGAGCTGTATGGCTTATAAGGAACCCATCGAAATTAACCATTACTGGCAATAGTACTTTGGGGTTCTCAGCTATCTTGAAAGCTTGAATAATAGTGTCATAGACCTCTTGAGCGTCTTCACAGAATAACATCACCCAACCTGCATCCCTAACATTCATAGCATCCGTATGATCACAGTGAATGTTAATTGGGCCACTAACAGCTCGATTAGCTATAGCCATTACTATAGGTAAACGGAGACTAGAAGCAATGTACAATATCTCATTCATCAATTGAAGACCATTCGCAGCAGTAGCAGTAAATGCCCTACCGCCTGCAGCCGCCGCTCCAACACAAGCGCTCATAGCTGAGTGCTCTGACTCCACGCTAACGAACTCTGTTCTAACCAGTCCATCGGCCACGAATTCACTGAACCTCTCTACGATGATCGTCTGCGGAGTAATCGGGTACGCAGCTACTACATCTGGTTCTACATGGTATGCGGCCCAAGCCACAGCTTCATCACCATTCAATAATCTCTCTTCCTGCTCAACAATTTCCTCTCTCAACACTTTCCTCACCTCTCCTCCTTAACCATTTCTATAGCCTTAACTGGACAAATGTCTGCACAAATACCGCATCCCTTACAGTAATCGTAGTCAACGAATACCCCTAAGGCCTTATTTCCAGTCTCATCCCATCCGACCTTAATAGCCATATCTGGACAGTAGATATTGCATAACAAGCATCTAATGCACTTGTTATCATCTATAACTGGCTTGAAAACTCTCCAGTCTCCCGTCTTATACTCTAGACTCGATAAAAACGGCACACCAGCTATCGGTATTTCCTTCCATCCAGGCTTTTTATCACTCATCCTTTTTTCACCTCCTCATAGGCACGCTTAATAGCTTGAATATTCTTATTAACAGCTTCCTCCGATAATCTGGGTCCAAGAACATTCCTTGTTGCCTTTATTAATGCATCTAAGGAAACTACTTTCCCATCTGTAGCTCTCACAAACGCTCCTAGCATTGCTGTGTTTGCTATGGCTATACCTATAGTCTCTATAGCTATCCTAACTCCATCTACAACCCATAACTCTATGCTGTCACTGAGATTTAGCGCTCTTCTTAGTTCCTCTGGTGACTTAGCGCTTGCTGCTATTATCTTACCATTCTCTTTCACACCTACAGTAGCCATATGTACTAACGTGGGATCTATTACTATAACATAATCTGGGTTGGTTATCCCCGCGTGAATATCGATCGGTGATGGACCTATTCTCGCGTATGCTGTAACGGGGGCTCCAGATCGTTCTGGACCAAATTCTGGGAAAGACTGTGAATATTTACCTTCAACTAAAGCAGCTTGAGCTAGAATTATACTGGCGGTCCAAGCTCCTTGACCGCCCCGGCCATGCATTCTTATCTCAACAAAGTCTTTTTTAGGCATCATTATCTACCTTAAGCCATATTTTTTAGAATGAACATTCGATTAAATTATAACAATTTTAGAAAAGTAAAGATTTTACATATACAATAAATAAGACTCTATGGATAAAATATATCTGGACCCTGTCTCAATCAAAAGTAAGGAAAACCATAATATTTGAGTTTGCACGAATATATTTATTAGTTTAAATGAGGAGATCGCCACCATCTGAGTCCAACCGATGAAGAAAATTGAAAAAAATACTGATATTTACTAAAAAGTGATTTACTTGAATCTAAGACTAGAAATAGAGCACATTTGTTCCGCTTTTGGTATAATTCTAAGACCAGAGATGGGTCAGCACTTCATAATTTCAGAAAGAATAATTGACTTAGAAGTGAAAGTAGCTGATCTTAAGGCGGACGATGTCGCGCTCGATATCGGGGCGGGATTAGGTTACTTAACCGAAGAGCTAGCTAAAATCGCTAGAAAAGTATATGCCATTGAGATAGATGAAAAACTTGTCTCCGCTATGAGATGGAGGCTCCGCAACAGTGAATTACTCAGCAAGATCGAAATAATCCAGTGCGATGTGCTTAAGTACGAGTTCCCCCAAGACGTAAATGTTATTGTTTCTAATCCCCCGTACAACATCATATCTCAATTAATTATAAAAATGCTTAAGGAATCATTCATCAGAGAAAACTTCAGGCACGCGATATTAATACTCCAGCAAGATTACGTTAAGAAATTACTGTCAAACCCTGGTTCTAAAAACTGGGGTAGAATTTCCGCTGCATTCAAATATTTCGCAAAAGGGAAAATAATAGAGTTTATTCCCCGCAAATATTTCTTTCCTACACCCGATGTCGATTCAATGATGATCAAAATTTGGCCTGATAGAAAACAACATAAAGTCCGCTTTGAGGTATTCGAGAAAACAACAAGCATCTTGTTCTCGGCATCCACAAATAAAAAAATTAGATCAATCCTTAAACAATTTATTAAAGAGAAA
This sequence comes from Candidatus Njordarchaeota archaeon, assembly GCA_029856055.1. Lineage (GTDB taxonomy): Archaea > Asgardarchaeota > Njordarchaeia > Njordarchaeales > Njordarchaeaceae > Njordarchaeum. The sequence goes on along the minus strand of JAHQWF010000025.1, from coordinate 14,548 downwards.
GTTAGGGATTGGAGAGATTTACTAGCTAAGCTAGAAAGAAAAATAAACATGCATAAGCGCATAAGAGAAATAACGGTTGAAGAAATAGAAGAAATAGCTTCATTCTTGTTGGAACAAAACCTAATTGCTATGACATGATATCTAAATCAATCATGATCAATCCTGTATCTAGATAATGCTTCTTCAATATCCCTCTCACTTTTTAGAACGCCAAACTCTGTGATTATCCCTGTGACATATTTGCTCGGCGTAATATCAAAAACAGGATTTCTTACTTTCGCCTCCTTCAAGCTAACAAGCACTCTCCTTACTTCCATTAAATCATCATCATATCCTCTGACATAAAGTATCTCATCGCTACTTCTTTCCTCGATGGGGATTTCACTACCTGCTTGTATCCTCATATCGAAAGTAGATAGTGGAGCAGCAACATAGAAAGGAATTCCATTTTCATTAGCTACTACTGCAAGTTTATAGGTACCTATCTTATTAGCAATGTCTCCACCCCTTGTTATTCTATCCGCCCCCACAATCACAAGATCTATTTCCCCTCGCCACATATAGTAACCCGCAGCATTATCAGAAATCAAATAGTAAGGTATCCCCTCCATCTCTAGTTCCCATGCTGTTAATCTAGCGCCCTGTAACCAAGGTCTAGTTTCATCTACATAGACAACCAATTTTTTCCCTTTCTTATACGCGGTTCTTATCGGTGCTAGTGCTGTACCTATGTCAACAGCTGCTAATGCCCCAGCATTACAATGCGTTAGAATAGATGATCCATCCCTAATTAATTTCTCACCATATTCACCAATTTTTCTGTTTGCCTCAACTTCCTTGTCAGCAATCCTTTCAGCTAGGTCATAAGCGACCTCAATAATCTCCCTGCTAGAATAGCCCCCCTCGTAACGCTTCTTAATCTCAAGAAACATCTTTTCAGTCACATTGAATAAGTTAACTGCCGTCGGCCTAGTTTGCTGAATCCTCTTAACTTTTCCCTCAAGAACCTCAATGAATTCTCTCTCATTAATACTTTCAAGAACAGCTTGGTATACTCCATAAGCCCCCGTTACCCCTATGGTAGGCGCACCTCTGACAATCATCCTCTCAATCGCCATAGCGGTATCTTCGCTAGATCTACTCACAAAAAAATCTAGTTTCCAAGGAAGAACCCTCTGATCAATCATCTTAACTATTCCTCTATCCCTATCCTCTAACCAAATAGCCCTAATATCTAATTCTTTACCATCAAGAATTACTCTCATCTCCGCTCACTACACTATACTAAACTAGCTAAGAGAAGAAAAGTTAAGTCATATAAAATCACAGCCAAGATAACTGACACAAAAATGCATGATATCCTACGTAAATACCTTTGCGGTACATCTAGATAATGAGATAGTAAGATCAAGCAAAACGCATCAATGAGATAAATCAACGGTGATAAATCAAAAAACACTCTAATAAACACATTAGCATAATCAAGAACAATCTTTATTAAAACAAAAACAACAGATAACACGGAAATAACTTTTATAGACTCAAAATCCAGCCTCCGAGAATAATAAAACAGGGAGGCCATTAACCCATATATAACGAGGAAAATAAAGAACAAGACAAGATAATTCAAGTAAGCCAAGAAACCAGTACTAAACATAACACTCACTCAACACTCCTTAATCTTCTCACTCTATACTCCACATATTTTCTAGCCATATAAAACCATAGATATAAAGTAACCACAAATACAATTAAGAAAGCTAACAAAATAAAGCTACTTATAATAGGATTAATCGTACGCAACACATATTTTAACGCTAGTGAAGCCGCATAAGGAATAGCAAGAGCCAATAAAACCCATGCAAATAATATTAGAATAAAAATAATTAATCTATCAATCGAATTATCAGCCAGTATAATTCACCCACGAACTATTATCTTAGCGTCCAGTACGACTACCCTATCTGGAAAAACTCTAACTGGGTTGAGATCCAACTCAAGAATATCCTCCCGCTCAGCCATAATTTTAGACACAGTAACAAGCAACTTCTTTAACCCTTCTATATCCCCCTTAGGCATACCCCTATAACCGGTGAGAATCTTATAACCCTTGGTCTCCTTAAGCATTTCTTCAGCCTCCAATTCATCGATTGGTGCTAATCTGAATGAAACATCCTCAAAAAGCTCTACATAGATCCCTCCTAAACCCCCAAACATCACGACTGGTCCAAAAACTGGATCACGTAAACCACCAATTATCACTTCATAACCTCCCGAAACCATTTCTTCCAATAAAACACCCTCAATCCTCGCTTTAGGCGCTTTCTTCTTAACATTACTCATGATCTCGCCCCACGCCTTAAGAGCCTCTTCCTCACTCTTTATATCCAGCACTACTCCCCCAACATCCGTTTTATGTATTATATCGGGAGAAAGTATTTTCATTACTAATGGGAACCCCACTTGTTTAGCTTTCTCAGCAACCTCCTCACGCTTCTTAGCGATAGCTCTCTTAGGGAAATTAACGCCATATTTCTCCAATAAATCTTTAGCCACCATCTCGGTTAAAGCCTTCTTCTTTATCTGCGTAAGCATTTAATTACACCTTAAAAGTTGGATACACTAAATAAAATAATAGAGGAATGATAAAAATTTACACTCAATATTCTAGATATCAATTTTTAGTATCAATAAAAAATAAACAATTAGAAACCCAAACCCAATCATCAAATCCTAAGAAAATTAGATTACATAACTTTAATCAAGAAATTCTTACAGAAGAAATTGATCTATAACACTCCTCAATATCTCAAATACTGATGCGAGACCATACTCAGTTTATTAACTTAAAAACAAGTAACAGTAAAATCAGAGTCAATCTTAGCGAATTTTCTTCCCTTTTAGAAAAAAATATATTAAAAAAGAAAACTAAAACACTACATAGACAAAACACAACCAAAACAGACAGGGAGGGGATGCCTTATTGTCGCAATACAAACCAAAGCTCAAGGAAAAAAAATGGGACATAAAAAAAGAAGAAGAACTCATAAAGAAGTGGGAAGAAGAGGGCATATATGGATTCAACAAAAACTCACCAAAACCCGTATTCTCCATCGATACGCCTCCCCCGTACGCTTCTGGGACGCCTCATATGGGTTTTGCGTATCATTATGCGGCCATAGATAGCATTGCTCGTTTGATGAGAATGAAGGGTTTCGAGGTTTTGTTCCCTATGGGGATTGATAGGAATGGTTTGCCTGTTGAGGTTCAGGTGGAGAAGATTCATGGGATTAGGATGACTGAGACTCCTAGAGATAAGTTTCTTGAATTGTGTAGGGAGTTGTTGGATAAATATGAGAATGATATCTTGACTATTAGTAGACGGCTTGGTTTTTCAATGAATTCTCTTTCACCTGATGAGATTTATCGTACTGATTCCCCCAAGTATAGGAGTTTGACTCAAGCTACTTTTATTGAGTTGTGGAAGCGTGGGCTTATTTATGAGGATGAGCGTCCTAATAACTGGTGTCCCCGGTGTCATACTACTTTGGCTGATGCTGAGGTTGAGTATGCTGAAGAAGAAACAAGTTTAGTGTACATTAGGTTTGGGATCAAGAATTCAAGCGACTCTTTAATTATTGCTACTACACGGCCTGAATTACTTTGTGCTTGCGCCGCTATTCTAGTTCATCCCGATGATGATAGATACACCCATCTGCATGGTAAGAGAGCTATTGTCCCAACTTACAATAAGGAGATACCAATTATTCCCCATAAGGAGGTGGATCCAGAGTTTGGTACTGGCGCCATGATGCTTTGTTCCTATGGTGATACGGTGGATATTAGATTGTTCCGTGAACTTGGGTTAAAGCCTGTTAAGGCGATTAATACTGAAGCTAGGATGACAGAAGCAGCTGGTAAATACGCTGGCTTGCTTGTTGCCGAGGCTCGCAAAAGGATTATAGAGAATTTGATGGAGCAAGGACTCGTTGAGAAGATTGAGAGAATAGAGCATAAGGTTCCCATTTGTTGGAGATGTAAAACTAGGATTGAGTTCATTAGTATGCGAGAGTACTATCTTAAGCAGCTGGATTTCCTGGAGGACGTGTTAAGGATCTCGGATATGATTAGGTTTCATCCAGCTCATAATAAGCAGATGTTGATTAATTGGATTAAATCTGTTAAATCTGATTGGCCCATTTCCCGTAGGAGATACTATGGTACCGAGGTTCCTCTGTGGTATTGCGAGAACGATCATGTTATATTGCCTAAACCTGGTAAGTATTATCAGCCTTGGCGCGAACCCCCGCCTATCAAAGCCTGTCCGGTATGTGGTTCTAGAAAATTCAAAGGCGAGTGGCGTACATTTGATACTTGGTTTGATAGTAGTATCTCAGCGCTTTTCATTTCTGGTTACCTTAGGGATGAAGAGTTATTTAAGAGAGCTTTTCCGGTTGGTTTGCGTCCTCAAGGTAAAGAAATTGTGAGAACATGGTTATACTATACTTTGCTTCGTGTTTATCAACTTACTAAGCAACCCGCGTTTAAGCACGTCTGGATTTCAGGATTAGTGATGGACGAGCATGGTAGAAAAATGAGTAAGAGTCTTGGTAACATCATTTATCCTGAGCCACTTGTAAAGAAATATGGTGCTGATGCTTTGAGGTTTGCGGGGGCTGCTGAGACTAGGTTGGGAGCAGATATAATGGTTTCTGAGAATAGGATTGCGGGCGCCGCTAAATTTATTCAGAAACTCTATAGTATAGCTAGGTTTATTTCATCGTTCCCCGAGCCTTCAAGAGACGAGATCGAGTTAAGCAGCAGTGATGAGTGGATTCTAGCTGAATTAAGTAACTTAATTAATCGCGTGAAAGTACTTTATGATGATCTAGATTTCTTTGCTGTGAATTATGTGAGGGATTTCGTGTGGGATATATTCGCTGATCACTATATAGAATTAGTTAAATCACGTGCATACGGATCCATTGGTTCTAAAAAAGAGCAGAAAGCAGCTTGGTGGACGTTACATCTAGTGTTAAAAACTGTGTTAAAGTTGCTAGCGCCAGTGACACCTTTTATTACTGATTACTTGTACCGGGAACTCTACGGTAAGACAATTCATCTTGAACATTTCCCTGAACCATTTGCAGTGAAATCCGAGTTACTCGAGTTAACGGGATTACTACGAAGCGTTAACTCAGCTATATGGAAAGCGAAGAAGGCGAAGAATTTATCTCTTAAATCCCCTGTTAAGAAACTTTACTTACCCGAGGCGCTTGAACCATTTATTATGGATATCAAAGCAATGCATAATTGTGAGAAAATAATTCTTGGTGAACCCAAGGAAGGCATAATTATAGATATAAGTGATTCAAAAATAGGCATTATACTTTAGGCTTTCACTCTATTATTTTTCCTTTATAATACAGTAATCGTTGAATGGCTGTGATCAAAGAAAACACGGATACTATGATCGCCGCATAGAATATGCATCCACTAAACCAGTACTCCAAGATTATTCCAGCTATAAGAGTCCCGAGCTTCTCTTTTCTTTCGAAGAAACCAACACCTTGGCCAGAGATACCTGAGACAGCTTCACCTCTAGCTCTCACATAGCTCGGCATTATCATGCTGAAAATTAGTAACGTGCCTAGCCATCCAGGAATATACTTCCCTAGTATTAACCCGAATATAAGTTCGAATTCAACAACTCTATCTGAGAAGTGATCTAGTAGTTGCCCGAATCTACTTACCCTCTTTGTAGCTCTTGCTAAGGAGCCATCTAAGACATCCATGAAAGCTGCGAGAATAAAAAATAGAAAGCCAATAATAAGCTCATTCTTCCAGAAGAAATATATCTGTAGCAACCCTATTAAAACCGATAAAAAAGTAATTTGATTCGGTGTCACACCAGTTTTAGCTAGGATTCTTCCCAATGGAAGAAAAGTTCTCTCATACCAGTCCCGTATCCTACCCAAATCAAGACACCTTCTTCACATTTTCTTGTAATGCCTCAAACCTCTCCATGACTTTGCTAAGATCGATGGAGAATCCTGGCCCTGTGCTTTCCACCATGAATGATGCAGCTGCAGATGCGAATATAGCTGATTCTAGTAAATCCTGGTACTTAATGAAATAGTATGCGAATGCACCAGCATAGACATCACCGCATCCCGTTGGATCACGCTCAATAGTTCTGTAAGCTGGTACATGATATATCCCTTTATCAAACGCTATGTAAGATCCTCTCTCAGCCACAGTCACTATACCAGCAAAATTGTTTAATTCATAGATCTTCTTAGCTATTCTCGGCATATCCATTCCTGGGAAGAGAACTTCAGCCTCATGCTCATTTGGCTTAGTGACATGCGTTAACCTAATGATTTCATATGTCTCCTTATTAGCCACCCTAACCACCTTACCATCTATAATCTCTCGAATTAATCCCTGGGGATCAACCACAATCAAGCTATCTGCATTCTCATTTACCAGAGATTTAACGAAATCAAGCGACAACTCTTTTAAAATTGGGCCTAGAACTATCGATTTGGATTCCAATGCCTCTTTCGGAACCTCCTCGAACTTTATCTTATCAGCAATACCTAAGACCCGTAACTCTCTATCATTCATCCTTGCATCTATATATCTTAGATAGAAACCTCCAGTCTCCCTTGAAGCTAACGGGAACGGCGTAACACCATAATTCCTAGCAACAGAAATGAAGTCATCCCTAAAGTCATCCCCAATCTTCCCAATTAAAGCTGCTTTGCCACCTAATTTACCAACAGTTAGAGCTGCATTAGTACTACAGCCAGAAAGCACTCTACCATTCGTTCTGACATAAGGAGTAATAATAATATCGTAAACAGGATTCCCTATAGCTGAAACATCGAACATTGAGATTACCTTTACATGAAAACATAACAAGAATAACCTTATCCTAAAAACTAAACTAAATAAAAAATTAATTAGATATAGCTATAACAAACCTTTATTCTTTAAGAACTCGCCAATTATCTCTTCTAGCTTCTTGTCACCTGATTCCTCAAGCTCATATCTAACCCTAACTATCGGTTTATTCACTTTTAAAACTCTAGATAAGTCGATAGGCGTACCTGAAACAACTACATCAGCATCAGCAGCATTAATAACCTCCTCGACCTCCTTCTTCTCCTTATCGGAGTAACCCAATGTAGGCAAGACATTCTTCATATGTTTATACTTCTCATAAGCCATAGCTAGATCCGTGCCAGGTTTAACCCACTTCCTAGGATCAACTATCTCCCTAGCACCATACATTATCGAGGCAACATATCCTGCTCCAAAAGGCATTTCTCCATGAGTAACTGTTGGACCATCCTCAACCACTATAACTCTCTTACCCTCAATCATGCTCGGATCATCCACTTTCAATGTTGATACCCCAATTAGTATGCGAACTTTTTCATTAACCGCCTTGACATTCTTCATAATCTTCAGAATAGAATCAAGATCCGCTTCTGCAGCCTTATTAATTATAACGACATCAGCCATTCTTACATTCACAGATCCAGGCCAATAAGTCAACTCATGCCCCGGTCTAAGAGCATCCGCCACCACAATGAATAAATCAGGTACGTAGAACGGATAATCGTTATTCCCCCCATCCCAAATAATCACATCCGCCTCCTTCTCAGCCTCCCTAAGTATCTTCTCGTAGTCTACTCCAGCATAAACAACGAATCCGTTATCAATATAATGCTCGTATTCCTCCCGCTCCTCAAATGTCACGTTATAACGATCCAAATCCTCGTAACTAGCGAATCTCTGAACAATCTGCTTCCTCAAATCCCCATAAGGCATGGGATGTCTAACCGCAACTACTTTGATGCCACACTTAGCAAAAATCCTCGCAACCTTCCTAGAAACGGTCGATTTGCCTGCTCCTGTTCTTACTGCTCCTATTGCGATTACTGGTTTTGTTGATTTTAGCATTGTGTGTTTTGGTCCGAGCAGCATGTAGCTTGCTCCTGCTGCTGCTGCGATAGCTGCTCTATCCATAACATGCTGATGAGAAACATCACTGTAGCTGAATACTACGTAGTCTATGTTGTGTTTCTTTATTAGTTCTGGTAGTTGGTTTTCGGGGTGTATTGGGATTCCGTTTGGGTATTGTGGTCCTGCTAGTTCTGGTGGGTATGTTCTTCCTTCTATTCCTGGGATTTGTGTTGCGGTGAAGCATACTACTTCGTATTCGGGGTTGTTTCGGAAGAATACGTTAAAGTTATGGAAGTCTCGCCCAGCCGCACCCATTATTATTACTTTTTTCTTTTTTTGCTGACCCATGCTGCTCACCTATTCTGCTTGTTAAGATTTAATTTTTGATGTACTTTTTCTGTTTTTCATGGATTCATATATATATTTATGGTGAGATCAGAAGAGCTGGGACGCTCATCCTTTACGTCGCAGTCTGTTCGCTTCATCATTTTATGGAGAAGTTCTCAATCAGATTATTTTACGATTAAATATGTTTTAAGTTAAATTACTAATACTTAATCTACTGAGTTAAGTTCTAGCCAGTGTTTAATGATGCCGGAATACTTGTCACCAAGCGATGTTTATAGATTAGATAAAAACTCGGAATTTCTAGGCGTGGATACTCTCTTATTAATGGAGAACGCTGGAAAAAATGTTGCGGATTTCGTAGCTAGCAAGTTCAGAGATAAGAGAAGAATTGCTGTTATATGCGGTACTGGCAATAATGGCGGAGATGGCTTCGTGGCTGCTAGACACCTGGCATCAATGAATTACGATGTCACTGTGGTCCTAATGGGTAAGCCATCACTAATTAGATCAGAAATAGCCAGAAAAAACTATGAGATACTTAGGAGAATGATATTTAGCATTAAAATCATTGAGATAGATGACTCATCAAAAATCCATAAACTAGAAGAAGTACTAGAAAAAGTAGATGTAGTAGTAGACGCTTTACTCGGAGTTGGTATAAAAGGTTCTGCGCGAGGATTAGCATTAGAAGCCATAAGAAAGATAAATAAATTAAAAAACCAGGTCGGATTCAAAATAGTTTCTATTGATGTACCTAGCGGCTTCAATGTTTTTGAGGGGAGAAAAACAGGAGAGACGGTGAATGCAGATTATACAATTACTTTTCATGAAGCTAAGAAAGGTTTTGATAAAGAGGAAGTGGGCAAAGTAATCATACGCAGTATCGGGATACCTCCAGAAGCGGATTTATTAGTCGGTCCAGGCGATGTTATTAACTGCTTAAAGAAAAGAACTGAGTGGTCGCATAAGGGAGACTTCGGCAGGATACTAATAATAGGGGGGAGCAAGGATTACTCTGGCGCACCAGCTTTAGCCGCTATGGCGGCTCTTAGAACTGGGGCTGATTTAGTAATTGTAGCTGCACCCGAACTCATTTCTAATGTTATCAGATCGTTTTCCCCTAATTTAATAGTTAAACCATTGCCTGGCGATTCACTAGGTTTGGAGAACATAGATCTATTAAAACCAATAATTAGTAATTTCGACACTGTAGTATTGGGGCCAGGAATAGGGCTGGCCGAGGAAACTCTGGAAGCAGCAGCTGATCTAGCCAGATTTATTGCTAGTAAGGGTATTCCTCTCCTTATTGATGCTGATGGATTAAAAGCTATAGCCAAGCATGGCATTCCTTCAGGAAAAATAGTTGTTACGCCTCATGCTGGTGAATTTAATATACTATTTGGTGAGAAACCCCCCCTAGAACTCAAGGACAGAGGAGAGATCACTAGGAAAATGGCTGAGAACCACGGCATCACAATTATTCTAAAGGGGCATATTGATGTCATATCCGATGGGAAAACTATTAAATTTAACACTACTGGTAATCCAGGAATGACCGTTGGTGGAACCGGGGATGTCTTATCCGGCATAACCGCTGCATTCATGGCTCAATGCAATGACTTATTCCTAGCTTCTTGTGCTGGAGCTTTCGTATCTGGTTATGCTGGAGATCTAGCTTTCAGGAAAAAAAGCTATGAGCTATTAGCTACAGATGTTATTGATGAGATACCTTCAGCGTTAAGGGATATTAGAGGTACGTAGTAATGGATATAAAACTTGAATCACTAAAACCTACATGCACTAGTGCAGTTGATTCAACCGCAACAGTAACTAGGCTGGACAACAAATTGATAATCAATGGATTCATTATAGCCCCAGATCCTTGCCATAAGGTAAGTTATTCATATGAACTACAAGATACATCGCTTGTAATTAACCTGCATATAATTCGCACGGCGGGTATGTGTATACAGTGCCTAGCTAAAATATCATTCAAAATAACTATCGAGAGTATCGATAAAGAATTACGGAACATTATTATTTTATATCAAAATAAGGAGTTACTTAGATACAACCTATGATTCTGGTGTGGTGACTTATGTCCTCTAAGAAAAAACCTAAAGAATCCCTGAGAAATGATCTAGAGAAAGAGATAATGTATGGTTTTAAGGAAGAATTCTTGCAACAAGACGTCAAGCTAGCAGGCATGTATAAGGTGGATAGAGGTAAACTAATAACATCATGGATAGAAGGTGGATTCTTAGATACTTCAGATATAAAGAGACCACTACTAAAGCATGCTTTAAGCAAAATCGGGGTAGTAATATATAGGAGATCAAGCCCGAGAGATAAACCCTACATAATATTCCTCGTCGACACAATCGCTAAACGGGCAGCTGCTGATTCAGCTAATGAAGCAGCTCAAATATTTAAGCACTTGTTCCCTAACACAAAGGCAGTATTTGTCGCAATTGATAAAAAACCAGATAAATTAAAGCCAGCGAGATTCAAGTATCTAGATGAAATAATCATTGGAAAAAACCTAGAAGAAGCTTGGAATAAAGTATTTGAATTCCTAAAAGAAACATTTTACCCCGAGAAAGAATAGTAATTATTTCTTTATCGGAGCATCATAAATCACGTTCCCTCTAATTATTAGCACCCTCTGAAAATCCCTAACTACACCATCCTTAGCATAGAAATGCGCCTCAAAAGATACTTGCTTCTCTCCAGGATCCCGAGGATTAGTCCAGACAGATCTACTTAGATAAAGCAAGTACATATTTTCTGCAAGCTTAGTTAAGTCAACTAAAAGTATCCCATTATCACCAACCTTATCGAACGCTACTACCCATTCAGCGTCTTTTATATCTTTTTCCTCTACAGCACCACTTAAGCTATCAATGAGTTTCTTGAAACTTACCAAGAAATCTTTTATGTTAGTTCTCGAGAAAACTTCTTTAACCATATTTATATTCTTCTCCAAATTGCTTGGACTATCTACCAGGAATATCCTGGCAAAATTCTCTTTAGACGTAACTATAGAGAAGGAAACAACGTTAGGTGCTGACAAGTCAAATCACCACGATGCTTAGATTAAATAATATAAGCAATAATATTAGTGAAGGAAGTATAGCTCTTATCTTTAAAATTCTTCTAGATCTTCAAACTCTTCAAATTCAAGTTCCTCGAGCCCTTCAATTATCTCCTCGCCTCCTTCCTCTTTTTTCTCCTCAGCTGTAACTGTAACGCGCTCGATTGTTTCCTCTACCGACCTCTCTCTTCTCCCTTCTCTCGGGGTAGGTACAACTACGTAGTAACTTGATAAAATGAAAAAAGCCAGTAAAAGCAACCCGAAGAAAGTGACTATGTTCAAAGCTTCAAAGTAATGATTAAGAACAGAGGATTCAGCATTGACATTGTACATGATGATCTCCTTAGCTTTTTCTAAGGCATTACCAAGAGATGAAAGTAGAATACCTAGTATACCGCTGAAAGCCCCGAAAGTTAATGATAATTTAGCCCCAAAACTACTTCTCGGATCTCCAGCTCTATTGGCTAAGATAAGTGAAAACAATACTGATAAAATCGCTATCGTAGATAAGTAACCCCCTAATGAAAGATACACAATGTCCTGTATACCAAAAGAAACAGTGTTGTAAGCGTAATCCCAAATCATCTCAAATACATCTGCTGCTGTATAGCCAGGATCCATAAAAACTGTTAAGCCACTAATAAATGGTATAGCGAGAGCAATAGCTACTAACGGGATAAAATTAGGACTTTCTCCCAAATCTCTAGATAATTTGATAGACAAGGCGCCAGCTACTAATTTCAATACACTAGCCAACAATACTATATAAAAAACATTATTCATGGGGGCAGTGCCTACTAGGTATAAGATACCTAGATAAGCGATATCAAAAACACCAGTTAATAAAAAGGCTAATCCTAAATAGATTAGAGCATAATCATAGTGATGAAACCCTAGGGAAAAACCCATTAGAACTAGGGATAAAACACCTAGAATTAATATACCATAAGACAGCCATACGATATATAGAGAGAAGTCACCAGCCAGCAAATTATAGAGCGATACTATCTCACTATATCGTTCAGAAAGAATACCCACGCCGAAAAACATTATTGTTACGCTATATAAAGCCATTACAAATGCTTGAAACCAATTAATAGATTCACTGATTAAAGTTTCTTCCATACAAGATCTCCTACCAAAAATAAACTATATAAAGTCTTACAAAAATAAACGCTTTAAACATAAATAAATTTTCTCATTTACTTAAAAAACATGTATTTCATAGAATTAAGACATAATAGATTAAATGTTTAGTTCTCCAACAAATTAGGCAAGGAGACCTAAGTGACCCCAGCAAAGAAATTAAAAGTGAGATTCGGCCCAGCTGGAAAACCACTGGGATTTAAAGGCGATATAGTAAAAGTCCCAGCATTCCTACGTGAAATAGGTCTTAACGCTCTCGAAGTGCAGCAAGTAAGGCAAATCAACATAAAGAAAGATAAGGCGCTAGAAATAAATAAGGAGGCTAAAGAAAACGATGTATTATTATCACTACATGCACCATACGCAATAAACTTCAGTTCAGAAAAAGAAGAAACAATAGAAGCGTCAAAAAAGAGATTACTAATGGCACTAGAAGTAGCGCATTGGCTAGATGCATACATAGTAGTATTCCATCCAGGATACTATGGATTAAGGAAACCGCGCGAAGCACTAGAAATTGCCATAAACGCTATAAAAGAGGTCGCTGATCTAGCGAGAAAAAAGAAATTAAAACCATTAATAGGCCCCGAAACTATGGGTAAGAAATCCCAACTTGGTTCACTCGACGAAGTTATAGAAATGGTAAAAGAGATACCTAACTCCAAACCTGTACTTGATTTCCCCCATATCCATGCTCGTGAGGGGGGAATACTAAACACGCGCAAAGACTACGAAAAGATATTAGAGATGCTAGAGGAAGAAATAGGTAAAAAAGCTTTCAACCCACTACACATACATTTCACAAAAATAGAGTACTCGGAAAAAGGCGAGAGAAAACACCATCCCCTCGGAGAAGGATACGGACCAAAATTCATACCACTAGCAGATATAATGGTTGAAGAGGAATTAGAAGCAACAATAATAAGTGAATCTCCAATACTAGAACAGGATGCCCTAAAAATGAAACGCATAGTAGAAAACATATTAAAAGGAAAAAGTAAGAAGAGCTTAGAGAAACTAGAGTAAGAAATAACTCTAGTAATAACTCTTACTCCTGGTCACAACTTTCTCAGAAACATTATTATCCTTATTAACAGATTCTTCAGAAATCTCAACAGGACTCTCAGAAATCTCCCCATTCCTACCCAAACTCAACCTAATAGAATTCTTGAAAACAGTCACTCTGACATTACGTAAATCATAAGTCTTACCAACCTCAACCTTCTCCCCATCCTTATCCCACAAAGTCAAGAGAACAGTACCAGTATCATCACCAACTAAAGCTTCAGTAACAGTATGACGCTCACCAGTATACCTAGAGAAAACACTCCTCGGCTCCAGAATATTCAGGACATGAACTCTTAGATTAACACCTCTAGACCTCGTCTTAAGCTCACTTACCTTTGTAAAATTCGAATCAACATTTTCCAATTATCTAACCTCCAAACTAAATTATTTACAGAGCCAGAAAGGCTCCAAGCAACAAAAACCGCAACGCAAAGTACTTAAACCTATGCATTTCTTCAAACACTTTTCATAAAAAACAATAATATTTAACTAATGCATTATCACCCATATCCCAAACGCAAATCATTCTCCGCTTCATAAAGAATTGAAAATAAAAGATATCCCATTCATCATCACCGAACGCGTAAGCGAACAAACATCAATAAAAGAAGCCTTCAACATCATGCTGAACAACAAAATAAGAACAATAGGCGTAGTAAACACAAAAGGCGAATTCAAAGGAATAATAAGAATGGAAGACATAATCACATTGATCATAAACAACCTAATCCAAACAACCCAGAAAACATAAACCAAGGAAACCGATAATTGAACCGTAAAACTACAAGTCCCTAAGCCTCAACGAATCCGCAATTGCTGATTAAACGGCATTAATTAGCCGTAACTTATTTCTTCGAGACAGTTAATGAGAATACTTGCGTAATACTAATGTGGGGGGCAATGCCATTACGTAAC
>JAHQWF010000004.1 GCA_029856055.1 Candidatus Njordarchaeota archaeon | reverse complement strand
GTATAGTGAGTGTCCTTATTGCGGTACTAAAAAAGAGGGGAAGTTCATTTATTCCAAAACCGAGATGACTTTTGTAAAAAGAATTGAATTTAGTAAAGAGGAAGCTGAAAAGATAAGAGAAGAAAAACAATTTATGATATCTGATGTTGACACCGTTGGAATAGGAAGAAGACAGAGAGTAATAACTAAAGGCGGAAAATACTACGTGAACATTTACTTTTCACCTAAACAAATACGAGACATGTTAGCACAGACATATGACCCCGACTTTATACACGATGAGGAAGAGAAAAAAGAAAGAGAGAAAGATGTTTACTTAATTGGATTTAACCCAGAATTAGCTAGACCGGAATGGACTATTCTAACTATTCTGCCAGTACCCCCTATTAATGCTAGACCTCCCGTAAGGACGGCGGAGGGACTTAGATCCGAGGATCACTTAACCATAACAATTAGAGACATTGCTCGAGTTAATGAGCAATTAAGAAGTAAGATGCGTGGTGGCCCTCCACAAGTAATCACTCAGCTATGGCAGAAGCTACAGAAACTTGTTAAAGCCCTGTACGGTTTACATAAAGTTGGTGAGATAAAAGTCGAAAACGTCTTTGTACGCGGAATAATCCATAGGTTGTCTGGGAAAGAAGGTCAATTCAGACATAACTTGAGCGGTAAGAGAGTAGATTTCTCTGGTAGGGCTGTGATTTCTCCAGATCCCTATTTAAGTATAGACGAGATAGGTATCCCCGAGAAAGTAGCTAAAACACTGTGGGTTCCCGAAGTAGTAAATGAATTAAACCTAGAGAGATTGAAACAGTTAGTAATTAACGGTCCTGACGTTTATCCAGGAGCCTCATATATCCTGAAAAAGACAAGCCCAGGAACATACAATAAGATACTATTAGAGGTCTTCAAGAGTAGAGAGGAAAGAGAAGCGAAAGCCCAGGAACTTAAGCCAGGAGACATAGTTGAGAGGCATCTACTAGATGGAGATACAGTTGTCTTCAATAGACAGCCAACATTACACAGAATTAGTATGATGGGGCATTATGTGAGGGTCTTACCTTATAACACATTTAGACTACATTTGATGACTTGCCCACCGTACAATGCGGACTTTGATGGGGATGAAATGAATGTACATCTGCCTCGATCCTATGAGACTAGAGCTGAGGTATCAACCATAATGGAAGTAAAAAGACACATCATAAGTCCGAGATATGGGGGCCCTATAATTGGACCTAAACAAGACTATATAACCGGCGCATATCTACTGACGAGAGATGGGACACTACTAAGCAAGGAAGAAGTTGTTCAGTTACTGTGTTATGCAGGTATCGATACATTGCCTCCGTCTACAAAGAAAATAAATAAAAAAGAGTTTTGGGATGGAAAAGTCATTTTCTCTAAGATTCTTCCAAAATATATCTTTTATGAAGGCGAAATCAAAGGAATTCTCTGTGGCAAACAGCTACATGAGCGATGTAAAGTCAAAATATGGAATGGCGAAATAATCGAGGGAGTAGTAGATAAAAATGCTATTGGAGCTGAAAAACCAAAGAATCTCGTGCATAAAATCATAGAGAGATACGGTTACGAAGAAGGTAAGAGGTTCCTAAACCACATGGGCGCTATGATAAGCCGTTACTTGACTGATAGAGGGTTCAGTTTAACTATATGGGATGTCCGTATCCCTCCTGAAGCAAAGAAAGAGATAAAGGAAACTATAAGAAAATACTTGGAGGAGGCTGATAAATTAGTAAAGGATTACATAGAGGGACGCTCGCAAGCAGAACCTGGATTGACACGCAAAGATACATTTGAAAACAAAATAATCGAGGTACTAGACAAAGCACGCTCAGAGGCCGGAAACGCGATAATGAGGCATATTCCTATGGATAGTCAATTCATTACTATGACGGTAACGGGAGCTAGAGGAGATGAGACAAACATACAGCAAGTAATCGCATGTATAGGACAACCGGTCGTAAGAGGAAAACGTCTAGGCAGGGGATATGATGGTAGAACGTTGTCACACTTTAAGAAAGGTGATATTGGTCCATTTGCTGGCGGTTTTGTAATGAACAGTTTCACTACAGGTATGAATCCAATCGAATATTTCTTCCATAACGCTGCGGGACGAGATAGCCTAGTTGACACAGCCGTTAGAACTGCTGATAGTGGTTACTTCTATAGAAGGCTAGTGAACGCTCTTCAGGATAGTAGGATAGAATATGATGGCACAGCTAGAATGATGGGTGGGTATATTGTTCAGTTTAAATATGGAGGAGACGGTGTGCATCCTGGTAAGAGCTATCATGGCAAACTGGCTGATTTTGAATCTATCTTCTATGAAATAATTGTGAGAAGAGAGGATCAAGGTAAAACTACTAAATCTAGATCCAAGAAATGGCCAAAACATTATGATGACGCAATCAATGCTTTAAGGGACGATATATCCGAATCCGTAGCCGAAGATCTTAAGGATCTATTTGAAAAAATGCTTAAGAAAGGATATGTATTAACCAAAGAGGAAACGAACGAATTAGTTAATAGAATAAGAGAAAAGTACCTAAGAGCTATCATTGACCCCGGTGAAGCCATCGGAACCGTGGCTGCACAATCAATAAGTGAACCAGCAACACAGTTAACATTAAGAACTTTCCACTGGGCCGGTGTAGCAGCATTTAGCATAACAACTGGTTTACCAAGATTAAAAGAGATTTTCGATGCGGTAGAGAGACCAAGCACACCAATGATCAGCGTTTTTCTAGATGATAAGCACAAAAACAGCGAGCGTAAATCACGGGAAATCCTAAATAAAATCAAGGCAATAATGATTTATGACATAATTCGGAAAGATGGTTTAGTCTTCCAACCAGAACTTAATCGTATAAGGATTCTTTTAAATAAAGATGATCTAAAAAGGCTAAACTTGACACCAGAAATAGTGGTTGAAGAACTGAAGAAAATAGGAAAAGTAGAAGTAGTTCATGAGGCAAAATACACGATCAATGTATATCCAGCATCTGATGAGGTAACAATCCCCGATGTCTTCAAGAAGATTAGAGAGAAGGTCTTTAGAGGTATAAAAGGTTACGAAAAAGCCCAATTAAGAAAATCTGAATTCGGGGAATACTATATTCTTATACCCTCACCGGATATCGTCCCATTACTATACATTGATGGAATCGATTTATCAAGACTAGAAACAAACAGTATTCATGCTTTCGCTAGAGTATTTGGTATAGAAGCAGCTCGTAGATTAATAGTGAAGGAGGCTAAAAAAGTACTTGATCAGTACGGTCTAGATGTCGATTTACGTCACATACTTTATGTAGCAGACGTAATGACAATGCACGGGGAAATCGAGGCCATAGGTAGATATGGCATAGTGGGTAGAAAATCAAGTGTACTAGCTAGAGCGGCATTCGAGGAAACTGGCAAGCATCTATTCGGGGCGGCTGCAATAGGTATGATAGATCCACTATTAGGTGCTACCGAAAACGTTATAGTGGGAGGAATCCCACCTGTTGGAACAGGATATGTTAGATTAGGGTATGCTAAAAGACCAATTCGCCTTCAAAAAAGCGAGAAGAAATAATGTCATATAACTCTTTTTTATTTTTATTTTAGTAATTTATTTCTCAGAGATTCAAATATCTCTAAATCCTTTTTTACCCATTCTTCGAAATCTTGTGGTCGCTTTGGATACTTGCTATATAGTTTCTGTATCTCGAGATTCGCTCGATACATATCGAAAATGCGCCAAAAAATACGGGATTTAGATATCATCTTTATCGCTTTAACACCTATCTTAACGATATCTTTCAAATCAAAAGTTAATTTACTGGGCAAATGAGATATGAACTCTTTCATCTCGTCTTCAGACAAGCTTTGAGCAAACATCCTTAAGGCATCTAACGTAGCAAGGAACTTACCACGCTGGTGCATGAATTCAAAATTATATCTCCAAAGCGAATCAATCGATACTGGGTGCTCATCATTAGACTCTAAGCTCTTTCTCAGCGACTTGAACGCTATATCAGATCCAATAAATGCTCCTAGTATACCGCCTCCAAATAATGGGTTACCTTGTGATCCGGCTTCTCCAACCAAGGCATAGCCATTATAGACAAGGGTTGGGAACGGTCTTCTCGCATATATCAACCCAATTAACGATCTCTTTTTTTCTCCTTTAGCGAGCACTATTCTTTTTAGTAGTAGTAAACGGTATCTTAAAGAGACGTTCTTTACGTCCAACTTTAAACCCAGGCCAATAGCACTTTTATTTTGGCTAGGTGTTATCCATCCATAGCCTCCTGGAATCAGACTTTTATCAATAGTTAGAGTGAATGTTCTAAATGGCTGTGCACCTTTCAAAATCTCCATTATAGCTATAACTAAATCACTTTTAGTTATGTGCCAGTAAGGAACGTATTGCGATGCTTGTTGTCTCAAAAGACCATTAAAACCGCTAGCATCCACAACTAAAGATGTCTCGATACTACTGCCATCTGAAAGTTTTACTCCATGTACAGAACTATTACGAATCAGTAATTTAATCGCTCTCAAATTGCTTAATATACTTATGTTCTCGTTCCTTAGAGCATTAGATAGCTCCTTCCCCATAGCTTCTCTATCTAAGTGCACTAGATTAATTTTGATACTTGCAAGAGTATTTAGCTTAGTATCTATAATATTTACCTCTTCAAACGAATCATCGATTATTGCCTCTTGATTCAAATTAATCTTCTTTAAATAATTCAGAATATAGTCTGAGGAGATTCCACCGCAAGCTTTGAATCCCACGCGATCTATCGGGTTTGAATCAATCAGACAAACATTGAATCCATCCTTAGCCAGATTATATGATAAGTATCCTCCCGCAGGTCCTCCTCCCACAATTACTACATCGTATTTATGTTTCATCACTCATCACTTTCTCTCCAAAAGTATACATATCCATATGTCCTTCCATAAAATCTTCTACGGAAATACAAACGATAAAGAATGAAACTAGTTAGCATTCCACCAACATGTCCAAAGTGAGCGATGTAATCAAAAGGTAGGTTTATGATGCCGAGAAATAGATCAAGAGAAAACTGAATTATAAGCGACCACTGTAGGGGAGCGAGAATAGGTATGATTAAGTACGGTGGTATAAATAGAAAGAAAAGAATTCTAATTCTGGGCCTATGTAAAGCCAATATAGCAAAAATCCCTAAAATCGCGCCAGACGCTCCAAGATAATGAGAATAATATTTTGTTGCTTGATTTAATTGCAGAAAAATCCAATTAGATAAAACAATGCATACTGACCCTCCTAATCCAGTAATTATAAAGGCTAGAAGATAATTCTTGCCACCTAGCATTCTTTCAACATACCTTCCAATATAAAATAAAGCTATCATATTAGCAATTAGGTGAAATGGATTCCTAACTAGATCATCATGTAAAAAGATATTAGTGAGTAGAGTCCAAATTTCACCATCCTCCAATACTCTTGACGGAACGAGGCTCAATAATAGATTGATATCTATTCTAATGAGGAAGAAAATGATGTATCTGAGTAAAGAGATGAATATCATAATTAATATCAGAGAAATGGTGATCGGAGAGTCTCCAAAAAAACGAAATATGTCTCTAGACTTAGATCTCCTATTGTTGACATACAACTAATTTCTCCTCGCTCTCGTAAAAGCAGATAAAATATAGAGCAGTAATTAATTTACGAAGTCTTAGCCACGGCAGGCGCCTTCTTCCACTCTGTATATCCGCATCTCCCACAAGATAATCTGTCTCCATGATCTGCTAGAAATATTCCAGGACCGCATACTGGACAGAATTTTCTGGAACGTACTATCTTTCCATTCTCAATCTTATAAAACTTCGCTACTACATAAGGCTTCTTCTTATGTTTCTTCTTCTTTCCCGCTCTCTTTCTAATTCTCTGTTTCTTTTTAACCTTCTTACCCATTTGCTAAACCTCCCACCACTTTAGGTAAAATGCTTGATCTAACACATTATTATTTTGAATACTTATTTAATTTATTCAATTAATCCGTTTCTCTTAAGTATATGACGCGGCTCAATTTCAATCATTTTTTCCTTAGAGTCATATATAAATACTTCCACAATAGATCTATTTAGGCCATAAGGTGTACGTATACGTCTAACAACTATTAGATCCTTAGGTACTTTTAAAATCTCAGATATCAGATCTCTAATCTCATTTCTAGACGGCGTACTTTTGGCGTCATGGCTTATTAAAAATTCGTACTCAACGCGATGTAAATACTTGTTTTCGAACTTTCTTACAAGCTCTGCCCTCATATCTATATCACCCACTATCGTTTTTCAGCAAATTACTTACTAAATATGTTATATACTTGATGATTTTTAAGATCAGTGACCCTTATTTTATTGTATTAATTTCGAAAATTGGATAAGTAGAGTAGTACCTCTATATTTAAACCTTGAGGAGATATAGATGAGCAAGACAGTTCAAGTTATCTCACCAGCGAAGTTTTTTGCTGACAATAGGAGCATAGCTGGCTTTGGAAATCCAGCTAAGGCACTATACACTTCTATTCGAGAACTAGTTGAGAACGCTTTAGATGCAGCAGAAATGATGAGAATATTGCCTGATATCAGAGTGAGATTAAAGAGGCTCACTAAAAAGGAGTTAAGGGAGATTATTGGTATTTCAGATGAGATTGAAACGCGATTAAGAAAATTAGTTGACAGAAAATATCACAAGAGGACAGCAAATGGGGCGGAAGAAGAGGTAACAGCCGAAATATTTGAATTAATCGTAGCAGATAATGGAGTTGGCATGGCATATAGTGAGATACCAATATTAATGGGCAAGGTATTATCTTCTACAAAATACGTTTTAATGCAGCAAAGAGGTAGGTTTGGTTTAGGAGGGAAAATGGTTATTATTTACGCTATACAGGAAACAAACGCGCCAGTTGAGATTTGGAGCGCAAGAAAAGAAGATGATTTTACTTCGCATTATGTTCTCAAAATAGATCTTCACAAGAATGAGCCAATAATAAGAACGAAAGAAAAAATAGATAAAAAGAGATTCAGAGACCCATGGGGCAGAAAGTTGAATCATGGGACAATCATTAAAGTCTATATACTAGGCGACTGGAATCGTGCTAAGAGGTATATCTTGGAATATTTTAAGCAGATGGCAATTATAACTCCCTATGCAACCTTTATCTTTGAGGATCCTGAGGGTAACTTGCATATATATGAAAGAGTCACGAATGAGATGCCCCCACCACCTAAGCCAACTAAATACCATCTGCAGGGGATCGATACACAGATCTTAACATCTTTAATGAAATCCTCGAAAGCGAAAACTATTAAGTCATTTCTACTGAGAGAGTTTCAAAGAACTGGACCAAAATTAGTCCAAGATTTCCTAAAGGTAGTTGGAATCTCCCCAGACACCCCTCTAAAGAATGTTCTTAATAACGATAAGTTGATAGCAGCAATAGTTGAAACAGCCAGAAAAATGAAATTAGTTTCACCAGATCCAAGCTGTCTTTCACCTATAGGTAAGAAACTTTTAGAGGAAGGTATACGGAAGGTACTAAACCCAGAGTTCGTTTATGTTGTGCAAAGAAAACCCTTTTCTTATGCAGGACACCCTATGATAGTGGAAATAGGAATAGCTTATGGTGGAAGCATGCCTCCCGGCATCCATCTATATCGTTTCGCTAACAGAGTCCCATTGCTATACAAGGAAAAAAGCGATGTTGCCTGGAAAGTAATTGAGAGCATCGATTGGGGACGCTATAAAATAAAGAAAGATGAAGATCCTATAGGGATATTTGTATCGGTAGTTAGCACTAAAGTACCTTTCTCCGAAACATCGAAAGACTTTATCGATGATGTCGATGTTCTTAGAAAGAATATAAAGTTAGGTTTACTGGAGGGACTGAGGCGTCTAAGGGAGTATCTTAGTAGGAAAGAGAAAATGCTGAGAAAGATTAAGAAGAGGCAATTACTATTGCAGTACGCAGGAAACCTCGTCAGAAGTATATCATCTATCGTAAAAAGCGATGGTAAACATAAGGATGATCCAATAGTCCTAGAGGAGAATCTTTACTCGATATTAATTGATTTAATAGATAAGAGGGTTCAATTCGAGGCAAAGAGAAAAGTTGGTGAAGAAGAGGAAGTTACATAATGATGCGATGGAATCCAGATAGTTTCTACGAGGGCTATAGAGATCGACAATTTATCCTTTTCTTTATATGTGAGGATCCTTGGCAATATTTAAGAAATTTCAGAATACCTAACGAGATAATTGTTATTTCGGGTATGAGGGAGTTAAAAAGAAAGAGTGAGGATATAGAAACCTTAGTTGTAGCTGATAAGTTTTCCTGGTTAAGTAAGATAAATAGTGAGTTTTTTGTATGTGAGGAATCTCTAAGAAATAAAATCATTGAAAATGAAAATACCTTACCAATACCTTTTTTGAAAGGTTCTGTAGGGAAAACAGAGATCACCATCATAAGAGATCCCATCAATTACCATCCAATTTATTATTCAAGACTTCCAGACGGTTTTATTGTAACTACAAGAAAGGAATGGATACTGAAGATCGGTTATATGCCCCGTGAGATAACAGATAAGAACGTAATAAATGTGTCCCAAGAGACATTGAAGTTAAGTACAGTAAGATTGTCTACTAGCATCAAAACCGTAGATAAACTCAAAGCTATAGAAGTGTTCATAAGCAATATTAAGAAAGCGTACGAGATACTGTCTGAGAACACTAATAAAATATATCTAGTTGCCTCAGGAGAAATAGGTGACTTAGTAATAAGTAAGTTATTACCTAACATCACTTTAGTGTGCCCTTCAGCTATAAATAAAATTCCAAAAAGCTTTACAAGCAATTTACTTCAGATAGATATTAGTGATCACTCAAAACGTAAATCTCTATTGGAAAAATTAAGTGAAAAATCCGAAAGCGAGAACACGGAGATTCTATTAATTGGTTTGTTAATCGAACTTCTAAAAAAACATGTGGAGAATCACAATAAGGTATTAATAATAAATGGTGTGGGGCTGAATCACTATAATAACTTATACAATGAGTTACATGATGTATTCAAGGCAACCTGGCCCTCACTCACCGTCCCCCTAATACTAGCCGGTAACAACATTGATCTTATCCAGCAAAATAAAATCCGCAAAGAGATAATCACCAATTATTTAAATATCGAAGAAAGCATAATGTTAGAGTATCAATCTTATTTTGAGAAGATTTTGGATAATTTAGATTCATAAGATTAATGACTGAAAGCGCTAATTTTGCTGAAAAGGTCACGAGGAGAATAAAGATGCCAGAATTTTGTGAGAAGTGCGGTGCAATAATGCAAGTAAAGAAGAATAGGAAAGGAAAAGTCACTTATATTTGCCCTATTTGCGGTTGGGAGAAGGAAGTAGTAATCGAGGACAATAATCCCTCGAAATTTAAGGCTGTGGCATTAGCCGTAAACATTGAGAAAAGAAGAGTGACTAACGAGGTAATAGATGAATCAAAGCTGAGGCCTAAAGGTGTACTAGTAGATAAAATATGCCCAAAGTGCGGGCATTCTAAAGCATATGTAGTAATTATGCAAACTAGAGCGGCAGACGAACCTCCAACAAGAATCTATAGATGTGAAAAATGTGGTTATACCTGGAGAGAATATTCATAGAATTTACTTGGATGAGTGGTTAATCAATCATGCCAAGCAAAACACCTATATATTATAAGAAAGACGCAAATCGGTATTTTTACTCGATAGAGGAATTCAATAGATATATTATTAAGAAAGTAAAGAAGACGATAAATAAATGGAGAATGCTTGAAATAGATAGCAAAATAGCTGTAGCGGTGTCGGGCGGAAAAGATAGTATGTCATTGCTATATATATTAGAAAAAATTGAGAGAGAATTTCCGTCAGAACTATATATAATCCACGTAGATGAAGGTATAAAGGGGTACTCAGATAAGAACTTAGAGGTAGTGAAGAACGCGTCTAGAGAACTAGGATTACCTCTATACATAACTAGTTACAGGGAATTATTTGATTATAACATAGATAAAGTAGCTAATATCTCCATTGATGAGCGGAGATTTGCACCATGTACTTTCTGTGGAGTATGGAGGCGATGGGCTATAAATTATCTCGCTCTAAAAGCAGGTGCAGATAGAGTTGCTACTGCGCATAGTTTAGATGATGAAGCCCAAACTATATTGATGAATATACTGAAGGGATCCCTAGAAAATATTTTAAAGCTGAAACCATATCCAGAGAGAGTAGATAATATCGTACCGAGAATAAAACCTTTTAGAGAGCTCTATGAAAAAGAGATAGCTCTATATGCGATGTTAAACAATATCCCTTACAACGATATACCCTGCCCTTATGCAGAGGAGGGGATGCGGTGGGATATACGTATATGGCTTTACGAGCAAGAAGATCAGAGACCTGGAACATTATTTAACATTGTGAGATTCGGAGAGAGGATCGTGACGCAAACTTGTATTCATGAAAAAGCAAAAGAAATTCAGAGAATTAATAAATGTAGTATTTGCGGTTTTCCATCGGCAAAATCGGTTTGTAAGGCGCATGAATTAATGTTATTTTTGAAAAAGAAAGCAATGAAGTAGGTTCGTTTTCCCTCAAAATTAATGAAGCGGTACTAGTTTTATTGCTTACTGGTGATTTTGGAGGCACATTATTTGTTCTATATATAACCCTATACAATTTAACTAGACTACCACTACGTTTTGAGAATAATACTGGTTCAAAGTAGATTAATGAACGAGGTATGTATTTAGTAGGATCTTTACTTATCTCTTCTTCCCCGATTTGCTGAATCCATCCTGTGACCTGTCTGTCATCTTCTTTGTATGCTATTAATTTCCATAGAAGGCTATTGAAGAAGGGTTCCTTATAGCGCCCTTTATCCTTATTAAAGTAATCTTTCTCCGTAATATTATACATAGGTGCATGTTTCTCGGCAATTCTAATCATCCAAATAGCTTTAAATAGATCTACTCCATATACAACGACATATTTCACGTTATAGTTCTTTATTAAACTAATCGATTTTTCCTCTGGTAACATAAACATGGATCCAACAACGCCCATTTGAGTAGAGTTACCTGTGCCATTATCAACCAGTACGGTTACGTTACCGTAGACCCGTAATCTGTATCCATAGTCCCACCATGAGAGAACTATATCGGTAGGTGATGCATGTGTTCTCAAGTAATTGAATATCGCTAATTCTGTCTCATCAATATCATATTTACCTCCACCGAATCTAGCTGAAGTCACGCTTAATACGGCATTATGTACACTTAATGATAGTATTAAAGCGATCAATAAGTAGGTTGCAAAAGCCTCGCCCCTTGGTAAAGTAGCTTCACCTAATCTCGCCCTTACGGGTTTTATTCTATGTACAATCCACTCCCCCCTCATAACCCGAGCAAATGGATCTAGCAAGTAATCTATACCGACACCAGCACCAATGGCTAATAGTGGTGCACCTAAAGCAATGTATCGCGAAATACTTGCTGAGAAATAGAATCCCGTAAGAACCATAACTATGAGGAATATCTGAGCTATATCTCGCTGTTCTAGCGAATAGTACAGACCTAGTGGTGCAAACAGTAGTGTTGCGAACGCTCCTAGAAAAATAACACCCCATGCAGCCGGCTGGTTTTCACTAACGCTACTAAATGTAGGAAGCGCTGTTCTTAAGGCAGGATTAATGACGCTTGCGAATTTAGCACCTAATGGAGCTAACTGTCCTGTTGCATAGAGAACTGCTATGCCAATTATAGTGAGAATTCCGCCGCCTATCGAGATTGCAATGTATGCATCTCTAGCGCCTCCTGCAAGCACTGTACTTAAGTAAGCCGCTATTTCCCGAATGATGACTAGGAATAATACACTAAGAACAAGTATTCCCTCTATGGACATGACTATTCCATAGTTTCGTGGAAGAATAGCTGTTATGCTTATTCCCCATCCAGCGGCCAGAATATATGTCTGCGCTACGTTTCTATCTAATTTACGGGAAACCAATAGAACGAAAACATATAGGGCTAATAAGCCAAATACATACCTATAAATACCCCAAGTCCACCCTAAGTAGCCTAAGAATAATCCATCTAGTAAAGCATATATAACTGATCCGCGTTTGCTCGCTAATATAAATAGATATATCGAGAAGATAATCAGGAAAATACCAACAGATTCATTATCGAAGAATCCAGCTATAGTCCTCTGAATCATCCCTGCGCTAATTGCTGCTAAGAACGCAGCGAATAATCCAGCTCTCTTGCTTTTAATCTCTGTAGCCACACCGTATACGCTTAGCACAGCTAGTGTACCAAACAAAGGTGGCATGGACGCGGCTATAACTATTAAATCAACATTAATTCCCAAGAAGAGAAGTAATCTATGCAGAATAGATGCGGTTAAGGGGATCCCTATATACAGAGCTGTCCATGAGCGCCCCCAGGGGTACCAAGTATTATAGTCCACTGCTGTAAGGAAGTAATATAGGCCTTTTTTCTCGACTATTAGTGTGGCTAAATACTGGATGAAAGTGTCATATGCTCTTAAAGAATAACCGTAACCTATAATTGGGTAAGCTCGAATTAAGAAGGCTATTAGTAATATTCCAAAAAGAGCAAAATAATGAAAAATGCTTTCTTTAGGTATTTTTAATACACTCAAAGCATCTTTTGCTCTATCTAAAAATGATGACAAACCTATCACCAACTATTCATGCCTAATTTTATCGGTCTGATATTTTATTAGTAGTTGATACTAATACATATATTCTATTCTATGAATCTGACGCATCGTAAAGATTAGATTATTAAAGCTTGAGTTTTCAACAAGATTTAAGTGTATAGTTTGATTGATTTAATAAAAATACATGTATGAATGCTTATAATCATTACTTTTTATCTCTCGCCAACTAGGTTTAAATTTGAATAACGGTAAGTACACTATTGAATAATGAGTAAATTAACAACTTATTTTCAAGCTATTTAGTAGTAAACTATTAGGAAAAAGTTATAAGCGATGATCGGAGTCTGGCCTACTGAAAGATAATGATGAGGATCTTGAGTTGTGAGCGTTCCTGAATTACTATGGCCGTAAACTATATATACTTTCTCGCCCGTGAGTAAACGATAGAAAATGATGCTGAAAAATAAGCAACCTCAATTTATTAAAAACTAACTATTATTATGATTATTGTTAATTTTTAGGATGTGTTAAGAGAACTGGGAGATAATGATGAGTGAGGATAAGAAGGAGAAATATGTTATTGACATCACACTTACAGTTTCAGGAGCTTTAAGAACTATTCAAGTGCTTGAAAAAATAAGGACGGGGGTATTTCATATCCCGTGGGACGTAGTTATAAAGCTAAGAGAGATGGCTAACAGTGGTTTAGAGGACGGTTTGGTAGGCATAGAGGAACTAGCAAAAATGCGAGAGAAAGGAGCGAGGATAGAGTTTGTACGCAGAGGTGAGAGAAGTATTTCAATAGATGAAGCGGTTTTAGGCATTGCTCGTGAGATGGACGCAGTTGTCTTAACTAGTGATCCCATACTATATAAATTAGCTCATGCAACTGGATTGAAAGCAGAACTAATATATCCATATGGGGAAGGAAAATCCGGAAAATCAAAGATTAGGGAGTTTTTTGACGAAGATACCTTATCTGTACACTTAAAAGAAGGAGTTAAACCAACAGCCAAAAAGGGGGTACCTGGAAATTGGAGATTCGAAATAATTCGCGAAAATCCCATGACCCGTGAAGAGTTGGAAGCAATAATAAGAGAGATAATAGAGGAGGTTAGAAGATCAGATGTTCAAGGATTTATTGAAATCGAAAGGCCATCTAGTACAATCATACAGCTGGAGGATCTAAGGATCGTGATAACTAAACCGCCATTTTCGGACGCTATAGAGATCACGGCTGTGAAGCCCGTTAGGCACCTTACTCTAGAGGAATATAAGTTACCTAGTAAGTTGATAGACCGCTTAAAGTTTAGGGCGGAGGGTATACTTATAGCTGGTCCTCCAGGTCACGGTAAAACTACATTTGCTCAAGCTTTAGCAGAATTCTATAAGAAATTAGGTAAAATTGTGAAAACCATTGAGGCACCCCGAGACATGATTTTATCCAAGGAAATTACGAGATATTCAAAAGCTTTTGGTACTGCAGAGGAAATCCATGATATACTTCTGTTATCGAGACCAGATTACACAATATTCGACGAAATGAGAAATCCAGAAGATTTTCAATTGTTTGCAGATTTAAGACTCGCTGGTGTAGGAATGATAGGTGTTATTCACGCAACAACCGCTGTTGACGCTATTCAACGATTTATCGGCAAAGTAGAACTGGGAATGATACCTTCTATAATCGATACAGTGATATTCATGAATAAAGGGGAAGTTAATAGGGTATTAGCATTAAAAACAACGGTTAAAGTACCGCACGGCTTACAAAGTGAGGACTTAGCTAGGCCTGTTGTTGTGATCTACGATTTCCTAACAGGAAGACCGATGTTTGAGATCTATACATTTGGTGAAAGAACATTCGTTGTACCAGTCACTAGAGAAGCAGCTAAAGAATTGTACGGATCTGACGAAGAAATGGGGAGGGGGGAGGAGAAAAAAGGAACAATATTGCCCTACGTCGTACACGTGAGGAAGAAATCTTATGTATTTGATTTTGGTAGAGGTAAGGCTGGTAGAACGGTGGCTGCATATCTCGGATCTAGATTCCTCTTTGCAGACATGATTAGTAGATCTGGCACAATAAAAATAGAGAAAAGAAGTAGATTAGGAAAGATTCTGAAGGATGCTATTAACCAAGGACAGAGACTAGTTTTCTATGAAGAG
This sequence comes from Candidatus Njordarchaeota archaeon, assembly GCA_029856055.1. Lineage (GTDB taxonomy): Archaea > Asgardarchaeota > Njordarchaeia > Njordarchaeales > Njordarchaeaceae > Njordarchaeum. Next base: position 22,686 of record JAHQWF010000004.1, on the reverse strand, counting down.
AACGGAGGTGAATAGTCTGACAGAAAACAACAATAATAAAGCGTTTTATCCCTTGCTTGAGGGATCTATAGTTATTCCTGGAGACGTAATTGGAGAAGCTGAAAACATCAAGAGTGGGAGCGGCACTACTATTGTGGACAAAAAGATAATCGCAACCACATTTGGTATCCTGCACTATGGAAGAGAAAGAAAACTTGTTTGGGTAGAACCGATAAAACAAATAAAATTACCGCGTAAAAATGATCTAGTGATAGGTGAGGTTATTTCGAGTGGAAGCACAATAGCTAGCATTAAGACATGGTTCATAATAAAAAAGGATAAGAACTCAAATAGAGTCATCTTCATTCAACTAGAAAAACCATTCTCGGCTAATCTACATATATCTCAATTAGGGATAAGAACAGAAGCTCTAAGTAAAGTTATAAAGATAGGTGATGTAATATTAGCGAAAGTGATAATGAATCATACATTACCACTAAACATAGCAATCAACAATAACTTACTAGGAATAGTAGCAGCAAGATGTAGTTCTTGCGGCGCACCCCTAATTAAGAAACAGGGATTATATTGCGAAGTTTGCAACAGAAAAGAGATCCGAAAGATATCTTCTCTATATGATTATGAAAAATTCATGACTCTAATAAAAACCTATAAGCCAAAGAGATACCTAGTAATGGAACTGGAGTAGTGATAGTGATGAGCATAGTGGGTAGTAATAATCTTTTATCTTTAATTAGATTAGGGTTCTTGCCTCCCGATATATCATATGACGACCTCAAAAAAACAATCTATTATTTGTTTTGGGATCACTTTAGACTCGTTTGTAGTTTTGGAGAAATAAGATCATTAACACCTCCTAAAGTATTCTGTAATAAGTTAAAAACTGATTGTAATTTTGAAGCGTGTCCCGTTGTTAGAAATGTTCTCAAAGACTATGAGAGAAAAAGGTTGAGGACGCTGTAAATTCACATGATCTTAATTCTTGTACGGGATATATCTTAATCTCTATATGATGCTATTAAAAAATATAACGATTAACGCGAACATTAATGGTATCGGTAAGGCCGGGAGCTCCTTCTCCACACTAGGACTAGATATAAGAATCCAAATAGTTAATATGACGCCTAATATTAGCGCGAAAGCAACCTCGAAGAAAACGAATGCGTTAAAATACGCTAATGAGTAACTTAGGGCCATAGAATAAAAAAATAAATCCCCCAAACCAAGCACAAAACTACTTTTTGACCTATCTTCAGATGATTCTGGTCGCATTTCGCAAAGTTCTTGAGTTATTTTCTTTATAGGTCCTCTTTTCACGGCATATATATCATAAAGCGAGAAGCCCACCATCATAACCAACGGAGTTAAAAATCCCGTATAGAGACCCATGAAAACGCCAGACCAGCTAGCGGTCATTAATAACAACCAGTTTCTAATCGCACTAAATCTTTTTTGAGTTAAAACAATAGCTTGGAGAATAAAGAAGAGTATAAACATTGCAATAGAAAACACATCAAATATATTTAGGAAGACCGAAAGAACGTATTCTATCATGAATAATGATGAAAGCAAGTATAATGTGATATAGGTCAAAAGCGGAATTACGATAGACGATATAGATCCACTGACGAGCGAGAAAAGAAATATTCCGATTGCTTCCAGTATATTGAATTTACGTAGTTTTATTAGTAAGTAAATACTTAAAGAAGATACAATAACTATCAACAGAAAAATGATTAAGTTATATAATGCTGCGCTACCTCCTAGCTCACTTTCTTTAAAGAAGGCTGCTTCTTCACCAGTGCCAAATATAAGCCATAGCGTTAAAGTCGCAGTTGTAGCGAAAATTAAGTTAGCGATGAAGATTTTGATAATAAGTTTTAATACTGAGTATTTATCCTTTTTTTCAAGTGTGTATATTAAGGCTGGAAACCAGCTACTAATCTCATTATTTGACATATCAAATGTACCTGGTGATAGTTTTTGATTAGTTTTGTGGATGTAGCTATATCCCGAAAGAAAAGAACATTAGAAATATTAAAAAAGTATGATGTTGATGGTTGGCTAATCATCTCTTCTGGAAACGACGCAAATGCGGAATATCTGCTTGGAACAAGAATATTTGGAACTATAGCTCTTCTTCTCACTACCGAAAAATTGACAGCCATAGTTAGTTCTCTAGAAACAAGCATGGTAAATGAAAAAATAGTCGATGAGATCCTCCCTTATTATGGATCAAAAGATTTCTTATCCAAGATGATAGAGATACTATCTGAGGTTTCCGGAGGAAGATTACTAATAAACATGAGTGCACCGCTTGCAGCACCATATGCCTCAAGAATATTATATAGTCATGCTAAGATTGTTGAATCTCTCGCAAACTTGTATGGCATTGAATTGAAGCCCTCCGGCAAATTCGTAAGAGAGCTCCGCACAATTAAAACAGAAACAGAGTTAAGCGCGCTAGAACAAGCTGTAAAAGCTACTTTAGTAGCAATTGAATCAGTCCTAAATAAGACTAAGGTAGGAATGAGTGAAAAAGGGATGGCGGCAGAGATCTATAGAGAGATATATCTTAAGGGAGAACCAGCATTTGAAGTAATTGTAGCTTTCGGCAAAAATAGTGCGAATCCTCATCACAAAACCTCGGATAAGAAGTTAAGGACTGGGGAAGTGGGATATATTGATGTTGGAATAAAGCTGCATTCTGTTTGCGCTGACGTTACCAGAGCATTTTTCACCGAGAATACCGATAAGGAATTTTATAGGATATATGAGATAGTTAGAGAGGCCCAGGATGCGAGTATCGATGTTATAAAAGAAGATATTGAGGCTAGAATACCTGATCAAAAAGCAAGGGATGTAATCAAAAATGGGGGGTATGATCCAAAAGAGGTATTTGGACATGGATTAGGCCACCCATTAGGTGTAGAGGCACATGATGTTGGGCCAGCTTTGAGTTTTCTATCTAAACCTTCAAGCAAGTTAAAAGAGAACATGGCGCTGACGATAGAACCAGCAATATATATAAAGGATAAGGGAGGTATTCGTTTAGAAGATGATATAATAGTTAAGAAGTATGGGGCTAATAGATTATCAAAAGCCCCAGATGAACCACCAAGAATATGAACAATATTATTCTTACATCATATTTTTAAAGGTGAATTAAATGGTCGAGATAAAAGTAGACGTACCTAGCGAAGTACTAGAATTCATAAAAAGGAAAGTGGAGGAAGGTTACTTCTCTTCAGTAGAGGAATTTATATTGCATGCAGTTCATTTTCTGACAGAGCTATATGGCATCGGGGGGGTTTCAATAATAGAAAAAACACTGGCTACCTTAGCGCCCAAAGCTAGAGTAAAAGAAATAAAAGAATTATCAGAAGATGAGATGTATGTGCTATCATTGTTCAGAGAAAGCACATTCTTGTATCCAGAGGAAATCTGGGCTCGGGCGCTTGAAGACGCTATGATTAGAGGCATAAAGCCAAAAAATAAAGAGACTATATTTCAAGCGGTTGAAAATCTTATAAAGAAAGGGTATTTGCAAGAATTAAAGAAAGATGGAGATAGGATCATCAAGATAGTGAAAAGGGTGGACGAGGAATGAAGAGGCGCTTAATCATTACTTTCCTTATTTTTCTAATTTTTCTAGGAATAGCGGTATCTGGGTACAAGATGCAAGCAAAGACCTTCAATTCCCCACACGAGGTGTACTTAGATGCAAACATAATTGGAGCAAGAGTGATAAATAGTAGATCAGTCTATGTGAACCAACCAATAAATCTCACTACAATTATAGATAATCCAACTACATGGACATTAAAGAATATTTCGTTTGAAATAAAGTTAGATACGGAGATAAATATTATCAGCATTGAAAATAATAGTAATGTAAAAACCTATGTAGAGGAAGGGGAAGAGGAAATCTTAGTCAAAGTGAATATATCTCTAATACAAATGAAGTCTCGTGGATCTCAATGGATGATAATCGCGTTTAAGGAGAAAGGGAGCTATAGCATAGGTGAGTCAGTCATCACTTTTGTGAAGCAGAAAGGTGAATTGATCGAAAGCGGTAGGATTACTATCCCCACCATAACAATTAACGTGCTTGAACAAGAGAAACCATATCCAGAAGAAGGATCTAGGGATGCAACTATAGCCATATTATTATTCACAGTTATTATCCCAGTAATAGTGATCAGTACAGCGCACAAAATTGCATGGAAAGAGTAAACGACAGGTCAAAATGGTGAGAAAAATGTATTTTCTAATGAAAACTAAATTAAGGGTGCCTGTGCGTCCTAACGAAATAAGACTCGACGAGGATATGGATTCAATTATACTGAAAATATTACGAAGTGAACTTGAAAGCACTGTTAGAGAAGATCTCGGGTACGTTGTAGCTGTTATCGACGCAAAAGCAGATGAGATAGGAGACATACTTCACGGTAGTCCAAATATATTCTTTGATGTCGAAACCGATTTACTGGTTTATAGGCCGTTTCCAGGAGAGATCGTTGAAGGTGAAATTGTTGATGTCACTCAGCAAGCAGTCTATGTCAATTTAGGACCAGTAGACGCTTATTTACCGACAACAAGGCTGCTACACGGAAAATTCAGATACGATGCGAAAGAAGGTGTATTAAGGGACACAAAGGCAAAAATAACGATTAAGAAAGGAGATTTAATAAGAGCTAGAATCACTAGTGTAGATTTTAGAGTCCCAGAATTAGTGAAACCGCTGGTTAGAGGCACCATAGCTAAACCTGCAGTACTAGTTAGACCTAAAAGCGAAGTGAGAATACGTCTTCGAGCGGATGAAAGCGGTTTAGGATTGATCCAGAAGATTGAAGATAGAAGAGAGGAATTGATAGGAGCTCTTAAGGGGTGATGAATCAAACTTTAGGGCTCGAGTCTCTCAGGATCACGTGGGAATAGCACCGCCTCTCTTACATTATTTAGATTTAACATAAGCATTGTTATTCTATCTAGACCTAAAGCAAAACCGCCATGAGGAGGCATACCGTATTTAAATGCTTCTAGATAGTAACCAAATGTCTCAGGATTTAAACCTTTTTCTCGCATTTGTTTAACTAAAACTTCATATCTATGTTCCCTCTGGCTACCTGTAGCTATTTCCATTCCCTTATAAATCAAATCAACGCTTTTCGTTATTACCTCTCCCGAAGGAGTTTTGTCGCTGTATTTCATAGTATAAAATGGTCTAACGTCCCAAGGGAAATCAGTTATGAAAAACAAATCACTACCATATTTCTCCTTAATGTATTCCCCTAAATACTGTTCGCCAGTATGGGGTATTTCTTTCCCCTCCAAAGGTATATCTGCTTTCTTGAGTAATAGAGTGGCTTCCTTATAGCTTATAACCGGAAAAGGTTTCTCAGGCGTTTTGAGGTTCTTAATCCCTAATAATTCGAGATATCTAGACCCGCGTTCCCTAATCCTAGAGATCATATGAATCATTATATCTTCTAACAAATCCATTAAGTCTTCAACGCCATTTATCCAAGCCATTTCTACATCAAGAGATATGAATTCAGTTAAATGCCTAATTGTATATGATGGTTCTGCACGAAAAGCGGGGCCTATTTCGAATACTCTCTCGAATGCGCCTGCCATTAACTGCTTATAAAGCTGTGGACTCTGCCTTAAGTATGCGGGTCTATTGAAATAATCTACTTTAAATACATTAGCGCCTCCTTCAGCTACATAAAGTGCGATGACTGGGCTGTTTATTTCAACAAAACCATACTCTTTCATGATCTCACGAAAAGCATCAAGTATTATTGATCTCAACCTAAAAATCGCTGCATGCTTATGAATCCTCATATCTAAAGTCCTATAGTTTATCCTCTTATTTAACTCAGTTGTCTCCTGAAAAATATCAATAGGAAGCGGTGTTTCTGAGGGAATTACCTCCATCTGTAAAGGCACTATTTCAAACCCACTTTTAGTTGCCGCTTTTCTAACTTTTCCATCAATTATAATTGTTGACATTACTTGTAATTTTTTAGCAGCCTCAAACATCTTATCAGAAACTTCATTTTTCTTATAAATGACTTGAACTTCTCCCTCCCTATCCCTTACAATAACGAATACTATTTTTCCAACTTCTCTAACCTTAACAACCCACCCAGCAATACGGACCATCATCCCATCCATATCTGGTGAGATCTCTGTTGTAAAATATTTTAATTTCCGCATTTAGGCACCAAGTATTAAGAGATACAACTTTATCAAATACATTGTGAATGTTTTAAATTTTGTTTGTTATCCGAATTTATGTGTTAGAATAAGGATCTATATGAACGAAGGTAATGAAAATGTCTAGTAAACCTAGTAGCAAGAAGGCTTCAGAGGCGAGAAATATAAAGGAAAGCTTAATAAGAGGTTACCTCAGTTTCATTGATGGTAACTTAGAGCAAGCTGAAAGGATCTATATGGATATTTACAAGAAGTTTCCCGATAGTCAATTAATATTATATAACCTAGTTTTAACCCTTCTAAGACGGGGAAAGATATCTGAGGCTAAAAAAATATTAGATGAGTTCTTCGAAAGGAAGAAAGTAGCTATTGAGAGGTCACGCTACAAGATTGGGAGAAGCATGTTTGTGTTAAACATATTAATTAAAATACTATCAAACGAGATAGAAGAAGCTATCAATTTATTGAGAGAACAGATGTATGAAGAATTATTCATCCTACCTCCAGACTGGGAGTATATTCCAAATGTAGAGCTAGACCTAGCAAAATTCTTTTCGATGGATGAAGAGGAAATCACTAAAATACAGAGAATACTGTTATTCCCCAAGAAAAGCGAATATATTTTTCCAGTTGATGCAAAAGTAAGGGAAGTGATGTATAGAGCTATGTTAAAACAAACTGAGAGATCGCCAACAAACCTATTGATAAAGGGTGTATTAGCTATAATAGCTGCTTCAATTAATAGGTTCAAAGAAGCAAAAGAATTCTTGAAAAAAACTCAGGAAGAATCAAGCAATTTCGAAGTAATGTTACTGAGAGGTAAAATAAAGTATATTTTAGGAGACTTAAATGGAGCTTATAGAGAATTCCTAGAGATTTTAAAGCTCACAAAAGAGAAATCAAAACAATTTATTCCTCTCGCTAATCTAAGTGTTATATATTTGGTATCGGGGGAATATGAAAAAGCGCTAGAGAAAATAAATGAAGCATTAAAAATTAAAGCAGATTGCTACCTCTGCTGGTATATTAGGGCACTAATACTACTAAATAGTGAAGAATGGAGGGCTGCAGAACAAGCGTTCAAGGCAATACTTGAATGGAGGCGTGATGATCCGCGGGTATGGTTTAATCTTGGTTTAGCGAAAATAGCTAGAGGTAAGGCTTTAGATGGAATTGAAGCAATACTTAGGGCAATTAAATTAGATCCGATGAACGATGGTTATTCATTTTACCTTAACTTAGCCAGAAAGATGTCTGAGAAGAGGGGGATTTGAATATCTCTGGGAAGAAACGCAATTAACGCTATATTCATTTTTTGGATATCTTACATAGTTTATGTAATTATAGATCAGATTTTCTCTATAATCACCCTGAAATTTCTATCTCTAACAGATTTCTTCTCTTTCGCATATAAATTGGTTTCTCAGATCGACGACGTTCTTCTTCTTATTAGCGGAAATCGAATCACAATAACTGTTGAGGAAATAACAGCATTAATAGTGATAATTATAGCTGGATCATTAATAGGGTTCACTTCTGAGGGCGCTGGCGAAGTGCTCGAACAGATAATTATTTTTATGATACTGTTAATTACGATTAGCGTTTTCGTTAATCCCATAAATGTGCTATTTAGTAGCATCAACATAAATGATGTAATTCTAAGAATTAGGAAAACGTTACCAGAATATATCTTTATTTTTCTTCTATTATTATTTACAAGTGTTATCTCCTCTCGGATATCATCTAAGTAATCTTTTAATAAATTCTATTTAACAGTATGAGTTTATTCATAAATAGAAACTTTTTAAGCTAATTATTTGAAATATCATAAGATGCATTTTTTCTATTATGTATTTAAATAAAACTTAGTTAGAGCTGATTAAATATGCAATATGAAGGCGCCTTAGAGAAAGAGGGACTAGTTATAGTTTTGCATGAGAAGCAAGAAGGTGTAATATCAAATGATGGTAAAGAAAAAGAGCTCAAGAATACAGGTGAAATTATAGTAATAAATAATACAGGTACCCCCATATATGACCTTGAGCTAGTTCTATCTAACGTGGAAAAGACGGATCTCGAGAAATTTATCCATGTCGGAATGGTACCAGCTGGTGAAATGGGTAGCCAACAAAAGACGATACGGTATAATGTAAGAGACATGCCGCGAGCACTAGAAGTGTTAGAGCAAATAATATTTCCAGAAGATTTCGCTAAACCCGTAGCACTGATGAACCAGGAAATCAATATAAAGTTCAGATACTCCATAAAGAATAATACGTCAACAGATTTCAGCGTTGATTTCGAGAAGAAACTCCCAGAGCAGATAATTGTCAGAGAAATACCGCCATTAACAACAGGAACAATAACAACGGAAGGGGGTCAGATAGTTCTCAGGAACTTCAGATCTGGGGCTAAAGGTCACGATACAATTGATCTAGATGGTGTAATTAGGGCAGAGAAAGAAGATGCGTTCAGATCGGGGGTTGTTGTTTACAGATACTTCGGTGAAGGATTTACAGTAAGCGGTTTAAATGTCGAGGAGGTAAGGGGTTTAATAAATGTTAGACACTATGTAGATAAAAACGAGAGATCAGAGCAAAGAGGGATCTGGGACAATTATGTCATAGTTGAGAACATGAGTAAAGCGCCTATAAAAGTTATCGCAGAAGTAGCTATAGTTGAAGGTAAGGTTCTAACTCCTGAGGAGGGTGGCGCCAGCATAAGAGGTTCTATTGAGTGGAAGATACCGGGAAAGCGGGATTACGACACAATTATAATGGCACCAGTAGTAGTTGGACCTAATGAAACAACGAAAATAGGGCCATTCACGCTACAATCGGAAGAGGAGCCAAAAGTACAAACATCACTAAAGATGTGGATTATTCCCACAGTTATAAGAAGAACTTCTGGTAACTTCACTGTCGAGGATATCGAAATCCCCGTAATATGGGGTCGTATAACCAAGGAGGTAAATGTGAGGCATCCGCTCTATATAAAGGGAATGACAAGTAAACAACTTGTGGGCCATCTAGAAGAACCGGTTGAGGTTGAAATAAAGGTAGATAACTTAGGGAGCGCGACAATTGATCAATTAACAATAAAAGACACTATACCTGCAGATTTTAAACCACCAAGACTTGTTGACGTAGTGGTATCAATAAACAAAGGCGGAAGCGACATAACTGTACCTCCTGAAATGATTAAGATAACGACTGATCCAGCAAACACTGATCCATCCGTTAAACATGATCTAAAGATAGAGATCTTTGGAATAGCATATAATCTTGATGAACCACTCCTAAGAGGAGAGTACGTTAACGTCAAATACAGGATGACCTCGGTCGATCCGAAACCAGGAGTTACCTATGAATTCCCGGCGGAAGCACATCTTTACATGTCTGCAGATACCCGACCATTGCAAATCGAGCTGAAAAAAGTACCCAAGCTTGAAACACTTGAAGCGCTAAGGAAGATTGTTAAGAGCAAGGAGGTACAGCCAGGAACTGTTGAAAATGAATACGTAGTTGTTGTTACTTTGAGGAATGAGGGAGATCTACCAGCTCAAAACTATGAGTTTATTGAGCATTTGCCTCAAACATTCGAATTTATCCCAGAGCAATCGGAGCCGAGACCAGAGTCAATAGAGGAGATTGTTGAGGGTCTTGAGGTTAAATGGTTAATAAGCGAGATTTCTCCTAAATCAGAATATGTAATAAGATATACCGTGAAAGGAAAACCAGGTCATAGAGTGGCTGACTTACTGAAAATAGTAGACTAGATGTGTTAAAGAAACTAAATTCATTATTTTTTCTAATTTATTTTCTATCTTATAGATGAAGGCTATAATATGTTGTTAAAACTAAATACGTATTTCTTTGCCTCAAACGCATAAATAGTAGGATTTTTAATACTGGGAAATCAATAAAGAAAAAAGGTAGTTCTATTTATCCACAAGGATATATCTCTAAAGGGGGTAAAAATGGTTAACCTACATGGTAAAGACTTTTTGTGTTTAAAGGATTTCTCTCGCGAGGAGGTGAGCTATCTAATAGATCTCTCCGCAGAATTTAAAGAAAAAATGAGAAGAAACGAAGAACACTCATATCTACGCGGTAAAGTAGCAGCGCTCTTCTTTGAGAAACCTAGCACAAGAACTAGATCTTCATTAGAGGTCGCATGTTACCATTTAGGAATGCATCCAATGTATATGGATGTTACGACGACTCAAATATCTAGAGGAGAACCAATTAAAGATTTCGCTAAAGTAATGGAAAGATACGTAGATATAATTGTGGCGAGAGTATATAAGCATACAACACTAGAGGAGATAGCTAAATACGCAAAAATACCTGTAGTTAACGCTTTAAGCGATTTTTCTCATCCATTACAAATCCTAGGAGACCTATTAACGATAAAAGAGAAGAAGGGATTAGAAGAAGCAAAGATTGCGTTTGTTGGCGATGGAGACAATAATGTTGCGCATTCATTGTTATTTGGGTCAGCTATCATTGGGCTAGAGATCAGGATAGGGGCGCCTAAGAGATACCAGCCGAATAGAGAAGTCATAGAGGAGGCGAGAAAAATAGCGAATAAGAGCGGGAGTAAGATTATTGTGACAGATAACCCAATAGAGGCCGTAAAAGACGTTGATGTCATCTATACAGATGTCTGGGTATCTATGGGATTTGAGAAGGAGGCGGAGGAGAGAATCAAGCTTTTTGAGCCATTTAGAGTTACTTGGGAGCTAGTCAAGCATGCGGCTCCAGACTTTATTTTTATGCATTGCCTCCCTAGGCATGACGAGGTTACTGATGATGTCTTTGAATCAAAACATAGCGTCGTTTGGGATCAAGCGGAAAATAGGTTGCATTCAGCTAAAGCAGTTTTGTATTCATTATTACGTAGAGATTAATATGTGAGGGCTACCAAATGAAGAAGTTATCCGTCGTTTTTGCAGTTTTAAGCATCATAACGCTTTTGCTATCTATACTATCACCGTGGCTACGAATAATTATCCATAGATCAGATAATCCAGCAGTAGTTGAATTAAATTATGTTTATCGACCACTAGTCTTCTGGGAATCAATATTGGAGCTAGGATTACCTATGATTATAATAATTACCCTCGCATTTTACTTAACGATTAAAGGCATTAAAAAGAAGGAGGAGAAGTATGTTTTTTTCTCTTCAATGCTTGTGCTAGTGTCGATAATATTCTTTATAGGATACGTAGTGATGTTTTTACCAGACTTAGTTAACTCAACGCTTTTACAATTAAAATCTCAATATGGTCATGACTATACAGCACAAATAGAGATTCTCGGCGGTCCAGTTCTAGCTGTTTTTTCATCGATACTAAGTGCGTTGGTAGCAATAGTAGAGAACATATGAAAATATTTGGTTAAAGATCATTTGCCAAGAATCTTCCTAATTACATTCATTATTTTATTAATTAATCTTCTGAGAAATCCTTCACGAGCTTCCTCAGCTGGCACTTCTTCCTTCACTTCCTCTTCAATAACTTCTTTTTGAGCTAATTCTCGCTCTAATCGCCTTATCTCCTCCTCTCTTTTCTTCTCCTTAATCACCTCCACTAATTTTAGTGGAGGAGATTTCATTATATAGCATTCTTCTTCATCCCGCTTTATTTTCCTCAATGTAATAACGTTAACTCTAATCTCGGGCATCTCAGAGTACTCAGTTTTTATTATGGCGACAGTATAACCTAATTCATCAACAAAAATTTCATTTATAACGCCTACAAAATCACCTGTCTCTAAATAAACTTTTTTACCTGTTAAATCGCTAATCATGTCACAGCACCATGCGACTTAACGTAACCACATTTAAAAGCGAAAATAAATATTACAATTGCATAGATTAAAAATTATGGTGATTCATTTATTGTTTTCCGGGGGATAAGTAATGAATAAGCGATCTGGCATCTATGTTTGGTTTGCTAAACCGATGAGATTAGCTATTCTAGAAATACTGGAAAAAAGCGATGGAAGGATATCCGAGAGGGAACTAAAGAATGAACTTAAAAAGATTTATGGAGAGGCATCATCCACAGTCATAAACAGAATTTTAATGCAGTTGGAGATAGATGGATTAATTCATGTTGATTCAGTTAATCCTCGTGAAAGAATCGTAGAAAGAATGAGTAAAGAAAAGAAATATCTGTCAGTTGGTGAAGATTGAGGAACGGTGGTTTTTTCATGAGCACTAAGTACAATGTTCTAGCAATTCCAGTTGCATCTCAGATGGTGAGTAAGAGCAAGGCCATTGAACTCAAAGAGGACATCAAAGAAAAGATGATTAGAAACAATGAGAATACAAAAATAGAATTTTTAGAAAACATTATGAATGAAAGAAACTGGGAGGATATAACATTAGAGGTTAATAAATCACTTGATTACTACGATGGTTTCTTAATAATACATTTGTCAGGAGGTACTTCTAGAATCGTTCTGGAGTTCCTAACGGATCTAATGAACATAAAACCGTTTGCTCTTTTCGCTGTACCAAAATATAACTCACTACCAAGCGCACTCAATACCAGAGAACGTATAATACAGTTCTTATCGAAAGAAATTTACATTCCTATAATCTATGATAGATATGATTTAGAGGGGTTATTCAAAGATTTCTATGTCGTAGATAAAGTACTACGCAAGTACGATGTATTGTTCATAGCCCCAGCTATAGGTGTGAAAGTCCAGCCAAATTTCAGATTAATTAGACCATCAAGATTATCGAAAATAATGAAGAAAATGTCGGATAAAGAGATAGCCGTTAATTTGAAAGAAATTAAAAATTATATTAAATTAGATTATAGGGGATCCGATAATGAGAAATTATCTCTTTCACTATACATCTCCTTAAAATCAATGCTACAGAATTCGATGCCTAAAAATACAAGAAGAGAGGTCCCAGGGCTAGCCTGCCTAGACTGCTATTATATGATGAGAAAAAGAGATATTGCGCCATGTCTAGCCGTATCTTTACTATTAAATGATGGGTTTCTCATAGCATGTCAAAGAGACTTATCATCTCTTTTCGCTATGCTTTTACTGAGATTATTAACTGGACAACCGGCATGGATAGCTGACGTATCAAAATTAGATAAGGAAAGAAACACGATAATTTTATCTCACTCATGCTTCAACCTCGCAATGGCTGATGGAGTAGCAGAGGCAATTATGCATCCAATAACTAATCTGCCATATGCAGTTAGAGCTGACATGAAACCAGGTAAAAAAATAACTATGCTTACAATCGATCCAGTCACGGAAGAATTTGACGTAGAGACGGGTGAAATAGTGGATTTAGATAGTTACGAAGAAGGTTTTGAAGCCTCCCAGATAGGGATTAAGTTACTGAATACGGATGTAGAAGAGTTCCTAAAGAAATCTCATCGAGGACACTATACAATTACCTTGGGAGACTGGAGACAGGATTTGGAAAGGATCAACAAATTCATTATACAAGTTAAGACAATTAGAATGTTGAAAGGGAAATGAAAAAAGCTTAACGGTAGCTTTTCTGGAATCTAGCTCTCGCTCCTGGTCCACCGAATTTCTTCATTTCCTTCCTTCTCGGATCACCTACAAGCATATAGCGATCGTAATGCCTAAATAGTTCCTCTATCTTTGGATCTTCGAAATACCTTACTATTCCTCTAGCAATGGCCATTCTTGCTGCTTGGGCTTGGCCTGAGACGCCGCCCCCAGAAACTCTGACTCTTATATCAATTTTATTCCTCAGCTCTCCGATAAGTAGAAGGGGCTCCTTTATAATCGCTCTAACCCACTCATTCTCTATGGCCTCTAGTCTCCTCCCATTGATTCGAATTATGCCTGTGCCAGGCTTAATCACAGCTCTAGCTACAGCACTTTTCCTCTTGCCTGATGTCAATACAATTTTTTCCTTTAAAGTTACTGATTTCTGTACACTGTCACTAACAGCCATATGATCACCAAATAACATTATCGAATATATCTTACCATCTTTGCTCTTATTCCTTTAAAAATTATACTCTTTTCATCCTTAATAGCATTTAAATTAATTTGGCTTACTACGTCATCCCTAGCCAGAATAGTGAAATATTTCCACGACGCATTCCTATTTAATATATCAGCTATCTTCTTAGCCCATAAGAGCTGCTCATTCTTTTTCTCTAAGGAAGTAATAAGATTCGATGCAAGGAAAATTGAATTGCATTCAGCTAATTCCTCGATATCATAAAGAGCTATTTTTCTTAACTCTGGATTAACCTGCTTTATTAAATTAATCCTACCCTTAACCTCATAGCACCTCACATTAACTTCTCTATTAATTCTCCAATTTTTCCTGGCAAGTTCTAAAATCAGATTTTTATCGACAAAAGGTAAGTTTATGAAAGATACATACCTTAATCTACTTCTCAGAGCTTCATTTGTCGCAAATCTCAGTGCGGATGTACTTATGCCCGCATAGATAATTTCACTAAAACTTGATTCGGCATTCCAATTGGAGGCTAATAAGGTGCTCCTAGCTAAAATTGTTTTCTCATCATTTAGTTCATCTCCACTTAGATTCAAACCTAAAACTAGATTACTATTCCTTATCCATGCATAAATCTCTATATCTGGTTCAGATAAATTAACACGCAGTCTCTTCCCCTTAGATTTATAGTAAGAATCAATAATAGCTTGTCCAACTTGCTTACCAATAAGTTTAATTAGTTCATTATCTTTTACTAACGGTCTAACAGCGAAAGACAAATCTTCGTGCAAGAGAGCATCCCAATTCACATTAAGGGGACCACTATATAGATCAGATTCATCTTTGAGTTCCCAAGAACCCAACAACATATAAAACTTTCTTGTTGTCTCGCTAAACAAGGTTAAAAGCACGGAATCATACGTGACATTATTTGTCTCAAAAATAAGCATATTATCAGAATTCAAGAAAGGTTCTGAATCCCTCCCAAATATCCTTTTAAGTTCCATAGAAGCATACTCTAATAAGCCGGGTAATGTCTCTACGACAATAGATCCCTTCATAAATTCACCCAAACTCGAGTCAAAGAATGTGCTCAATAACATAATTAATAATCAATGTTTTTAAATGACCTTTCTTCGGAATAGGGGATTATTATGCTCTAGAGAATAGTAAATTCATATTCAAATAGTTTTAAAGAGATTATAGTATTCCGAGGTTAGAGGCGATATCGAAAGCTGAGTATTCTTCAGCTAGTTTCACGATCGCCTTCTTTTTGCCCCTTGGAGTAATCATGGTATTAACCTTAACGACTTCTACATCGAAAAGTCTCTCTACAGCTTGCTTAATCATTTGCTTATTTGCTCGTCTATCAACCTCAAATACGAGTCTGTTTTCACGTTGCATCATATCAATTGCTTTCTCTGTGACTACCGCCTTCTTAATTATCTTGCTTGGATCAGAAATATTAACTACTCTAGGTGGAACTTTACTCATTATATTCACCCCTTACAATGCTTCCTTCGCCACATTTTTCTTATACTTGCTTATTAATCTCTCCCAAGTCTCATTAATTTTTTCTTGCATTTTGATAAGAGCACTTTTAGTCCAGATCGTTAATCGTGCAGGGAACCCGCCAGGAGCTAGATGAACGATACTTAGTTCTTCAACGGGAACAACATCGACGCCCTCAATGTTCCTAGCTGCCTTTATTAATGGGATATCGCTGCTTGAAACAACTATCAGTGGGCCTTTTTTCCTCTTGTATTTTCTCCCCCGCATCTTTCCTTTTCCAGCTCTTATTCTCTTTCCTTCTTTCGCCCGATTCAAGTCCTCCTCAACACCAAGGTTTATTAGGGTGTTCATAACATTTCTTGTCCGAGTCATTTTCTCGAAATCGTCGGATACTACGATAGGTAGCTCTCTTACATCACCTAACCTATGCCCCCGCATCTGAACTAACACTGGATCAGCAGTAGCGGCAATAGCGCTTTTCAGTGCATTAATTTTCTCCTTCTTATTTAATTTCTCAACTATCACTTTCTCAGACTTAGGAGCTCTTACTCTTCTTCCACCAACAGCCAAGGCTATGAATCTAGCAGTACCAAATCCGCCTCCAATCCTAGAGACTCTAGACATATCATACCCAGTACCTGGACTCTCAACAACATACTTCTTTCCAGCAGACGGGCTCTTACCCTTAGGCTGGAACTTGCGAGAGTAAATTGCTAGATATGCGCGTAATATTAGATTGGGTCTAACTGGGTAATTGAAGATCTCCGGTAACTCTATTTCCTCAATTCTATTTCCATAAATATCATAAACACCAGTTTTCATTAGACGTCACCTGAACCCTAACCTAATGTCACATTTAATTTCTCCTTGGAGTAAAAAACACCAAGTATGGTCGGTTTATGCGGTTTTCTGCTAGGTCTTATTGGATGCCTAAGCACCAGCATCCGTTTAGGTGGTCCCTGTACAGAGCCCCGAAGTATAATTGCACTATTATATATCAAACCATATCTTATCCATCCTCCGCTTGGGTTTAGGTCTTTCGCTTTTTTCTCATTAAGTATAGCTAATATCTGTTTATTGTATTCGGTGCGTTTAAAGAAGCCAAATTGACCGTATCTTGGAACCGTCCACATAACTCGGCTAGGAGTCCACGGTCCCAATGACCCCACAGCTCTTTTAGTCTTTTTCTTTTTAGGCGGTAAGACTTTCACACCAAATCTCTTAACAACACCTTGGAAGCCTCTTCCCTTAGTTACGCCGATAACATCAACGTATTCGCCAGGAGAAAAAACATCATTTATATTTATTTCATTTCCGAGCATATCCACTGCATACTTAGTTGCATCAGTGATCTGTCCTCCTACTTCTATCTCAAGTATCTCGGGTTTCTTCTTCCCAATTCCAGTTAATTCGGGTCTAGTTCTGATGATTAACCTAACTCCATCTATTTCTCCATTATCAGCTAAGTTAAGTAATGTTTCTTTCCTCTTATTGAATGTCTGATCATCCACTTTCTTAGGCAATGTTACTTTCCTAGAGAGATATTTTTTCTCGAAATCCGTGAGAGAATTGATCCAGATTTCATGTAAAGTCACGTATCCATATGGGGTTAACCTATAGGCTCTGATACCTAGAACCCTGACGGGAGGTGCTTCTAATGCCGTTGCAGCGATCACTCTCTTTATTCCATGAAACATGCTACCGGGTCTCTCGTATATCTCTTGGACAGATAACATACCTACCTTATAAACTGGGAACCCTAATGGCTTTACGGCACCTATCTTTGGCCAGGTAGATATCCGGGGATAAATTCTGCTAGCTCTCTTTCTGACGAATCCCAGCGAACCTTTCCTAGGAGCATGGTATTTTGGCATTGCAGTATCACCACTTAGTCCATTAATCATTATAAGCTAACTTTTAGACAAATAGTCCAATTAAAATCATTTATAAAATATTAAGTTTAAGTCATGTAATTTCGTTCTCAAACATGGTTCTTGATCTAACCATTATACAGAGGCAATCATAGTAAGATAACAATTTAAATTTTAAGAAAAAATCTTAAGACTAGTAAATGTTTTTAGACAGTGTGCGATATGAATGGGGATCAGCGCGTTGAGAAGTTATTAGCACTGAGTAATAGACGACATGTGCTAGAAGTCCTTAGAGATGCTTTCTCACAAAATATCTCGAATAAAGAGATACTCATTGAAGACTATGGTTTAATGCCGGATGAAATCGAATGGTTCTTTAGCGAAGTTGCTCAGGAAGAAGAGGATTTAATGGTTTCGCGTTTATTGCCGATGATAGATAGGATGATTATGGAAATTGATGACGAGATGTTAGAGATTGTAAGTAAGGAAGTAGCAGGCATAAGAATTATTATTTTGAATAACTGGAAGGAACTGATAGGATCAACATGGATGGGTACTTTTAAAGGTAGAGAGATAGAGAAGATAGAGGAAGACAAACTAATAATACTTTCATCAACAGGGAAGGAATGGAGGGGTATTCAATCAGAAGAGAACATTACTTTGATAGGTCCAGGAATCTATTACTGTAAATTCTATCTGAAAGATATGAAGGATTTTGTTACGCATTACACACATGTACATGGAGTACTATTACCTAAACATATTCTGGAGAAAGCGAGGAGAAGCCCGCCCCTAACTTACGGCAAGTTCTCATCGCATTACCGCAAATATCTAACGACTATAGCGCTTGATTATAATCTATATGATCCAGAAGACGCGGCTAGGTTAAAGAGAATATATACACGAATTATGTACGAGAACTTAAGTGTTTTCGAAATATTTTTAAAAGCGATCAGAAGCATGACGGAACTAGATGATCCCAAAAATATAAGCATGATATCAGCACTACCAGATTACTTTAACAAGATTTTAGTCACTAAGGATAGGTACGAAAGGCTTTTAGAAAGCGATAATATTGATGTACCTGGTTTAATGGGATATGAACCAGGTATCGAAAGTGTATTCGAGATTGCCTCAATTGATCTAGGTGAAACACTTATAACACTAAAAGAATTAAAAAATCGGTTCATAAATTATGGTTGGGAAGTAATGAAGAGATTGCTCCCAAGATAGGCAATGGAAAGTGATTTGGAATGAACTACAGGAAATGGTCTATTAGGGCTCTCTATTTGATTTTAATCATACTATTCATGATTTATACGTATGAGCTTAAGCAATGGGAGACTATTAAGGATTTTTTAACGAAATTCATAGAGTACGAAAATGGCGGATTACCCAAATTAATCTAGGGGTGAAAAGATGGTAAAAGACGACAAAAAAAGTGTCTTGAGATGCAGAATAACGATAATCAGAACAGCTATCCAGATAATATCATTCCTCCTAATATTCGGAGGGGCTTTTGGTTTCGCAGCATCATTTATAGTTCTTCCGATAATGGCACCAGCAGGTAATCCTTACACAACAGTAATGGGTGCATGGCAATTAATGGAGTTGCTGTTAACAGCCGCAATTTTCCCTTTTATAGCCTTAGTAATCATATTATTAGGTTCAATCACAATAGGTAGAACTTTTTGTGCATGGGTTTGCCCTTTCGGGTTCATAAGCGACGTAGTCTCTTACATCGGTAAAAAGAAATGGGTCCCTAGGAAAACAAATCAGAGCTTATTCAAGCTCTCTGTATACATTGCTTTATTCTTTCTATTCATAGATTTTTCTATAGCATATAATCAAGCAATAGGTCAAAGTATATATTCATATTTTGGAGAGTTTTATAGAGAGCCATCATCAATCATCGAGCCATCAACAATAATGTTCAGTTTACTCTTCTGGTACTTTTATTGGAGATTATATCCCACAAATATTGAAGCTATCTCTAACCTAATAAATTACTCACCTTACTTCTGGTTCAGGATAATCGTTCTAGTTTTAGCAATACTAGTTAACTATTATATCCCTCGCTGGTGGTGTAGATGGATATGCCCCCTAGGAGGATTAATGGGGATAGGAGCCAAATACAAGTTAATGAAGGTCTATGTTGATCCAAAAATGTGTCTTGGAGCTCAATGCGGTAAGTGCACG
The DNA here is from genome assembly GCA_029856055.1 of Candidatus Njordarchaeota archaeon. Taxonomy (GTDB): domain Archaea; phylum Asgardarchaeota; class Njordarchaeia; order Njordarchaeales; family Njordarchaeaceae; genus Njordarchaeum. The sequence continues at coordinate 2,893 of JAHQWF010000004.1, read as the reverse complement.
AGAGTATGCCCAATGGGAATAAACGTAATGGATTATATCGGTAAAAATATAGATAATCCATTGTGCACAACCTGCTTAATGTGTCTTGATGTCTGCCCATACAACGCCATAAAAGTCAAGATCTAGCCTCTTTTCGCAATCACTACACCAATTATTTTTTCTAGAGGAAAAATGTGAAATGCGTAACCATCAACCCTAATAACCACGGTGTTTATCTTACTAGCACCAAATAAATCAATCATGCTTAGAATCCTACTAACTATTTCTCTAACAAATACAGCTAACAAACTGATGTTCTCTGTCTCTGGCACGGTAGAATGGATCACCAAACCCTCATAATCAATTATCATAGTCGCTAAACTATTTTTAACAAGATTACTTAACTTCATGATTAAGTCGTTGAGAGAGGGTTTACTCAACGTGGCCACCAACATTCTTCAAATCGCTCACATTCTCTTTTAAAACTAAGTCAGATTCATCAAGATCTACCGACGCGGCTCTAAGACCAGCTATATTAAAAAATATTACAGGAATTTCACTCATTATCTTATTACTATAATTAATTAGACGTACATAAAACTTTTCATTAATTATATTTAAAATACCGATGAATGGATCGTTACTTATTAACGTCATGCTTTTAATTATAAGATCAACAAAATCTTGTGTTTTTTCATCAGTGTAAGATTGCAAGCTGAGAAAGCTTAATTTATCGCTAGTGATTAATAGATCAACCTTCTTTTCACGAATGAACTGAGATATTAAGGCATGAAAACGGGATCTTAATAAAATATCCTCTCTCTTAATTCCTGAAGGAATATTAAGTGTATTAATTAACTCTGGTATCTTCAAAGCAAATAATCTTATCTGAGGGTGAGATAACGTTCCATGACTAATTATCTTCGACTGAAATGCAAGAATAATCCTATTAAAATCTTGAGTCACTAGTTTTTTTGCCTCATTTAAAGCTGTGATGATACCTTTAAGAAGCTTACTACGACTTAACTCTGTAATATCTGTGTGATCTCTATCTAGAATCACTGCTTTTTCTATAACAGGGATGGGCAATATAGCTCGCTCAAAACTACTTAAAGCCGAAAAAAAACCTCTCATAGGAATTAAGCGATCATTCATAAAAAATATCTTAGAAGGAACAATTTCTCCGGGAGAGTGCTTCTTTAAGCAAAATTTACAAGGTCTACTAGGCGATTCATCAAACATCCTGTCATTCATGGAACGATAAATATAAAAAACATAGGTTTTAGATCTACCATCCCATCGCAAATATAATTGCATGCTATCTCGAGGCCTCCGCTATCCTCTCTATCTCTAGCTTCTTCTTAATAGCGTAGCTATCAGGGCTATTCCTAGAAGCATGTATAAGCTCTTCAGCAAGACATTCGGCAATAGATAGAGGAGATGAAACTGCTCGACGCCTAGCACCAGAAACTACAAATTTCAGAGCTAAGTCTAATCTACGTTGAGGTGATATATCAACAGCATATCTTCTAACTACACCGCCTTGGCGAATCTCAACAGTTTCCTCCCTAGGCGCAGCATTCTCAAGAGCTCTAACTAAGACTTGTATTGGATTTTTCCCAGTTCTTCTCTCAATAATCTCAAAAGCTTGCTTCACTATCTTTAGAGCCGAGAATTTCTTGCCACCCATAGAACCAGTTTTCTTCGTGCCTTTTTCCCTACCCGGAGACAATAATCTGTTTACTAATCTTTCTACGATAGGAACATTAGCCTTGCTAAAACGAGTTTTTTCATGCCGACCAAAAGTGTGAGGCAAGTAAACGGGTTTCAAGTTGATGTATGCACGCAAACCGGGATCCCTAACAGTGACGCCTTCATAACTCCATTTTCCAAATAACTTAAGTGCGGGAACTAAGCTTGTCTCGGACCCCCCAGCTTCCTTTGAGGCCTCCCTCTCATTTGCAGACATGATACTCTCCTCTAGTGAATCAAATTAATCTAGATTCCTAAACCTAAATTACTACACAATTCACTATAATTTTATTTAAAGATTAATGAGAATAAAACTAAATGACAAACTAAACCATTTAAATATATTGCAATAAATACCTAAGATTTCGTGCAAATGTCTAACCAAGCTCAGACTAAACCACCAACTAGAACCATGCAGGAGCAGCGTGTAAGAGCTCAGTTATTCTTGCACGAAAAATTGTGAATTATTAACACTACTATACAAATCAATGTAATTATGAAGATTATTGGAGCGATTATGGTTGGTTCCAACCCCATTAAAGAGGTAATGTACATTAGAGGAATGACACCTATAAAAACTCCAATTGTCGATAACAGCATTATCGGGAACATGAGGTAGCTCGTGATAATCTCATTTAGACCATAAGAGAAGTATGTATCAAGAATAATTATCAAGTTAGCTAAAGCTATCACAGCTAGGAAGAGTAGTTGAAGGGCAATAGCGATTTTATCGTGATCCAGTATCTTCTTCCTGAATAGATCGCTTGGGAAAATAGATATTAGAAACCACAAGCCGATAGGAGTAATAAATATGGGTCCTAGTGAGATGATTAATGAGAATACTAAGCCAGCAAATAGAGTAGAGTAATAATGTTCATCAAACCACTTCAACAAATGAATTTCCTTGAAAAGGCGTGAAGCCTCCTCCTAGACAAAGAAAACACCTGCAAATAAAAAATAACAAATAACAATCAATAATAATACGAAATAACTCAGAAATAAAAACATAATTATAACTAAACTAATTAGTTATAGAATAATGTCGTTAGAAGACCTTGTCACAAAAAATAACGCTCTTATAACTTTTTCGGTTGGTAGCTAAAAAGTACGAATTCAATGCCTTCCAGAGCCTCCCAAGGCTCCAAAACATAGAGACGAACCC
>JAHQWF010000003.1 GCA_029856055.1 Candidatus Njordarchaeota archaeon | reverse complement strand
TATTTGGAGAGTAATGATTTTGAGATTTTAGATAGCTTAAGACATATTTATGGAATAGAAGCCATTCATATCTGTTACAAAGCAAGTATAGACAATTTCGAGAATGATCTTGAAAATATCTTTGACAAGATAAAAAAAGAATTCAAAAAAAATAGAAAAAGATTACAAACTTTTAGTATAGAAAGTCTTGACAGGAGATCAGAAAAATACAAAAAACTTATCGTGGATTATATAAAAAATACATTCAGAATTAAGCATAATCAATATGCACCAGATCTTGTTTTAAAAATTCTAAGTACCAATAATTACGTGTTTGTATCGGTTGATGAGCTTAGTGGTATCGGGGGAATTATATTCCCTACAGAGTCTAAAGCAGTTGCTTTAGTTAGCGGTGGACCAGATTCTGCTCTAGCTGTATTACATGCTTGTCGAAGCGGTCTAAATATTGTTGGTGTCTATTTTGATTTCGGAGAAGAGACTCTAAGAGCTAAAGCTAGGAGTAGAGTAATTAGGTCTATGAAATTGATTGCAGAGAAGTGGGGGCGTGTTAGTAAACTATACATTGTGCCTTTCGTGGATATTGTTCAAAATATTATTACTTTTTCTGATCCAAAGAATTTCTTTGTATTATTGAAAAGATATATGATGAGAACTGCGAGGAAAATATGTGAGAGGGAGCATTGTGAAATCTTGATTTCTGGAGAGATAATAGGTGAACATGCAAGTCAAACACTTTGGAATCTCGAAGTTATTTCTAGTGCTGTTATTGATAAAATCATTATAAGACCCTTATTGACTTGGGATAAGACCGAGATACTAAATTATCTGAGAACAATAGATTTAGAACTCTACAAAATCGTTTCATCTTCTATAGAACCATGTCAAGTTTCGCGTGAAATAAAACCTACGACTAAAGCTGATCTAAAGTCAATTGAATTCGATGAAAGTAATATCCCAGTGAGTGATAAAATGATGGAAAATGTAATAGAGAGAAGCTTTGTAATTAAGTTTTAGTGCATGTCCTTTATTCTTCACCATGCTTCTTTAGATTTATAATAAAGTATTTTAGCTATGTCGTCATATGAAACTTCACCAATCACTCTATTCTTCTTTCTATCTAGAACTGGAAGCCTTAGAATATTAAATTGTAACATTAATGATAAAGCCCTTAGAATTGAGTCATCTGGATATATGTATGCAAACTTGCACTGTATTATATCTCTAACTCTCTTTTTGTCCCACTCGCTTGGATCTATCGACAGTAAATCAAATAAAGATACTATACCTACATACTTATTATTCTTACTTATAACGAGTAGACTCAAGTGCTTTGTTTGGGATATTATCTTCTCAAGCTCTGATAGTTTCATATCTTCCGGAACAACTACTACATCGGGGCTTGAAACCTCCATGACTTTGATCGATTCTAATAGTGTATAAATGTTTTCTGGTATGTGTACAGGGGATTGAAGCTTCGTCATAGTCTGGTTTTCGTAGATCGAATATTCTCCTGACACAAAATATGACATGCTAGCTGCTAGAAAAGCAGGCATCAATAAATTATAGTTACCGGTCATTTCAGCAACCATTATGATTGCTGCTAGTGGCACTTTAGCCGATCCAGCGAAAAAACTAATCATTCCTATAAGAACAAATACAGCAGGATCAACTATCCAACCAGGAAATATTGTCTTGAAGAATAATCCAAAGGCACCTCCTATCATTGCACCAATCATTAATGACGGAGCGAATACACCGCCACTACCTCCAGATGTTATCGTGAGGGATGTAGTGATTATTTTAGCTATAATTAGGATGAGCATAATTTGAAGTGTGAGCTTGTTATACAGCGCGATTTGTATCCAACCGTAGCCTGCTGCTAAACTCTCTGGAACGAAAAATCCGATTAGACCTACCATTAACCCACCGATCATTGGTTTAAGATGATCGTAAATGTTCAATCTCTTGAAAATTTTGTCTCTAATTCCGTAGAAAATTACAACATAAAATCTTGAAATTAATCCAGTTATTATGCCGAGGAGAGAGAAGAAAGGAAATTCGGTAGGAGTAAATATGTATTGAGGTGTTTCAAATATAGCGTTCCAACCTGTAAATAAAGCAAATACTGTGTAGGCGATGAAACTAGATATTATAACTGGAACGAATGCCTCAGATTCATAATCTCTATGGTAAAGAACCTCAATACTAAATAATGATCCGCCGAACGGCGATTTGAATATGCTACTGATCCCTCCAGCCATACCACATAAAACAAGTATTTCCCGTTCTCTATCATTCAAATTCAGTTTCATTGATATATAAGATGCGAATCCTGCACCTATCTGTGAAATCGGTCCTTCCCTACCAGCACTCCCACCAGAGCCGATAGTAATTGCTGAGGCAATTGTTTTTATAATAGGTACACGACCTCTTATTATGCCTCTCTTTTTATGAAATACACCTATTACTGCATCCGTACCGCCACCTTCTGTTTCAGGAGCAAGCGTATATACAATTATTCCGCTTATCAATCCACCTATAGCCGGAATCAAAATGAGAAGATACGGATTAAATGGAAAGTTTAGATTTAATTCTATTAATGGTTTTTCACCCGCGGGAGATGGAATTTCGTATCCAGAAAGACCGAGCAGTAATTCAGTAAATAGATGTAATAATATGAAGAAGAAAACTGACCCAAAACCAGAAACTATTCCAACCAAAATTGTTAACAGTATTACTTTCCTTGAAATATAGAAGGGTTTTAATGGCATTTCCTGTCGCCTCTAGAAATTATTATTGGCTCTTCTTAATCATCAACCTCATTTAATAAGTAGCTTTGTTTCAGCAAGATAAACTTTTCATATATTCTAATATTTCTAATAAATTCTGTATGAACTTTGTTTTCAATAAACATTCTATAGAACCTATGCAGCTTTCTAGTTCTGAATCATAAAGAATTTTTCCAAGATATCTCACTTTATTTTTACGCGCGAATTCTTCAACTATATTTGACTCAGTCATCACCATGTTCTCTATTATTCCTGTAATATTTGCATTCATGCTCTTTAGAAATTTGATTAATTTTTCAACCACACCCATAGATAGCTTCGAAGGTGTTGTCACTATTAAGAATTCTTGATTTTTTATTAATCTCATAATGTCTAGTGCTTCGTCGCTCATCCCTGGTGGCAAATCAATTATTAAATAATCTAGATTTCCCCATCTTGTTATAGCTAGTAGCTCGATAAGCGCGTTTGATACCTCCTTCCCTCTTATTGCTACTGGTTTTTCTTCTGCAAAGTGAACTATTGACATGAATTTTATACCATTAATAGTTGGAGGTATTATACCTTTTTCTTCTATTAGTTCCAACTTATCTACTCCAAGGATAATATGGCACGACGGCCCATGAAAATCTAAGTCAAGCAATCCACATTTATGGTTTTTCTTAGATAACAATAGAGCTAATCCTGTAGAAACCATTGATTTCCCTACACCACCTTTACCACTAGCTACAGCTATTATTCTCTTCACGGAGGATAATCTATCCTTTATTATAGTTATTCTTGGATCCATTGCAGATCACTCCTGTATCTTAATGGATTTAATATAAACTCCTCTACCTTTTATTACATCGAAATCTGGACTATTGCAATTCGGGCATTTAATGAAGATGTGCGATAACTCTGGAACGAAGTGAATAGCCTCTATTTCGTCCTCACCTAAGAGTTTATCTAAACTCTCTATAGACCATTCATAACCACAATTAATGCATTTGAAAACAGGGTTCTCATACTCAAAATTAATTTTAGCGCTTTCAGCAGGCGTCCCCTCGATTAATTCTCCTAGAGCAAAATTAAATGCATCCATATCAATTGTCTGTAATTTACCAATAACTATATTTATCTCAACTACTTTTTTGCCACCTTCTTTTTTCATGACCTCCAAAGCCGTCTTTATAACTGCTTCAGCTAGCGCCCATTCATGCAATTTATCGGACCTCATTCCTAAAACTGTATTTTAGAATAAAGTAAGTACATCTTGATATAATATGTAAAAATTTAACTATTCGACGCCCCGTGCCTTAAGAGAAAACTCAATAATCTGTATCCTTAGTAGCAACAGATATAAGAAAGGAATGAGAATAATTAAACTATTCATTAACTTAGAAATTACTCCTTTATTTAACTCAACACCTCTAGCCTTTTGGCTCATCATTACTATTTGCAATTCATTATATGTCGATGGTATAAAATTCCATGTCATCACTAGAGCATCAATTAATCCTTTAGGCATTCTTATTTTAACTAGAAACCTCTCTAAATCCTTTATCTTTGTTGTCGTAACAAAGAAAATGAAAGAAAAAGCTGTTGTGTAAATGTAAAGCATTCTGATGATTAGAGAATCTAAATCCACTTGACCAAATATTACAGAAAAATACGCTAATAAAAATAACAACAAATAGGATAAATATACTTCAAGTAAATATCCTGCATCACGATAAGCTATCAGAAATAGGAGAGATAATAAAAATAAGATCAGCATGAGTAAATACATAACAATTATTTGAGGAATGTTTAGGAAAATTGACAAAAGTGAGAATATCAGGATGAATAATTTTATTGGTACTGGTACTTTATTTAGAAATGTATTCTTTCTCTGCAGTTCAATAAATTTGAGCAATGTCATTTAAACCACCAATTGATAGGAATTAAGCCAACTGATATCAAGAAATCCTCATCCTCCAATCGCAATGGATTAATTTCCTGTATAATCTGACCATCCTTAAGGAAATAAATTGCTTTAACGGTGTTCCTTAATTTATAAGCAATAAGGGGATTATGGGTGGCAACAATGATAAGTTTCTTTGATGCATTCTTCTTCAGGTATTCTATAATTTTACTTAATCCATGTAAATCCATTTCTGATTCTGGTTCGTCAAGTAATATTATAGGTTGATCCGCCACTATTACACTGGAGATAGAGACTCTTTTAGCCTCGCCACCACTTAATGTAAACGGAGATCTATTCAATAAGTGACTAATCTCGAAAAAATCAATAATTTCTGAGAAATTTTCTTCTGGAAGATTAAGGTTACGCAATATAAACTTTATTTCCCTCTCAACAGTTTCTTCGAAAAAACCATATAGGGGATTCTGCCAAACATAACCTACCACTCTAGCTAATTCTTTTCTTCTAAACTCACGTACGTCTTTTCCATCGATCAGTATCTCTCCCTCAAAAGGAATTAAGTTGGCAATCGCTCTTAATAAGGTAGATTTACCACTACCATTCTGCCCTAAAATAAAAAATAGGGATGGGGACTTAAATTCAAGGGAAACATTTCTTATTACTTGTTTTCCATTTATTTTTACAGTTAGATTTCTGATACTTAATCTTGTCATCTTCTTTATTGCCCTCCCAACCTCTTTTCTAGAACAGTTATTAACATGAATCCTCCAATACCAACACTTATTATTTCTCCAATTAGTACACCACCAACTGCTATGAATACTGGTACTTCATAAATAAGTGTTAATAATACGTACCCTATGAGGAAAGTGACTACGATAATAGGAATTACTACAGCTAATAATCTACCTAGTAATCCAGTATTTACTCTCCTAGCGTAATACGAGCCTATACCACCAATAAAGTTAGCTAGAGTCCCCAAAATAACATCCCATATTCCATAAGGAGATATTAAGTTAGCTATGAAGGTTCCCAAGGCAAGCCCTATTACTCCACTCCATCCGAAGTAGGGTAGGAATGGTATTGGCATCAACATATCACTTAATCTGACTTGAATGGGGCCATAAGCTATTGGTGCTATCAATATAGTAACAGCAGCATAACCCGCAGCAATTATTGAGGCTTTAACTATAGCAAGCTTTACTTTTTCTGTTTCCTCAACTATTTTGATCACCTTATTAATACGTATTTATACGTATTTTAGAGTATGATTTATATCTCTTACAATTAGTATTTTAATTTTTCGGTGAGGACTTTGCCAAAGAGGAAGCTAACTCTCACTATTGAAGGAGAAACAGTAGAAAAAGCTAAAGAAAAAGCTAAAGCATCTGGCATTTCATTATCAAAAATCGTTGAAAATGTGCTGAGCTACTATGCTGATCCAGCTGTTTATTGTTTTAAATGCGGACATAAATTTCATGTAAGCGAAAGTAATATCTGTCCTCGATGCGGATGGTATAAATGTCCTAAGTGTGGGGCATGCGCTTGCCAACTGGGTGAAGAAGGCGTAAGAGTAGCTTTCTACATGAGAAAAACATTGATGGATATCTATTCTTCTACTGATGTTTAAAGAACTTTCTTTTCTTAGCTTTCATTTCATTTGATAGTAATTCTAGTTGCCTAGCCCATCCAATGTCACCAAAGCTATCTCTCATTTTCTTAGATATTATAGATAGTAATTCTGGGACTTCTTTTCTTTCATGGTTCTTCTCAAGCATTCTAATGGCATTTTTCAGAATATCTTTGGCTTTGTCTGAATTTTCTTTAGCTATTCTTTCAGACATATGTATTAATATCTTTGCAGCTTCGATTGGATCCATACTATTAGTTTCCTCTAGGCAATAATCTATCAACTCATCAGCCCAAGTAGGATTCTTTATGTGTAAGTATTTAGCGATATCTGCTATCATCTTTAAGCTGATTACTGCATTATTTATTTTCATAGCTATTTTTATAGCTTCTCGAACATATCGCTCATAATTATTGCTTAGTTTAATTATAATGCTTAACAACTCTGTTAAACAAGATGTACAGTCATTATTATTTTCAAGCACATTTTCATATAATTCAATGACTTTCTGTAATATTGTCTTTGGAAATATATCACTAAACATCATGTAGATATCTATCATATTTCTTAGATTCTCTGACCTGTTACTAGAGCTAGTAGCAATTGTGTAGAATATGAAGCTATTTTGCATATCGATATTAGAAAACCATTTAATAGTTTTCAGCAAAGTGTTAATTGAATCTTGAGAAATCTTAGATAATTTCCTTGATAGGGAATTCATTATTATTTTACCAGTGTAATTAGCTAAGTAAGTATCTATTAGCGCGTCGCAAGCAGCTAGTCTAGAAAGATAAAGTAATTTCTCTTCAGGAGTGATTAATGATGATTTATTTAAACGATTCAGGATTATTCTCCTTACCCTGTCTCCTAAGTCTTCTGCTCTTGCCTCATATAATTTTTCTAGAATAGTCAATAATTTTTCGAAACCAAACTTATTAGGTCTAGTTAAATTTATTATCTCTGAGACTAACTGAGAAGCTTTTGTCGAACTAATAAGGAATATATCTCCGATCGATTCTGATATTAAATCGATATAATCCACCTCATCGAAATAATCTAGAAGTCTTAGTGCCTCACTTAACCAATTCCTAGCGATTCTCTGATTTTCTCTATCTTTGCTAATTTCAAGCAATGATCTAGCAACAATAATTAGTGCTCTAGCCCTGTCTCGCGAATAATCTAACTTATCAATTAAGTCCCTGCTATACATAACTAGTGAATCCCCCTTACCGACATCGTAATTTGATATTATAACGCCAAGTCTCGAGTAGAGAATTATTCGATCAAAGATCGATAATGATTCAGCAAGATTTAATAATTCTATGACTAACTCGTTTCCAATATCTATCTTTCCCATCTTGATTATTCCACTGATAATTGATAGTATAGCTTCAGATCTGTCTTTAAACTCAGATAATTCGTGGCTTAGTGAAAGACATTTATCAATAATGTTAAGTGATTCAGCCTCATTATTTGTTTTCCAATAATATATAGCAAGTTTAGATAGAAAATTGATCTTGTCTTTTATGTAAAAGAAGTAGCCAGATAGTGTTTTTAATCTCTCAAGAAATTCAGTTATTTGATAGCTCTCTAACAAGAGTTCTTCTAATATATTGAATATACCTCTTAAAATATGTTTCCTGCTTTTTCCGAATAGAAATAAATCATCTTCTAGTTGAGATATTAGTTCCTTTATTTTGCTAACTAATAGTCCTTTAATGGACTTCTCCTTAGTCACCATCAGCACCTAATTGAAATTTTGTTTAACCAAGTTAAACTATATAATCAAGATTTATTTAACATATCATTACAATATCATATTATTTTATATTTAAATTTTTTAAATATGGTTTAAGTAATAAGTGAAAAATGTATTACGATTTAACTATTAATTTTCATAATGAGTTTAATGAGTGCATGAATTATGACTAATGATGTTAAACATTTGTTAGGTAATTTTTTTGGCAATTGTGAAGAGATTAATGACAACGAATATAGTGTTCATATTGGACCTCCATCAGGTGGTTACGACGCACTATTTAAATTTTCTAAGGATAGTATAACGGTATTAAACTTATTAACTGGAATAGACACAGATACCCTTCAGATCATTAGTCATAGAGTTCTGGGAAAAAACAAGTCAATAAACCTTGATATCACCGAGAACAGTCTCAATTTTTCCACACGATGGCAAGGTGATCTAAGGATACTGGAGGATACATTAGATATAGTAAGGAATATATTTAGGGAGTTCATGACTTATTTTCCCAAGAAATCATGGATGTTATTAGGGGAAATCCAGCTGAACATTCTAGGTAACTCAATTTCTATATTATCTGAAGAATATAACGATGTAATTAGGACTGGCTGGAGAGGAGATATAATAGCCATTTTAAGGCATGATAATTGGGTTATCTCTAATATTGGTCGCGACCACGTTGATTTGCCTATTTTAACTATTTCTGACGGGAATATCTTTACTTTTGCTCCAACCAAAGATGGAGATCATCTGGAGCCCATAAATTTAACTAAGATAATTCAGGAGCTATCTTCCTTATTAGATTTTTTGGGAGTACAGATCATTGATCTACCTAAAGATGAAAGTGAATTATTTAGAAAGCTAGGTCAAATCATTGGTTTGCTTGATTCTATTAAACTTTTGAAATCTGGTGGAGATTTCTCTTTGTTACCCATAAAACTTGATGAAGAAAAAATTAAAGTTATTGAGGCAAGACTCAAAGAAATTGAAAGTAAAGTAGATGCTATTAGGCGTATATTCGCTTTTGATGGTGTTGTTCGCAAAAAGATTGCTTTGAAAATAGCTGCTCAATACGCTAGAGAGATCCTTCATGGCGAGAAAGGAGTAATTGTGTCAAATGTTAGGAAAGTTTCTAAGTTAGGTGCTGGAAAAGCTATCTATATAGGTAAAGAAGAATTAAAAGCGATACCTTTAGGAGAAAAAGTATTGGTAAGTGTGATAGAGGATAAAGGGAGAAGAAAAATAGTTATTGAACCGCTTTAATTCATATCTTCTTGACGGGATTTATTAGAGTACCGATTTTCTCTATTTCTATCTTAACAATGTCACCGTCTCTCAGAAATCGTGGAGGATCCAGAGCAAATCCTGTTCCTGCAGGAGTACCAGTGAATATCAAGTCTCCTGGATAAAGTGTTACATATTTCGATGCTTCAGATATTATCTCCCTTATTGTCCTATGCATGTTCTTAGTGTTAGAGTTTTGATAGAGTTCATCGTTTATCCATAACTTGATCCCCAAATTCTGAGGATTTTCTATTTCATCTTTCGTTACTATCCATGGCCCAATCGGAGCAAATGTATCCAACGATTTTGACCATGAATGAAGGGTCTTTCCATCCTGATACTGAATCTCTCGCGAGGTAACATCATTTCCAATCGTGTATCCCAATATGTAGTCATCTGCTTTTTCTGGGGGGACATTTTTTGCTATATCTTTAATAACTACTACTAATTCAGCCTCATAATCTACTCTTTTTAGATTTTTTGGTATTTCTATTGGATCATATGGCCCTATAATGGCGCTCGGCGCTTTGAAGAAAAATATCGGTGAAGAACTAATCTTTCTATTCATTTGCTCTGCTAAATCATTGTAATTAAGCGCTATGCCAATAATCTTCTGCGGCTGAGGAAGTGGCGGAAGTAGCTTGACTTCATCTAATGAACAAGCATTTTCTTTCTTAATCACACTTAAATTATTCATTATCTCGCTTACAATGTGTTCAAACACGTTCCAAGTTATCGCAATGTTCTCTGGATATATTAGAAGCGATTCAGCAGTTTCCTCCGCTTCCTCTTCTGTGTATCCTCTCTTTAACAATACTGTTTTATAGCTCTCCATAATGTCAATTACAGAACCCTCTTCAACTAATCCTACTCTGATATCATTATCGTAATAATATACACAGATTTTCATAGCTCTGACCTACTTAGCCTTTATTATAGGCATGACCTCTTTCTCCCAAAGTTCAAAAGCTATCAACACCGCGTTGTACTCCTCAAGAAAGACATCAAGAGTCAGGGCTTCTAGTAATGTGTCTTCTTCGCAATATACATTGTATTCCTCATCTATGCTAAAACAGACCTCTGCATACATTCTATTGAGTAACAGTAACTTCTCATATACCTTGAGCTTTACATCGTCTTGCAACTCTTTTAAAGACCCTAATTTAACAAGTGTTACAACCCAGTTCTTAGAGAACCTTATTTGTACATCTACTTCTTCATCATTTATTTTCTCATGAACTACAATAACCCCTCTTTCTTTATCTAAATCAAATTTTTTTCCCCACAATGCAAGATATCTACTCACTTTTTCTACTGCCAGAACCCCATACATTCAAATAACCTCCATTTACGTAAAATCAATTTTCTGTGTCTCAGCTAATGTTTTCATTTCTGGATAGATTTGTTCGTAGAACGATTTATAAGCTGCTGGGATGGCATTATATTCTTCTTCAAAGACATCAAATGTTAGAGCTGCTACATGTATATCTTCCGTTATGTAGATATTAAACTGATCATCCATCGCGAACTTAAATTCTGCGCTTCTAAAACTGACCTTTAAAAGCTCTCTATATATTATATATCTACTTCCACCCAGCTTTTCCATCTCAGAACCATCAATAAGTTTTGCTCTTATGTGAATCCAAACAGGTTGCAGAAATACTACTGTTACAACTATCGGCTTCCCGTCCACCTTCTCCTCTACAGCTATAATGAATTTCTCCTTATCCTCATAGATTATATTCTTCTTTAAGAGGCTTAGGTAGAATTTAATTCTTTGATACAATCCCTCCGTAGATAAAGACATAATTAATACCTCAATACTTAATCATTAAGAATAGTACCATTTTTAGCTTTATAACTTTTTATTTGTGATAGTGCCTAATTAAGAGTAGTTAATTTAAAAAAATGAAATCTATTATTAATACATTTCACCGTGAATAACACTGTGCTATAACAGTGGTTTTCAGCAGGGATACGAATGGATATCAGTAGCCTAGCAATAGTGGCTTTATTCGTTATAATTATTGTTCTGGCGTCCTTAGAGAAGGTTGATAAAGCAGTACTAGCCTTAATTGGAATAATATTAACTTATTTAATACTCAATTTCAGTGAAGCCATTGGATTTAATGAGATTTTTCATTTTATAGATTATAAAGTTTTGATAACTATATTTGGCTTTATGGTTATCGTTGAAGCTTCTAGAGAATCCGGATTATTCCAATTTGTATCTATGAGGACAGTGAAATTATCTGGTGGTGAACCAGTCCAATTATTCATTACTTTATGTGTGATAACTACAATAATGGCTATGTTTATGACAGCTATGGCAACTATGATTATAGTGGGAACCTTAACAATTACTATAGCTAGAATGTTAAAGATTGATCCGAGCCCATATCTATTAGCTGAGGCTATTATTGTTGATGTAGGGGGTATGGCACTACCTTTCTCTCAAATCGGTAACATAATTATTTCCCAAGGCGTTGGACTATCGCTAATTTTTTTCGTCATAAATGTTATGCCTTTCGTACTCATTTCCTTCATTTTCTCGATATGGTACTTATCACGTAGTTTGAAGGGAAAATTAGGGATAGTTGATCCGCTTAGAAAAATGTTGATATTGGAAGCTAATGAATGGATATTAGTGCCAGACATAAATGTCTTTAAGAGATCTATCTTCATATTTGCGGGAGTTATTTTTGGTTTAATAATTTTTCCAGAGATATACATAGTAGCGGTCGCTGGGGCTACAGTATTCCTTTTAGCAAGCGGTGTTCATCCTGAAGACGTTCTAAAGAGGATTGATTGGGCAACACTAATTTTCTTTACTGCACTCTATATCATTGTTGGAGCAATGGAACACAAAGGATTACTTCACGAAGTAGGAGTTGCGCTAGGCAATCTGACTGGCGGAGAGATAACTTTCGCTTCCATATTCGTTCTCTGGATAGTCGGCTTACTAAGTTGTGCAGTAGATAACGTAGCTATAGCAATAGCGTTCATACCAATAGTTAAAAGCATGGCTGAGGCATCAGGTTTAGGCCCACTCATTAATATCTTATGGATATCTATGATATTAGGTACTAATCTAGGTGGGAATATACTTCCTTATGGATCCCCAACCACGATCTTAGCTATGGGAGTTAGTAAAAAGCATGGTTATTCTTTCTCAGTAAGCGATTTCTTTAAATTAGGTAGTGTATGGGGATTTAGCAACCTTGCCTTAGCATCAATATACATCGTCTTGAGGCTCTATATATCTATTTTAGTACAGAAAATTGGTATGACACTAATTATCCTCGTTACTTCCATCACAATAATCTTAGCTTTCTTACTTGCAATTTACTATAAGATAGGTTTAAGAAAATTCCTTAGCGGAGTTATAAAAACAATGAAGAAACTAAGAAAAATAAGCTTTAGAGGAATAGCTAATAAAATAATATCACGTATCAAATTTACTGCATCTAGATAAGAAAAAATACTTAAAGTGATCTAATTGAGCATAATCACTAGGTTCGATCCATGGAGAAATAAGCTATGTACTTGTCCTCCTAAATACACTATTAATCCATATACTGGTTGCTCCCATAGTTGTTTATACTGTTACGCCACATCTTATATAAAAAGAAATAAAAGCACACCAAAAAGGGATTTGTTATCTAGATTAATCAGAGATATTAACAAGATTAAACCTAATTTACCAATAGACATGAGCTTAAGCAGTGACCCTTATCCGCCAGAAGAAAGGGAAATTAGGCTTACTCGTAAAGTCTTAGAGATTATTTTACCTTTGGGCTTTAAAGTACAGATAACAACGAAAAGCGATCTATATGTCTTAGATATTGATTTAATATCAAGCTACAATGTAGCTGTAAGTGAGACTATAACTACGCTAGACAACTCACTAGCACGAAAATTAGAGATAAATGCTCCTTCTCCCATAAATAGATTAAGGGCATTAGAAACCTTGAAGGCAAATAACGTGCCTTTCTCTGTTAGAATTGATCCTATTATACCCTTTCTTAATGATGAGGAAGAAGAATTAAGGGAGTTGGTTAGGACGGTTGCTAGGATTGGTGCGAGACATATTGTTACTTCAACTTATAAGGCTAGACCAAATAACTTTAGAAGACTGATTAATGCTTTCCCAGAGCTTGAGAAAAAGCTACATAAGCTATACTATCCAAAAGGTAAAATGAAATTTGGTTACGCATATTTACCGATATCACTAAGGAAAAAACTTCTTTTCCCTATTATAGATGAAGCTAAAAAACTTAATATTACATACGCGACTTGTAGAGAAGGATTAGTTGAGAAAGATTTCTTTAGAACGCCTTCCTGCGACAGTACACATTTAATTCCCGAGAAAGTGCCTATAAAGACAATTAAGACTTTAGTAACATTGGAAGAATTTCTTAAATGAACTTATTTAGCTATGGATTTTATGAATTTTATGAATTCATCCCATCTTTTAATAGTCTTTATCTCTTTATCAGGTTGAAAAACTTTAGAGATGCTTGGAGCCTGGAAGGCTTTTCTTGGATCTAAATCTTCGAAACCACCTTTTGTTAATAGGTATGCTCCTCTTGAAGTGCCCTCGAGATTTTCTACTACTTTAACTGTTACCCCAGAGTACTCTGCTATTTTTTTCAAAAGGTAATCAATTCTCGATGCATTGCCATCCGCTATTATTTCTTTAAATACTATTCCAGTAGCTTTTCTTAAAATATTTATTACTTCTGCGCATCTGTAAGCCACTCCTCGAAGTAATGCATTAACAATATCCATCCTCTTAGTCGCTCTAGTCAATCCATAAATCAAACCTTTAGCATTCATAAGCCAGTATGGAGCTCCGATACCCGCTAGAGCTGGTATAAAAATTATCGCATCAGTCTCTTCATATAATTCCTTACCTATTTCATCATAATTTCTTAGTAATCCTACTTCGATTAACCAATCCACAGCTGATCCAGAAGCTTGGATAATACCTTCAAGTAAAAATGATATTATATCCCTCCATTTAAAAGCCACTAAGGGGTACAGTCCATATTGTGCAGGTAATGGTTTATGTCCAACATTAACATCTATGAATGTCCCTGTTCCGTTCGTTATTTTTATAGTTCCTGGATTAATGCTGCCCGCTGAATAAAGCGATGCTTGTTGATCAGCTATTATAGCTGTTAGCGGGGCACCTCCAAAATCACTTACAATACCAAATCTACCCATGTTATCTACTAACCTTGGCAGTATCTTCTTCGGTATACGAACAAGCTTTGTTAACCTATCACTCCATTTCATAAAGAATGGATCAAAAAGTCCAGTAGCACTCGCATTCGTATAATCAGTTATGTGTTTTCTCAATAAGTTATAAATTATCCAAGTATCTAAAGTACCGAAAAACAGCTTCCCTTCCTTTGCTAATGAGTAGGCGTCTTCTATATTATCAAAAATCCATCTCAAATGAATTATAGGCTGATTAGGACCGAACTTAAAACCACTTAATGTTAATAAGTAATTAATGCGCGCATTTCTGCTCCTTCTCACAAACAATGAAATAAACTTTCCAATACTCCTACCAAACTTAATAACAAATTTCTTAGAATATTCTTCAGCAAGGTCTACTGCCCTGGAATCCTGCCAAGTGATCATATTGTATAATGGTTCACCACTATCCTTGTACCATACGATTGTAGATGCTCTTTGAGTAGAGATCCCTATGGCTAATGGATTCCCGAACTCATCTATAATCTTGGTTGCAGTATTGTAAACTAGATTCCATAATTTAACTGGATCTTGTTCAACCCAACCAGGATTTGGAAAGAGTACTGGTGCTTTATCCTCAACCTTCTTAATGATTCTTCCATCACCATCATAAGCAAATGCTTTGACCACCGTTGTTCCTATATCCAAAATCATGAAATAATTCACTTAGATTCACCTAGACCATTTATTAAATCCCATATAAACTCAGATATTTCCTTAACTCCGTATCCTAGATCTTCAAAACTTTTCTTAGCAGCAAATGATGCAACAATAATATTGTTAGCAAATTTACTTAATTCCTCTCCTCTTTCTTTATTGATCTCGTACGCAAGATCTCTATCAACCCAATATAAAAAAGAATTCTCACCAACTATCTCAAATGTATTTAATCCATATCTCACTGGGAGGATAACCTCCAATCCCTCAATTCTCTTCAATATATCGTTTAAGAGATTGGGTTTTTTCAGTTTTATCGCTAATGTGCTTGAATCATGTATTGTTACTTTTAAGTTCTGTTTTAACGCAAAACCTTCCATTCTTTCATTAATAAACTCAGCTATATGATATATTTTTGGTCTTAGTTTTATTTTGAAATCATGGTAAACATCTCGAAACGTAAATGTACATTCAGGGCAAACTGTGATTAAGTATTTCGCGTTATAACTATTAATTTTATTTGCTAATTCACTAGCAATCTCTAAGAATAATTCATGCGCTCCCAATTCATAGGCTAGGAACCCACAATCAATCATCTCGCTAAAAACTTTAACACTCAAATCCATTATCTCTAACAGTTTCGATAATACGTTTGTATTATTGGGGTAATATTTCATCATTATGCATCCAGGATATAGTAAAGCCTCGTGAATATTGATGTTTTCTTCATTTTTTATATCTGGCTTCTTATTACTTAGATTATAAATACATTTGAATTCTTTTAACATTGTAATTAATTCTCTTAGTTCCTGTGGATAGATCGCTAATTTGTAATAATTCTCTCTGAGAGGTCTTATTAATTCGTTGACTGAGAAGTTGTAAGGGCATGAAACAGAACAGGAGTCGCACGCTAGACAGTAATATAATGGCCTTATGTTTGTCTCATTTTTCTCAATATAATTTTTCTTAAGAAATAAAGCTATTCGGGATTTTCCTGATGGTGATGTTGTTTCCCTAGCGTGTACAACAGATACGGGACACGCAAATCTACACATATTTGGACACAAGGCGCATTTCGTTAAATTATCTATCTTTGATTTATCCACTATGAATTTCTTTATTGCTGAAAGTTTTGTGCCAAGAGAGCTGCCTTTTAAAGCTTCAAGAATCCATTTATCTTTAAACATCTCAAACACCCATATTTCCTCTATTCAAAATACCTTTATCATCAATGCATTGCTTTAGCTTCTTGAATAAATGATACGCTACTTTTCCCATGTTTTTCTCTACCCAATTAGCCCTCATTCTGCCAATACCGTGATGATGACTGATTGCTCCTCCATGCTTAATAACCGTACTCATTACAGATTCCCATACGTCATTATAATAATCAAGAACACTACTTTTATTTGATGGTAAACCTCCAAAAATGAAGTAGAAGCAAACTCCCTGAGGATAAAAATGCGATGCGTGAGCAAAAGCTATTAGAGTACCATCTACGCTTCTGATAGCATTTATGACATCATTATATAACTCAATAGCTTTAGACCATCCAACTGATATCTCTATAGTGTCGATTATTATTCCTAGAGGCAAATAATCTGATATTTCTTTAACATTAAATCTATTCTCTAACCAGTATTTAGCTGGCTCTTCTCCCGTAGATAGCGCATTTTTAAACGCCTTGTTCACAATAATCTTTTCGGCTTCAATCAGATCTTCGTCACCTTCTAGAATAATTATTGTTCCTACCTTACCTTTAGCTTTTTTAATCATATGAAACCATTTCAAAGTCTCTATCTTATCATATACACGTATAACAGCAGGTTTAGCCCCACTCAACATTATTTCTCTAACGGATTTTAAGGCATCTTCTAAGTTATCAGAGACATATGATAATAATATCCTTTTCTCTGGATAGGGCCAAATCTTTAAGTAAGCTTTTGTTAATACTCCAAATAATCCCTCTGATTCAATAAATAATTGTTTTAGATCCAATCCAACCGCTGCTCTTGGATTTGGTTTGATTTCTAGTAACTCCCCTGGAGGAATTACCACCTCGAGCCCTAGGAGCATATCCTCAATACCACCATACTTTACTGAGAATTGCCCAATAGCCTTTGTGTTTATCCATCCACCGACAGTTGATGTATATAAGGATTGTGGAAAATGGCCTAGAGTGAATCCATGCCTATTCAAGAATTCTTCCAAAATCATCCCATTGGCTCCCGCTCCGACTTCAACATACATGTCAATATCATTTATTTTTATTTCTCGAAACTTCTTAATATCCATTACTATTCCACCGTACTCCGGGACAGCCCCGCCCAAAACACCGCTACCACCACCATATACATATAATGGCACATCATTATTATAAGCAAACTTAACTACTTGTATAACATCTCTTGCATCCTCAGGAAACACTACGACGTCTGGTAAAGCTGGCAAACTACCATTTAAGAGCCACGTAAAAGTGATAGGCCAATAATCATGACTATATGAAATTAAATCAGTCAAGTTATTGCTTACTTTTCTTGAACCAATCAATTTTTTAAGTTCTTCAACTATCTCAGGTCTTTTAGGAGCCTTTCTCATAACTTCCTTAACCAATTTAATCCTCTCTAATATTCTAGAAATCATCAAAGGTTAAATTATCCACAAAAATAGAGATATACATTCTTTTACATAATATTCNTATTCCACAATATATAGNAACTTTATATCTTTGGAAAAATTGCTAATAAAAAGACTTTAACGCTAAAAATCGTTCTAATCTNATGGCTAACTAATTACCAGTGAACTAATTTCACATAGGTGACCNCTATGAAAGCTATAATATTGGCGGGGGGATATGCAACTAGATTATGGCCATTGACTAGAGATGTTGCTAAACCTCTTTTACCTCTAGGCAAAAAAAGAGTTATTGAATATTTAATTGATGAACTAATAAAATGCGAGAATATTGACAGGATTTATGTCTCAACAAATTATTACTATTCCAAACAGTTTGAAGGGTGGTTAAATACCAAGAATTATAAAAATGTTGAGATAATTGTAGAAAAAACCGTGCGAGAAGAAGAGAAGTTAGGTGCTATAGGAGCTTTATCAATGCTGTTCAGAGATTTACCTAGAGATGATTACTTAGTACTTGCTGGAGACAATCATAGTTCGATGCTAATAAGCGATTTTATCAAATTTTTCGAGAGAAAAAAAGCTTTCATAGTTGCTGCATATGATATAGGGGATTTATTTAAAGCAACTCATTACGGAGTATTAAGAGTGGATAGCGAAAATAAAGTAATTGATTTTGAAGAAAAACCTAAGAAACCTAAATCCACATTGATAGCTACGGCGTACTATGCCGTTCCAGCTGAAGTTATAGATAAATATCACGAATACGTCTCACTGGGGCACAATAAAGATGCTCCTGGGAAGTTTATTGAGTGGTATCATAGAGTAGGATGTGTTTATGCATATATATTTAGGGGCTATTGGTTTGATATAGGTAAGCCTGACACCTATCTTGAAACATTCAAACACGTGGTTACCGATAGTTACATAAGTAAGAAGGCTAAAATAGATTCATCAGAAGTTATTGATCCTGTAATCGTAGAAGACAACGTTGAAATAATTAACAGTAAAATAGGTCCTTATGTATATATTGGTTCGGAAACAAGAATAGAGAACTCAAGTTTAAAGAACTCTATAGTTCTCGAAAGAAATGTCATTAAAAGTTCGTTGATAGATCATACATTATTAAGCTTCAACGTACTGATAAAAAACTCAAAACTAATTAATTCTAACATTGGGGGATACTCAAAAATAACGACTACAAAATAACCATATCTAATTTGTCATAAATTGCTTTTTATTATTATCAACAAATAATAACATAACAGCACGGTATTTCAAACTCTCTGAATATTTTTTTCATAAGCTACTAAACATCTAATTTTTTATAATGATTAGGTCAGTTAATTTACATATAAGTAAGAATTATCAATTCTCTTCTTCGTTGGTGAGGAAAATGAGGGAGGCTGTTCTCTATAGGAAACTAGATAAACCCAATTGGGTTCAATGTACTGCTTGCGCCAGATATTGTATAGTTCCTCCAGGAGGCATTGGTTTCTGCGGCATACGCAAGAATATTGATGGAAAACTTTACCTAATGGTGTACGGAAAGATAATATCTGCTGCTATTGATCCAATAGAGAAGAAACCTATGATGCATTTCCATCCTGGATCAATGGTCTTATCTATAGCGACAAACGGATGTAATTGGATGTGTAAGTATTGTCAGAATTTTAGTATTTCACAAAGGAGAATCGTAGAAGGTTGGGACACTACTCCAGAGAAATTAGTTAAAACAGCTTTAGAGTATGGTGCTGATGGATTCGCCTATACCTATAATGAACCAACAATCTTTATTGAATTTGCTCATGATGTGGGCGTGCTAGCTAGAAAAAATGGCTTGTTCAATATGTTTGTTACTAATGGATATATGTCAGAGGAATCCTTCGACTTATTGAAGAACTTCCTCGATGCAGCAACCGTCGACTTTAAGGGTAATGGAGACCCTAAATTCATGTACAAATACGCTGGTGTAAGAGATGTGGACCCTGTATTCAAGTCTTTATTAAACATGAAAAAACATGGCATATTCATAGAAATCACTGACCTAATTGTTCCGAGAATTGGTGATAACCCTGAACAAGCTAGAAAACTAGCTCGATGGATTGTAGAAAACTTAGGACCAGAAACTCCAATGCACTTCTTAAGATTTCACCCAGATTATCTAATGATGGATATACCTCCAACACCACTAAGTACTCTAGAAAAACACATCGAGGTGGCTAAAGAAGAGGGATTAAGATATGTTTATATTGGAAATGTTCCAGGACATAAGTATGAGCACACTTATTGTCCGAATTGCGGTAAAGTAGTCATTAAGAGATACGGTTTCTATATACAAGAGTGGAATCTAGATGAAGAAAACAGATGCCGTTTTTGTGGTAAAAAAATAAATATTCAGGGCAAATTAAGTCCAAACTGGAATCAATATAGATTTTTTGGGATCCCTATTAGCAGAATATAACATAGTTAAAAAGTCATTTTGATCACATATCTTTAAAGAATAGTTAAAATTAAAGCCATTAGCTTAAGCAAAGATCTTATCTAAAATAACACTTGCTACATCTCTTTTGAAACCAATTAGCTTCTCTGTTCTCTCGACACCTTCTACCTTATAAATTAAATACGCTTCAGTTTTATCTGAGCCGAATATTTTCTTGCTCACATCGTTTGCTACCACCGCTTTCGCGATATTTTTTTCAATGTATTGTTTAGCTCTTTTAGTTAACTCATCATCACTTACATTCCACTCAGCTTTGAATGCTATTATAAAACATTCCTTATTTCGACTAGAAGCTAATTCTAATATCTTTTCTGTGGGCTCTAACTCAAGATTAATACTGCTCCCCGATGGTATTTTACCTTTAAATTTTCCCTTTGGTTTAAAATCACTGATTGCCGCAGCATGGATAAAAATATCTGATTCTATTACCTTATCTAATATAATTTCCTTTGCCTCTTCATATGTCTCGAATTCAAGTATATTTATTCCCCTAGGTATATAGTAGCCATGATTACTATTTTTTGATACTATTAATGTTACTTCAGCGCCTCTTAACCATGACTCAAGCGCCATTGCAACTCCCATTTTGCCGCTACTTGGATTCGAAATAAATCTAATGTTATCTATGTATACCCTAGTTGCTCCAGCGGTAACGAGAACTTTCTTGTTCTTGAGAATAGGTTTAGTTAATTTTTTGAACACCATCTCTCTGATTTCTGAAATTTCAGGATACTTAGCCTTATCTCTCTCTATTATTGGTTGAATAACTTCTATTCCAAGTTTATCAAGAATTGAAATGGATCTCTGTGTTGTGATCGCTTTCCACATACTAAGATGCATCGCTGGTACAACTATTATAGGTAAGTTTTTACCCATTCCTGATAAAACTAGAGCTGTTAAAGCATTATCGGCTATCCCGTTAGCAATTTTACCTAGAGTATTGGCTGTAGCAGGGGCTATCAATATTATTGTGTTATCTGGATCTTCATGTGTTAACGCTATGTGCTCTATGTCCCCAGTTAACTTAGTTACCACCTCGTTGCCAGTAGCCCATCTAAATAATTCAGGAGAAACCAATTTTGTAGCCTCTGGACTCATAATAACTTTGACTTCGGCCCCATGTCGCATTAACTCTCTCGCTAGATCAATGCTTCTATATATCGCTGCACTCGAAGTTACTCCTAGCAATATCTTTTTTCCAGCCAATCTATTCGATTTCTCTCCTATAATCTCTTTCGAAACCTTAAACATAGTTACACCAATTGAAGTCACTAACTTGTTTCATACCCTTACTGGGATTTCCTCATTAAAATAAATAATGTTTTTAATTAATTTTACTCTTGCAGCTAGGGCTTTAACTCCATGTTGTACAGCTTTCTTTAATTCAATAGCGAACTTTGGATCTATTTCGTGATTAGGTCTAACCTCCTTAACTCTGCCTGGTACGATAAAGAGAATGAATGTCTCTAACCCATTCTTCAGAGCTTTAGCTAGAGTCTTAACATGTTTAGTTCCTCTCTTGGTTGGTGCATCAGGATAATACCCAATATCGTTGATAAAAAGTGTACATCCCTTAACTTCTAAAAGAGCTTTCTTACCTATAGCTGAATGTAGTAGAAAATCTATTCTGGATGATTTGTAAGTGACCTCTCTCCTCTCAACAAAATAATCTCTCAGCTCAC
Organism: Candidatus Njordarchaeota archaeon; assembly: GCA_029856055.1. Taxonomy (GTDB): domain Archaea; phylum Asgardarchaeota; class Njordarchaeia; order Njordarchaeales; family Njordarchaeaceae; genus Njordarchaeum. The sequence continues at coordinate 5,206 of JAHQWF010000003.1, read as the reverse complement.
TCATTAATCCCGCTGAAATAATCTTTTCGACTATATCATTATGAAATCCAGGGTTTATTAAAACCCACTCATCTGTATCTTTATGCCAAGCAGCTAAAATTTCACAACTAGTCTTTCTACTAGCTCTTATGCTCTTATTGATATAAAGAATTTCGTTATTAGGGAATAAAAGCTTCTTTAAACGACCTGTATCTCTTAAGTGACATAACTTAACACCATATCTCGTCTTTATTTCTACTATGAATTTATTTGGTCTCCTTAGGAAATATCCATGCTCAGGCTTCTGATCGATTCTTATAAGCTCTATCACTTTACCTCTCGCCTAATTCATAAACAATGCCAATTATTTTAAGCCACTGAGTTTCTTTAAATAATCATGTATCTTAGCATAATACTTTTCACTAAAGCCATTAGCAACTGCACTCTTTAATAACTCTTTTACCACCGGAGCTAAAAATAGCGGTGTATTTAACTTATATGACATTCTTGTCAAATATTCCAGATCCTTAAGCATTAATTTCATTGTAAAACTAACTGGCGGATTAGGATGAACCATTCTATCATAATACCTCTTTATAGCTGCACTTAGGGGACTATCCATTAACGCATCTAGAATTATCTTGTCTTCAATACCTGCCTTAGCCCCTAGATTCAAGGCCTCGCTTATAACCACAACTGTTACTGGCAGAACCATATTGAAAATTAATTTTAGTGCCGATGCTTTACCGATCTCACCAACGTAAATTATTTTTTTGCCTAATATTTCTAAAATAGGCTTAAGTCTCTCTAGGACCTCCCTATTTCCGCTGAAGAGAATTGGTAACTCTCCTTTTAAAATTTTTTTAGGAGATCCGAGAACAGGCATATCTACGTATTCTGCACCAGTCTTTTTCACTTCCTTGTAGAACTCAAGAGCGGCTTCAGGAGTTATAGTTGATATATTTAAAACAATGTTTTCGCTAGTTAAGCCCTGTAACAAGCCTTTTTCTTGATAAAAAACATTTTTTATAGCTTCTATGTCTGATAATGTTATAAAAATTATATTGGCTTCTCGACAAACTTCAGCTGGATGATCAAGTATTTTAAAATTCTTTACCTTTAATTCCTTAGCTTTTGTTTTTGTTCTATTCCATCCATATATAACATAATCTTGTGAAGAATACCTCTCAATTATCGCTCTTCCCATTCTGCCAATCCCTATCACTCCAATACGCAAATTGAGCCACCTTTCAATGCTCTTTAAAGAAAAAATTATTTTGGTTTTTAAATTAGTATCAAAAATAAATACTTAATATCTTTTGTAGTATAAGATCTTGTTTCTAAAGTTTAATTTATTTAAGGTGTACTCATGAAGGGATATGCGGGTAAAGTATTGTTGATTAAGTTAGATAAGAAAAGTATAGAAGAAGTTAAGATTTCAGAAGAATTCGCGAGAAGATTTATAGGTGGTAAAGGCTTCGGTGCCTATTATCTTTACAAATTTCTAGCACCGCATACAGATCCTTTAAGCCCTAATAACCCATTAATCTTGGTTAATGGTCCATTAAATGGTACTAGAGTTCCATTAACTTCAAAAGCAGGTTTCTTCTTCAAATCGCCTCTAACAAATGGCTACGGGGAATCAATTGTCGGTGGTTCATTACCTAAATATCCGAAGTGGATAGGGTATGATGCTATTGTATTTTTTAACAAAGCTGAGAAACCTACAGTAATTGTTTTCAGTGAAGACGGAGTCGATTTCAGAGACGGTGGAGAACTCTGGGGATTAGATATTGAAAGCACAGATAAGGAATTAAGGAAAGAATTTGGTTCCAAATCAACTATTGCTGCAATTGGACCTGCTGGAGAAAATTTAGTGAAATTCGCTGTAATAGGCGTCGACGAGTGGAGACAAGCTGCTAGAACCGGTGGTGGTGCTGTAATGGGCTCAAAGAATCTAAAAGCCTTAGTTTTCTCAAGTGGTGATAATTGGGTTGATGAGGCATATCCAGATAAACTAAGGGATTTAGTTAGTGAAATTGTTGAAAAGCGAAAAGAGGTGGCTGGGGTCAAAACCTTAAATACATATGGGACATCAGCTATGTCTACTCTTGCAAATGAAATGAGTTTCTTCCCTTCATATTACTGGTCACAGGGTTTCTTTGAGGATTGGGAAAAGATTGGTGCTGAGTCTATTAGGAGGGTTTTGAAGAGGAATTATGCTTGTTGGAATTGCTTTATTGCGTGTGGAAGATACATTAGTATGCATACTAGATTTGGTGACATAGAGATTGATGGCCCCGAGTACGAAACTATTTATTCCCTCGGAGGCTTGATTGGTACTAATGATTTAGGAGATTTAGCATACCTCAACTACTTAGCTGATATTTATGGTTTAGATACTATAACATTAGGTAATGTTATTGGGTTAGCTATAGAGGCAGCAAAAAGGGGTAGAATTAGTCTCAAAATCGATTATGGGGATACCGAATCATTCGCGCAATTAATTAAAGATATAGCTTACCGTAAGGATATCGGTGACTTACTGGCTGAGGGAGCAGTTAAAGCTTCCGAGAAATTAGGACTAAAAGAAATTGTGGTTCATGTCAAGAAATTAGAGCCAGCTGGATATGATCCGAGGGTTTTAAAAGGGATGAGTATTGGTTATGCGATATCCCCTAGGGGCGCATGCCACCTTAGAGTAATGGCTTATTATGTAGATATTAAGGGATTTGCTGGTCCACCTGACGAGCTCTCAGAGAGAAAAGTAAGAAAATTAATTGAGTTTGAAGATTTCATGACGTCTTTCGATAGCTTAATGATCTGTAAATTCGGTAGAGATATCTATAAATTGGATTTGATGTGGAGGTTATATAATGCTGTTACAGGGCTAGATATTAGTTATGATGATTTCAGGAAATCTTTGGAGAGAATAACATTACTTACTAGATTGATAAATGAGAGAGAAGGATTTAGTAGATCTGATGATAGATTACCAGAAAGAATATACAGAGAATCTATTAAGCATAACGGGAAAGAGTTTAAACTATCTAAAGATGAGTTTGAAAAGGCTTTAGATATCTACTATAGGCTTAGAGGTATTGATAAAGACGGTAGGATAACGATTGAGAAAAAAAGAGAATTAGGATTAGAGAGTATCTAGTGATTAGCTAGGTGTATCGATTGAAGATAAAAAATGATCTAAAAAAGTTTCTATATGAACTCTTAACCATAGATAGTCTTTCTGGAAATGAGTATCTAGCAGTTAAATTTCTTAATGAAATGTTTTCTGAATTAGGATTTAATGGATCAATGCAATATGTTAGTAAATCATCTTTCAACCTCGTAATCAATGATATTAAAAATCCTGATATTTTGATAGCTACTCACGTAGATACTGTACCGATAGTTTGTGAACCGCGTATTATTGGTGATGAAGTATACGGTACTGGTGCCGTAGATGCTAAGGGTTCCATTGCTGCAATATACTACGCTTTATCAAAATTAAGAGACCTTAGAGATAATGTATCCATAGCTATTTTTTCGCAAGAGGAAACATCTGGCGGGGGAGCAATATCTTATTTATCGAACCATAAACCAAGATTAGTTCTGGTTTTAGAACCAACTAATCTTGAGTTATCTAATGCTGCATATGGATACTTAGAGTTGCTATTGGAGACTTTTTCAAGTACTTATCACCCCGATTTAATACCGATCTCTGATATAGAAAAAACTTCGACGGAAAAAGCTCTATTCATATTAAATGTTGTTAGAGATTTCTGCGCTAAGCAAAATATCACATTCACGATAACAAATATGGATGCTAAAGGAAATAGCTTTTTTGTCCCAGACAACTGTAAAATATCTATTAATTTTCATATACCTCCTGGCACTAAATCATTAACTTTACTTAATGAATTAAGGATTTTTCTGCGGGAGAGAGTTCTCAACAACGATTTTTCAATTAAGATAATTGATTATGCTAATCCATTTAAAACAAATTTAAGCATCGAATCAGATGAATTAGCGAAGATATACAAGAAAATATTTAATAGAGATCCCAAATGGAAAGTCTTCAGGAGCTGGTGCGACGCCACCACTTTCAATGAAAACGGTGTTCCTTCCTTTATATTCGGCCCTGGGGACCCTGCACTAGCTCACAGTAAGAGAGAAAAAATAAATGTGAATGAGATCCTGTACGCTGGTAAATTCTTGAGAGCAATACTAGAATATTAACTAGATCTTATCATTTTATTAGAAACTTGATTATAGGTAGAAATTATCCTTTAATTCCCTCACCAAAAAATACTTAAATCTCTGGATATCTCTCAAATCAAGTTTATAAGTCCTTGCATTTATATGATTTAGTGTTTCATCAATATCTCTTACCTCTAATCCATTTAGAAATATAGCTACTAGACTTCTTGTGTCTATTAAATTAATGTATTCTTTTAACTCTTCTTTATTCTTAATTACAAGAACTTTATAGATACGATTATCTTTCCCATAGATGTTTTGGAACCCCTCCATAAATACAAAGTCGTAACTATAGCCAATTTTATACAGTGCGCTCATTATTTCAAGTGGCTTGATGCTAGTTTTTGTTCTTGATATAATCGCTGTTTTTTTATTCGATAAAGCAACTACTGTTTCGGCGCCACTATTATAGTATTTCCACGTATCTTTTCCCTCGTAATCTATTATGAAATCTGGCTCATGAATATGCTTGAAAACCAGTATGCTGTGGTCTTGTAATAGTTTTACTAAAGTAGTTGCTAAATAAGTTTTTCCTGAGTTTTTTCTACCAAAGAAAGCTATTAATTTAATGTTCCTTCACCTCTATCATTAATTTCTCGTCTCCCTTTATTCTAACTCCTTTTAGTGATGAAAGCATCGTTAAAATGGTTTTTCTAACGAGATCTTGCACCCAGGGTTTCAAGAAGATTACTTCATCATCAACTTTGATAACTAATCTCTTCTTTGAGAACAGTGTGACGCATTCTTTAATGTCTGCTTTATTGAGGGCTAAATCTATCGCGAAATCGAGACATGTCTTTCTACCGCACTCTTTACAATCTATTTTAGGTAATTTTGAGTAAAATTTAGCAATCTTTACTCCTAATCTCAGGTCATCTTCCAAGTATTTAATATCTTCGGTCTCGGTTATTGTTATAATTTCTTTTAGGTTTACTCTTAATTCGATGGAATCACTAAAAATGTATATAGC
>JAHQWF010000002.1 GCA_029856055.1 Candidatus Njordarchaeota archaeon | reverse complement strand
CGTGGAGCATCATAGCTAAAATTTTTAAAGGCTAAACGGTATATCGCATAGGGGGGCCTCCTTTCGAGGAGTTGTTGGGTAAGTCTCTCGTAATACATTACGGGAGGCCCCCCACTCTTAAATCTGACGCTATGACGTCAAGAATTAGAATTTTTTGACAAACCATAAAAAATAATTAAAATGGTGATACTTAATGAAAAACAATGACTTGATAGATGTAATTGCTTACATAGTTCTATCAATAGGGTTAATGAGCATTACGGTATCAATTCTGGCGCTAATTAGTTTTGAGCTTTTGATAGCGGCAACAGTAGGGCTTATGTTCATTCCACTCATAAGCGTCTTAATAGTGAACAAAATATTTATAAAAATGGATTTAAGAGATTTTGGAATATCTATATCCGATATAAAATACAAATACATCCCAATAGCCATAATATATCCATTTGCTGTAAATGCTGTATCTATACCTATAGCATACTTGATCGGGGTAAAAGTAGATTGGTCAATGAGCAACCTATTTATCGATTTAGCGAAGGCGGCGCAACTTGCTGGTCTCTCTTATCAAACAATGATATTGATTTATACAATACAGTTTATTATAGCACCATTTTTTAACACAATTTTCGCTTTCGGTGAAGAAGCGGGTTGGAGGGGTTATTTACTAACTAGACTTGAGGAGGAGTTTGGATTAAAGCAAGCTATTATTCTCTCTGGTTTCATCTGGGGTTTATGGCATTGGCCATTAATACTATCCATCGGATATGATTATACTTACGAAACAAGGTATATCGGAGCAATATTATTTCTTTTCTTTACCATAGCTATAGGAGTATTTTTATCCTGGTTAAGAATTAAGACAAATAATATATTAATGCCATCATTAGCTCATGGAGCAATAAACGCTTATATTAATATTGGATATTACTTATTTATAACAGATAGGTTGATTGGGTATCCAGCAGGAGTATTATCAATAATATCTGAATCCATAATAGCTGCAATAATCTGGTATTACATATTTTACAAGAAGTCTAAATAAAAATAAATGAAATATATTATGAAAAGTTAAATGATACAAATGGTTAAATTTCTTTCATTATATCCTTTTTTATATTATTTCCAAAACAGAACATTAATAATTACAAGTGCTGTTTAATATTTTGCCTTCTTAATTATCAGAAACTTTTTATTTTGATGCAAGGCAATAAACCTAATTTAAGAGGTGAAAAAGACTTGTCAACAAGTATTAAAAAAGAAATAATAAGGCTGCTAAAGGAAGACGAAGAGTTCAGGTACATGGTAGCTGGTCTAATAGGCATAGAGGAAATGCTTAAAAGACTGGACAGAATAGAGAGCGAGATTAAGGGCTTGAGGGAGGAGCAGGTTAGGCTTAGGGAGGAGCAAACGAAGATATGGGACGAGATTAAGGGCTTGAGGGAGGAGCAAACGAAGATATGGGACGAGATTAAGGGCTTGAGGGAGGAGCAAACGAAGATATGGGACGAGATTAAGGGCTTGAGGGAGGACTTTAATAAAATGCTTGAGGAAATCAGGAGGATAAATATTAGGTTGAATAGAATTGAGAGGACTGTTGAGAAACTTACTGTAGATGTTGAGGAAGAAGCTAGATCTTTCATAAAGTATCATCTCGAACAGGCTGGAATAAGCATGGATATTGATACTCTAAAACTTCCAGAAGCAGAGATAAATATTTATGGTGCTAATAAAGATTGGTGCGTGATTGGTGAAGCAAGCTTAAGAGGTGGAATAAAGATTCTAGATGAGCTCTTAGATAAATATAAATTACTTAAAGAGAAGTATCCAGGTTACCTGCGAAAGAATGTCATTCTTGTCCTTTATGTTATATTGCCATTACCAGAATTAGTCTCAGAAGCAAGAAAAAGAAATATTTGGCTATTAAAGGCAACAAAAGAGTATGTATCGCTTAAAGAAATAATATATTGAACAAGCCAAAAACACTGAAAAAACTTTCCAGAGAATCAGTCAATTTCTCAAGCATTAACATCCCTATAATATTATTTTATTAATTCCAATTATAACAAATTTATACAAAAAATAATAAAAATCTTTAGAGTTAGAGGAAAGATAATTTAGCAAAAAATGCATTATTTTTAAGTTCAATCTATTTATTTCAGCGAGAAGCAAAAATCTAGTTGAATTTTTGTAGTGAATTTTTGTTTCCTTAAGAGAATATGTTATTCTGAGGTTGGAGAGTCTAGCCTCCGTAAATCCATAGAATTCATCCGCAACAAGTTCAATTTGATAAAGATAAGCCTTATCAAGATTTAATTTAACTCCCATATCTGGTGCTACTTTTATAGCACTTTTTTTCCCGCAATAAATTTATTCTGTATTTTCCAATGCCCCTATCGAAGAATCTTGTGAATATATAGATAAGAGTTCCGCTAATACTACTTGTTTCCCGTAGCTCATAATCATACAATAGTGTATTTACATGCTCGAGATAGATATCTAGTCCCAAGATTATTTTATCATAGTATACTAAATATAATGGTTTGTAAATATATACATCGTAAAAAACGAACCAAGCATTAATCACAATAGCAGACTCAGCTCCCCAACAAATCGCAGATAACAAATTAGTCTCTAACCATAAATCTTCCACCATGCTAATATTAAGAGGCTTAGGCTGATAGACTCCAGAACGATTTTGCCAACCCATCCTTGGGTTACAGTAGCTATAATAGTCGTATATCCTGAATATAATTCAGGATCCCGATTTACTCTCAGATGAGCAATATTATATCATTACTTAAATTCTCGAAAACGGAAAAATCCGAACTTGTTTGATTTAATTCTTTATGGATTGCTGGTATACACCATTCACCAACCCTTCTCAACCAATATTTATCCCTATGATCGAATTCAGGATCCATATTCCATACATTTGCTTATTTGAATGAGAAATATAATTATTCTCTGGATTTAGGAGAAAGAAGATTAATGGTAATATAAGTAAGATTAATTTCAGTTCGAAATGCATTAATATTGCACCATACCCTATTTGAACACTAATGATGTATGGAGCTTTATTTTCAATTACTAAATACTCTAATCAAACGAAATAATATAACTATAGCTATAATGCTTTCAACAAACAAAGACCATGAATAAATCCAAGGAGTGGTCTAGTCAGAAATAGGAAATTCCTTAAACTAATATAAGTAATTACTGCTCCATGAGCAATTGATGAGGCAATTACACTATTGGTCTTTATCCGGAGCCAGCAATAGAAGATACCCATGAAAAGATATTCAAGTAGTGAATAAATAACAATTTCACGATTATATAAGAGATATGGAGTGAGATAAGTAGGTAGATGCCATAAACCCCAAGTTAAACTCGATAGTATTATTGCTTTCATCAACTCAAATCTCTCTATAAGCCTAGTTAGAAAGTATCCTCTCCAGCCAACTTCTTCACCAAAAGCAAAAGCAATATTATAGAATAGACCAAGTGTTAGTTAGATAATAGCAAGATTAATTATATCAGACAGAGATAAATTAAACGCTTTAGCCAGTATTTCTGCTATCTTAAAGAATTCTGATAACGACCAATCAACACTTACTCCAACCAAAAAAGCTATAGGTATTGCTAGACCAATAACAGCAAATGGATACGCTACAGCCACTAAGATGTAAATAGGATTGCCCAGAGAAAATGATACCCTGTAATCACTCATATTTCTTTGGAGATAATATTTGTTTAATATAAGAACAGTAATCAATGGAAGTAGTGCTCCTAATGGATAAGTGATTAAGAATAAGTTAGGTGATACAAGCCTAGGAAAATAGTAAAGTCCTGATAGAAAAGCTATATATTTTAAAATAAATATAGCAATAAGAAACCACAACACATCAGATTAATTATTTTCATTCATAAATAATCACGTAAGAAGAATATTTTAATAGTCAATGTATAAAAATAAATAAAAAATAAAAATTTCTTATAAATACATCTCGAATAGGTCAGAAGCTATCAAATATATTTAAATGGTTGAAAAAGTTTTTCATAAAAAGCATCATAAATCAATAAAAAAACATTTCAATTTGCCTTAAATCATATCTAAAGCTCGAATAAACAGCAATTTTAATTCCATGAAGAGAATTAGAGTAATAGGTTTCTTGTTTCTGAGATGCACCTATATATACTAATGAGTTTACAGCTTGTAATCCTAATTCAACTATTTCTGGAGGTAATTTTGGATAAAGTAGTTCAGGCGCATATTCTTGTCCCTTTGTCAAGATCCATGTTAGCCATTTCTTTAACGCTAGATATTTTTTGAAGTCGTGTTGTTCCCTATACACTAATATGTATGTAAAGCTACTTATTGGGTAAGCTAGTTTTCCAGGAGCATTAACAATTGTTATATTGGACCAAGATTCCCAAGGTAATGGTAAGGCTTGAGCTGCACCTGTTGCAGCAGCACTGATCGTAGTTAAGTTTCCTTCCACGAAGTAGCCCTCTTTATTTCTTATTAGTGCAGTAGTCATATTTTGTTGATGAGCATAAGCTAACTCGATATAACCGAGGGAGTAAGGATTCTGAAGAATCATCTGCGCCACTCCAGGGTTCCCAGGAGCGCTTAAACCTCTATTTCCAATCTTATCAGGGAATGAAAATATCTTAGTTTTTCCTATGTAATCTCTCCAAGTTTCACTCACGTTAGATAAGTAATCAGTAAAAATATACGTTGTTCCGCTTCCATCAGATCTCTTAACAACAATAATATCTCTATCAGGCAGATTTAGTTCTGGATTAATGTTCTTTATCCTAGGATCACTCCACTTAGATATGTTCCCAAGATAAATATCAGCTATAATATCACCAGTCAGTTTCAACCTGCCATTTAATCCGGGAAGATTGTAGGCTATAACAACGCCACCAAGTGCTTCGGGAATATGCATTATTGTTCCTATGCGTGAAGCGTTAGCGTATTCATTTGGGTTTAAGGGCGCATCGCTACCCGCGAAATCAACCGTTTGATCAAGTATAGCTCTGATTCCACCACCACTACCTATAGCTTGGTATTCAACAGTTATATTGGGGTATTCTTCGTGAAATTCTTTTGCCCAGAGAGATATAAGCGGGTACGGGAATGTCGCTCCAGCACCATTAAGCTTTATTACTTCTGGCTTAGGATATATCGCCCAAGCAGCGCCTGAAACCAATACTACGAGGGTAATCGCTCCTAGTTTTTTCTTACTAATCTTAATCTTGGGTCCTCCACCCATGTATAGTTTGACTCCTAGATTAATGGAAAGTACCACCAAAATTAATATTAGTGCTGCACCCCAAGCTAATCTATGCCACTCAGAATATGGTGAGAAAGCGAATCTATAAATCAGTAAAGGTAAAGCGTCAGCTGGCTCAAATATTGATTTTGTAAAATACCTACTTCCAAAAGCAGTAAATAATAATGGTGCTGCCTCGCCAGTAATTCTAGCCATAGCTAATAATGCTCCAGCTATTATTCTAGGCTTAGCCGCACCTACTACTAAGTATAAAGTGACCTTCCATCTTGGTATACCCAGAGCTAATCCAGCCTCTCTTATGTCTCTAGAAACGGCTTTTAGAGCCTCTTCTGTTGTTCTAACTATATAAGGTATTGAGAGCAAACTTAGGGCTATTGCTCCTGCTATGGCCGAGAACCCATACTTAATGACAATTATGGTGTACGCGAATATACCAGCTACAATGGAAGGTATACCTGATAAAGCGTTAACGAGAGTCCTAATTAACTCGGATAAATTACCTCTGCTGTATTCTGCTAAGTATATTCCTCCGAAAAACCCTATCGGGAAACTTATTAACATAGCTAATCCTACAAGAATTATGCTTCCTTGAATAGCGTTAGCTACTCCCCCATCTGGATATCCAGGAGGCGGTGGGAGCGATATAAAGAAATCTAGGTTTATTGCTTGAATTCCATTTACTATTATTGTGAATACTAAGTGAAGTAAGGGTATTATGATCACAATAAATGAGATTATAGCAAATACGGTGAATAAAAGATTCTTGAGCTTTCTTATAGCAATAGTCATCTGGATAACCTCTTCAACAAAATCGCACCAATTAAGTTAACTGTCAGTGAGATTGAGAATAATATCAGGCCTAAAGCTATTAAGGCAGATACGTACAGTGCATCAGTAGCCTCTAAGAACTCGTTAGCTATAACAGCTGCCAAAGTGTACCCGGGATTCAAGAGGGAAATAGTGATATTAGGTTTATTACCAATAACCATCGTGACGGCTAGGGTCTCTCCTAAAGCTCTACCATACGCGAGCACAATACCAGCTAGTAACGCTGTTCGGGTAGTTGGTATAGATACATGCCTAATAACTTCATATCTAGTGGCGCCTAGAGCATACATAGCTTCCTTTAAATCTCTTGGAACGTTTCTTAAGGCCTCTGTAAAGATTGAAGTCATTATAGGTATAATCATGAAAATGAGAACTAGGATTGCATTTAGGTAGCTTAACCCTTGAGTTTCGCCTTGGAAGAATGGAATAAATGAGAGATGCTTTAGTATTGGTTGAACATCATCCCTTATAATTGGAGCTAAAATGAATAATCCCCATAACCCTATTATCACGCTAGGTATTGCAGCTATCAAATCAATTAAAGATGAAAAAAACTGGCTCGCTTTTCTAGGTGATAATTCAGATAAAAATACAGCTATGCCAATACTAACGGGATAAGCTATTGCTAGTGCTATAGTGGCTGTAAAGAATGTTCCGTATATAAATGGTGACGCTCCATAAATACCTTTAACAGGTTCCCAATAAGCAGTTGTAAGGAAATTAATACCGAATTTCGCAAATACCAGAAATGAATTAGCTATCAACTCATAAAATATCAGTAATACTAAAATCAATAATCCGAGACCGAAAGAGACACAGATGTATTCAAATATCTTATCTGAATTCAATCTCATTGTCTCTGACCTATAGTAACACTTTATTTATTCTTCATCTCATATACAGCACAAATAATGTATCTCGCACGAAAAACACAACTATGTACATCTTATACAATAATAATTTTATATCTTTATGTATCTAAGATTCCAGAATATCTCTATTTAATCAATTAAGAATAGATTTTATATAGCTAACTAATCAACTTAATATAATAATATATTTCTAAATAGTGAAATAAAAATGAAAGATATCGAGTTAGTGTATAGCTTAATTAAAGATTATTAATCGAAATAGTCCCTAATCCATTCTATCCTCGGTTTCAAAGAACTTAAGAATCAGTATGGCTATAAGGTGATTAAATGACTATAGCTATGAGCAGAAATTACGATGAAGCGCTCTTTGCCAGTAATCTGAAGGAGATAAAAGAAAGAAAAATTATAATAAAAGTAAACATGGTTTCAACGTACACGTATTTATCAATGACAACAAAGGAAAGTTTAGCGCACCTAATAAGATTCCTCAGAGATGATCTCTCTCATAGTGGAAGGATAATTATTGCTGAAGGACCTGCAATAGGAATAGCGATAGAAGGCTTCAGGAAACTAGGATTACAAGAATTATCCAAGGAATATGATTTAGAGCTATTTGATATTCATGAGGACGCTGAAGTTGAGATTCCTATATTTAATTCTAGATTCGATGAATTTATGATACCCGTCTCCAAAACAATCCTTGAAGCCCCATTTGTTATCTCTGTTTGCAGAGCTAAGACACATGATACAGTAATAGTCACTCTAAGCTTAAAAAACATAGCTGTAGGCGGGATTGTAGGAAGAAATAACAGATCAAAGATTCATAGGGGATATAAAGCAATAAACGCTAACATTGCGATTCTAGGAGGAATACTTTACCCCGACTTCAGCTTAATCGATGGAACCATAGCAATGGAGGGAAATGGGCCAGTGTCTGGTGAACCTAAGAAATGGGGTTATGTCTTCGCTGGGAAAAATTCATTAGAAACAGATAGTTTAGTTTCATATTTAATGGGATTCAATCCGAACACAATAGGTTACTTATATTATCTAGGGAAACTAGGATTCAGCAACATTAACATTTACAACGAGATATCGATAGATTTATCGCAAGCTAAGACGAAATTTAAACCCCATAGCACGTATATGAAGCAATTAGAATGGAAATTGAGTACAGAAGAGGAAAAAGATTTACTAAAAAGGATGAAATCTATAATCAGCAAGTATTCCAGGGTTAGAAATAAATTCGACATGATTGAGAAAAAATAATAATCTATTTCTGGCAGGTCTCACAAACATAAGTTCTTCTGTTATGTGGTTTCTGCCTATAAAACTTAATTAGTCTTCCACAGATAGGACAAGGCTTTTTAGATTTACCATAAATTAAGATAGTAGGCCCTATTCTTTCGCCATTAACCTTACATCTAAGCCATTCACGCATCAAATCAGCACTTATCTCCACAATCCTCCTAACTTCATCATCACTAAGATCCTTAACAAGTCTATCGGGATGAATACGAGCTCTAAACAGTATCTCATTCCTCAAGATATTACCTACACCAGCAATAACCTTCTGATCTAATAACACCTCACCTATACTCTTATCCAAATCTCTTTTTATTAATCTAATAGCTCTATTTATATCCCAATCAACTCTTAATGGGTCCTCACCCAGATCTTTCTTAATACGTAGATATAATTTATCACGGTGATCTATCTCTATTATGGGAGCATTATAAACTATCATTCTTTGCCCATCATCAAACTCAATAGCCAATCTTATTAACTTCTCTGGCTTCTTCAGCTTCTCTCTCTCATTGTAAACATGTATTGTACCGTACATCATTAAGTGAATGCGCACACAGTATCCATCAAAAATAAAAATAATGTTTTTACCAAACGTATCAAAACCGAGAAATCTCTTACCTATTAATTTATTGGGATCAACCTTAATTTTACTACTTCGTATCTTTATGTCCTTAACAACTCTACCTCTAAGCAAAAGATATATCTTCCATGCTTTATATCTAGCTGTTGGACCCTCAGTCATTACTATTCACTAGATAACTAAGATTCAAGAAGAAATAAAAAAATAAAAATTAAATGAATATAGCTCTATTAGACTCGGGTATAACCATGTTTCTCTCTACAAAGTTCCTCATCTTTCTCATGAAATGAATTGTTACTGGTACATCAAAGTAACCATTTACATTACCCCAATGCAAACTACTTAGTGAATATATCTGATTAGCTATATCGTCAGCTATATCGCTCCAACTGAATTCATCAAGTATCCTCGGTGTCACCAAGATAACTCCATATTTAATTGCCTCCCTAACAATACTAGGCCTCCTATTAAATGATTTGAGCTTAATAAAGAAGTAGGGAACATTATTTATCACTCCACCATAAAACCACGTTCCAGGATCTGCATTTCTATGAGTATAATTAGACTTGATAAGAATTGGTATAGACCAATCCATTGGGAATTCAACTATGAATAAATATCCTCTTATATTATTAATAATATTAGATAATATATCTTTCTCAATCTCATTAATTTCACCAAGCCTATGTAAAGCTATAAGCTTGCTTGAATAAGCATTTTCCAGCATTTCTTTGAAAGCTTTCTCTAAATACATTTTCTTATCTTCATCGCTCGCTGCCTCGTATTTTAAGATCTTGTTTACTATTAATTCACCTCTTGATCCAAAGATAGAATATATTACGTAAAGTACATCTTTCTTCTCCATAGTAGTGTAACCAATAAAGCTGGCTGATTCGATTAGCCGTGAAGCCGTATTCTTTAATACCCATGGAATTCCGCCCATTTTACTATAGATGGAAAGCAACAAATTTCTACTGTAATCAATCTTATCTCTAGCTTCTACCCATTTTGGGATCATTAGAGCCTGAACAGATAACTCATTTGTTTCTGAGCCTAAATAGATCTCTCTTTTAATTAAGTTATAGAAAGAGTCTGGTTTTTCCTCCCTTTCTGGAATTAATTGGAGGATAGCTATGTCTTTTCTAAAAGGCTCATTTCTAATGAACTCCCGTATCTTATTAATAGTTTCTTCATAAGAACTTGCCGACCCAGGATTATAACTGATCTTCAGTATAACCTCCAGTCTTAATCTCAAAAGAGAAATCTCGATAATCATATTCTCAAGCAGATCATACATTATGCTTTCTTGTCCCTCTGGGTAGACAATTATTAAGCGTAATGAGTTAAATAATCTCTTGCCCAAGTCCCAAGGACCAAATTGCTCTAAACCGTTAACAACACTATCACTTACAGCATCGCCACCGAAAGCTATTTTAGGTGTTTTAGCTTTCTTAATAGAGAATAATCTAAGTGACATTTCAATGCACCCCACTTAATTCAAGAATGTTGCCTCTCCGTTTGAGAGGTAATTGGTTAAGTATATCCATAATTTTGCTTGCCCATTTGTTCAAGCTATCTATGTAACTATCTATATTTGGATTCATCGCATCAATATACCACTTCACTATTTGTCTGAAACCTAAGACATCCACTATTCTTCTTAACTCCATTATTGAGGGTGCTAGATAAAGGATACTAGATAAGTAAGATAATAAATGGGCTCCCCGCCTCCCTTTGTACGTGAGGACTATGGGGACATCATCACGCATCCTCTCCTCAATAAATTTTCTAATTTCTCCACGCTCTCTAGAATAATAATCCTTTATAGATGATCTTAATTCCTGATAAATAGGGACATCACTATAAACAACTTTCACAATTCGACCAGCATAAGAAGGTTTACCAAACCTAAAATACTCATCAGTGGTGATACAGCTCATTTCTTTCAATAAACCATCCCAATAATACTCACCTCTCAAATACTCATAAGTACCCCTGAAAATATCTATCCTTAGAATCCTATCCAGAGTAGGCTTTATCCTAGGCAGAAACTTATCTAAAACATAAATATAGAATCCAGAAAGATGAGAAATAATCCTTAAACTGAAACCATGTAATAACATGAATTCCAAGCCTTCTCTACTCTTCCCAATAACAGACTCTTTAAAGTAATAAGCATCACCCACACGAATTTTCAAATCCCTGTCTTGATCAAGTTTCCAAGAAATGAAACTAAGTAGAAATTTTCTCAAAGCTAGCGAATATAGTTCACGTGTGAGTGGTTTAGGATCGCTGAGTAAAATTGTGTAATCATTTACTTTTATTTCATTAACGTATTCTCTGCCCATAACACAAATAATCCCTTTGTCATCTAGATAGAAGGAGAAAATTCCTTTTTGTAAATAATTATTCCTGATCCCTTTATTAATTATTCTCGGGATCTCAGATGACGGATCAATTTCCCTGTGCTCTAATCTCTTCTTTAACTCAGAGATATTTTCTACTGACTGGTAATATAGAATTAAGTAAGAAAGATTTATAGGTCCTATTACAGGTAAAATATATTTTTCCGCGTTCAAAAATATCAACCCTAAAATTTAGAAGTAGTTATGGCAAAAATATTATTAATCATTGTTCATTTTAAAAATTTAATCCCAAAATAAAACAAATTTCTATTCAATTATTATAATATAGAATAAGTTCCAATAATATACTAAAAAATAACAAATAGTACTGAAACTATAAATTATAGTCCTTTATTAATAATAATTTATGCGTATTCTTATAATTATCAGAAATAATTTTTTAAAAAAACATAATTTATATTTGTATGGGAAATTTGAGTTTCAATAAATACTTCTAGGGGTAAAAGATATGCCAGAGGATGCAAGGAATAAAAAAGAATTTGAAATAGATCTCAGATTTTTAGTAAATTCTATAAAAGAGTATTTAAATAAGATGAAAAAAAGTTTAAAAGAAAATAATCTTGTTGGCTTTACTATGCTTTATAAGCAGTTTAATAGAGCTCTGGGGGAGATAATTGGTATAACTAAGTATGGCAATGGCTTGCCACCTAAAGAGCACTCAAAACTGATGATGTATGTTTATACTGAGATAGATAAGTTATTGAAAGAATTATATGAGTTGGAGGAACAGTATTTAAAAAGGATAGAGAAAGTTAAGGAATTGTTATAGAAGTAGATTTTCAACTATGTATTTAAATGCTGTTAATCCGTCATCGAAATGGACTTTAGATGACTTAATTACTTCTTCGTTACTTCCGATAGCTATTGAAAATCCTGCTTTTCTTAAAATAGGTATGTCATTTAGTCCATCACCAAGAGCTATAACATCTTTCTCATCTAAATTTAATTTCCCTAGAACTATTCTTAGAGCAACATACTTATCGATTCCCCTCGGAAATACTTGAATCACGTTATGCATCTTATGATAAGTTAAGTTAATTAAGTCATTGTAATTTTCTGTTTTTATAATTTCTTTAATCAATTTATCAGCTTCATGAAATTTATTACCAGCAGCTATAGTTAAAATCACATGAGTAGCAGGAATAAACACTTGATCGCCAAATAAATCACTAATTTTTCTTTTAATGCTATCTCTCGCTCTTATGAAACGTTGTAAATATTCTTCATTTAGTGAGTATACTAATTTATACTCATCAGGAAACCATATTACTGCTCCTTCTTCCCCGATCAAAATTGTTCTCTCGAGCCGAATCCCCATACCATTAACTAATCCATCAAGCCAAGATATTTGTCTTCCAGATAAGAAAGCAATCTTTATTTTCTCTGATATTTTTGCAAGAAGGTCACTCAACTCGCTTGGTACTGGGTCATAATAAGGTTTAACTACTCCATCTACATCTGTAGCAATAAGCCTATACATTCCCCTCACGCGCTTTCTTAAGTTTCTCAACTATTTTCTCTCTAACATCCATTACTCCATCTTTGCCAGCTTGAAGGGCTTTCTCAGCTAGTTCCCTTAGATTATTTGTATCTTCTCTCTCGAACAATACTTGTAGCATCATCGGCAAATTAACTCCGGAGATTATTTCTATATCTCCTCGTTCAGCGGCAATTAATGCTGCAACATTCATTGTCGTACCACCAAAGAGATCTACCAGAACTAGAACCCCATCACCATCATTTACCTCATCTATTGCTCTTATCACCTTGTCTTTTAACTCTTCCAGACCCTCACCTTCAAGTAAAGGGACCGCTACAACTCTTTCTGGTTTGCCATAAATCATCCTAGTAGTTTCTAATAGGGCCTCAGCTAGATGGAGATGAGAAACAACTACTATACCAATCATTGCACATAACCAATTTATTTTTTAGAAAAAAGAATAAAAAATGTATAAAAAATTAAAGAATGCCTATTTCTCGCGAGCACCAAAGAAATCTATGATCAACGAGATTATGATCAAGATAATACCAGCAGCTGCAAATTCAGGAGATGGCCACTGGAAAGCTGCTTTAGGAGGACCAATGATGTTCAATAAGCTCAAACCGAGACCAGTTAGGAACAATGAGGTCACTGCTAGACTCAGTGGGACGCCTCTTTTAACTATCCAATAGGCATAAAGCACTATTAATAATGGTAATAATCTTGGAATGATCGTATCCATTATTGATTGTATGCTTACTCCATATATAGATAAGGTAACCTGAACGAAGATTGGTGGGGTAACATAGGAAGCACCAATGCCACCCATCATAGCGACCGCAAAGGCAGCTATGGCATCTCTAAAGAATTTTAATACATCTCCTCTCAATACATTTGCCAACTGATCTCCGTATTTATATCCATATATTAGAGAATAGAATTTAACTGCCCAAGAGATAGGTATCCATATTAGAAGCGCAATTATTGGACCTAAGAAGTTTCCTTGTGCACCTAAGCTAGCTCCTATAGCGAAAGCGATAGGTAGTAGCGTGAACCACATTAGAGAGTCTCCTAATCCGGCGAACGGTCCCATTAAAGCTGTTTTAATTGCTCTTATTGTCTCTATATCTGCGCCTCTCTCCTCCATGGCGATTACCATTCCAAGGATAATGTTGTGTAGGTGTGGCTCTGTATTATAGAACTCGGAGTGCATTGTCAACCATTCTTTTAATTCTTCATCAGTCTTCCTCAATTTCTGCTCAATAGGAAACATACCGTGAGCGAAACCAGTACCCATCATTCTCTCGTAGTTCCATGAGCTTTGAATGAACCATGATAACCAGAATGCTTTAACAAGGTCACCTCTAGTTAATACCCTCGGTCCTTCCTCAACAGCTCCCTCGACCTTAAATTCACCGAATTGAATGATCCACCTAGCTACATAAATCATACCAACTAAGATTGTGGAGAAGATAGCGACTGCCAGTAATGATAAGTTAAAGTAAGCGACTAAAGCGAAACCCCATAGGAAGTATGGCAAGTACTCAGTTCTATAGAACATTCTAAGCAACAATGCAACACCTAAAGCAGGCATCCACCATCCAGCAATACTCATTGCACTCCAGAATGGGGCAATAGCTGGTGAAGTAATAGCATTTTTAATAGCTGTAGCAACCTCAGGAGTAGCTCCTAGGAACGCGAAAACACCAACTGGTATCGCTCTGCTCAAAGCCCAAGGTATCGCTCCAATTACGTTTATTAATCCTACTATTTTGTAATTACCTTTAGCTATTTCACCATCTGCCCAGTGAGTAAATACCGCATCTCCCGCTCTAACCAAGATCTCTATATTCATCGTTAGTGCAGCTACTGGTATTGCTATTGGTACTAGAGCTACTGCTGCCTCAGGTGCAGGAGCTGTGCCAATAATAACACCTAGAGTTGTAGCTACAATTGTTCCCGATGCCGCTTCAGGTACTGTTCCACCACCTATAGTAAATAATCCTAGGAACGAGAACTCAATTAATGATCCAGCTATCAATCCTAGTAATGGATTGCCTAGAATTATACCTGAGACGGTCCCAGCAATCGTTGGTCTCCATACACCTGTTGGCGTTACCCAGATGTAGTCTAGACCACATATAAATGCGAATATTGTTAAAGCTAGTGCTTGAGCAGGAGATATAGTCGTTGCTGCCTGTGCATGGACGCCTTTGAAGTGCAGAAACACTGCGATAGTAATTACAGCTGCGTATAAAAATATTGTGTGTTTCTCTATGGTTAGAAATTTGCTCTTGGTTTCATTTGTTTGCATGCGCATATACACCTTTTAAATAATATTTTTAGAATGCATTTACATATTTCATACATATTCTCGTATATATAGTTTTTAAAATTTTTCTAAATTTGAAAAAAGGTATTAATATTAGTATTACTTACTAATCGATTTTAATATTTTAACATCTTTATAGCGTAGCAAATTTAAAAAATATTAAACATTTTCATTAAAATTTTGATATTTCATCTAAGTATAGATTGAGCAATTCTCCTAAAAGTATGTCTCTTCCCCTTTATAACTATAGAATAAGCCATTATGTTCTCTGGAAGAGCTACACTAGTACTATAACCCGAATCACCGATATGATGAATGTCGGCACCACTCATTTTTCCTAGAAATGCGATCCTTCTGATGGTCTCTTCATCAGCACCCTCTTGCGATGTACCTATACAGGATGTTACAATAAGATTATTCTCGTGAGCTTTCTCAACGATTTCTTTGCAGAATTCTAATGTAGCTCCAGGTATTGTTCCCGGAGCAGGCATAATTATTCCATCAGCACCATTCTTAGCAAACTGCTGTATCATTTCTCTGTCCAGCCTCTCCGCATAAACTCCTGCCAAATGCATTTTACCAGCCATAATTATTACCTTATCTCCCATATTTTCCCTAATTTCCTTAACAGCCATCAATATGTCTTTTAATGAGACTTGAGCCATCGGATTAGCTGTAATAATCAAGATATCAGCACCATCTTCAACAGCTATTTGAGCATTCTCCACAGTCGCTAGTCTTCCAGGACTATAACCAAGTTTTTCAGCTATATCCTTTCTAACCGGTTCTAAATTAACACCAATAATTCTCCCCAAGAAATCTCGAAGATCACTAATGCTTTTTACTTGCTCTGGGATATTTGCAATGAATTTAGTTTTAACATCATAGAAATTAAGAATAATTATATCTGCCCCGAAGCCAGCAGCTAACTCTACATTAGAGATCTTATCAATGAGCGGGGGAGCCGTTACAACAACTTCCGCGGCTATAGTCCTACCCTCACTAAGTTTAATCGACTCTATTAATTCATCTTTATTAAATCCCCTTATTTTGCTCCATGGAGCATCAACGAGTCTAGGAATCATTTGAGTTACCTCATAGATATAAGAGATTATTAATCGTCATGAAATATAATGTTTATAAGATTAATTAAATTAAATTAGATTCATTAATAATTCTCATTGATCAAATTTATGAATAATATTTTATATCTTTTTAACAATTTGATTAAAGAGTGCTAATTACTGCTCGGTGAATTAAATGAAGATAGCTCTTTTGAGAGTGGATGATAGATACGTTCACGGCCAAGTCACTGCTGCTTGGGTAAAGCTTGCTAATGCTAATGAGATTTGGGTTGCTAATGATGCCGTCGCGAAAAATCCAGTGATTAAACAACTTCAGAAATCACTGGCGCCACCAGGATCAAACGTCGAGGTCTACACAATTGAAGAAGCAATAAAGAAAATTCAGGAAGAACAAGGTAAAAACGATAACAAGAGAGTTCTAATTCTAGTTGCGAATTGCGTAGACGCATTAAAATTAATCGAAGAAGGAGCTAAAGTAGATTCAGTTAATCTAGGCCAAATGGCTTTTAGGCAGGGAAGAACGCAGATAGCTAAGACCGCTTCCGTCTCGCCAGAAGATGTTGAGGCAATTAAGAAGATGGTTGAGATGGGAGTTAAGGTGTGGTATCAGCAATTACCGGACTTCCCATCAAGACCACAGGATGTAATGAAGCTTCTAAAGGATAAGAAGCTCCTATAATAGGAGGGAAATAATTGGTTAATTCATCATCAAAAATCTACTTCAGTTTAATAGGAGCTGGAGGTATCGGTTTTGTTCATGCATGGGCCGCAAAAGCAGTCACATTTTCTTTTGATGATTTAGATCCAGAAATAATCGAGCTGAATGGGGTGTATAACAGAACAGTATCAAAAGCTGAAAGATTGAAACATAGATTCGGATTCAGATACGTGACAGATGACTGGAGAAAAATCATTAATGATGGTACCACGAACGCTATAAGTGTAACAACAGCTAATGCATTTCACGAGGAACCAGTTATTGAGGCTGCTGAGAAAGGCATCCATGTCCTATGTGAAAAGCCATTAGGATTGAATTACGAGCAAGCGAGAAGAATGTACGAGAAAGTGAAGGAATCAAGAATAGTTAATTCGACAGCATTAGTAATGAGGTTTATGCCATCAGTTATATTTGCTAAAGAGCTAATTGAGTCTGGTAAACTAGGTGAATTATATCACTATAGAGCCGTGGTGGCTCACTCTAGATTCGTTAATCCAGATTTACCTATTGAATGGAGGATGAAGAAAGAGATAGCTGGGGGTGGAGCTTTAGCTGACATAGGGATACATTTAATAGATTTAGCAAGGTATCTTGTTGATGATGTATCTGAGGTATCTGCTGTATCGAGAATCTTTATTAAGGAACGTAAGACTAAGAATGGTGGCAGAGACATAGTGGATGTAGATGACGCAACAATCATGCTTGTCGCATTTAAGAATAAAGCTATTGGATCAATTGAAGCCACAAGGTTTGGACTTGGTTTTCAGGAGTTAGATAGAGTCGAGATCCACGGATCAAAAGGAATGATTAGATTCTATCTGGATAATCCGTTTGAGATCTATATTTACCTAACCGACGATGATATTCCAGGATTAAAAAGAATAGTACTAAAGCCGTGGAAGAACGCGCTTTGGCCTCCAAGCAAATCAGTTTCAGGCTGGGGATATCTGTTCGTTCCACTGATGCACGAATTCTTTAAAGCTATTCTAGAGAAGCGAGATGCAAAACCTAATTTCTATGATGCTCTGAAAGCACAAGAGATCCTTGAAGCTGCGTATATATCCGCTGAAAAGAAAGAATGGGTTAAGCTTCCTCTTTGAATTAGGGATTAGAAATGGATATATATGATAAAATACTTCATACACTCCCACAGATAGTTAGTAAAGCTTGGTTAGTAAGCAGATTTGATGAACTACCAGATGGTAAGATAAAGCCAAAAATAATACCAAAATACTTCGGTGTACTCGTTCTAGATAAAAAGAAACAAGTACTTTTATTCGAGGGAAAATTCATGAGAATTAAGAAAATTAGGATAATGATTCCCATTGAAAGAATAGAATTAGCTACACTACACATGCTAAATAACTTAAGAATTAGATGGAAAGGTAAAAAAGGGATGAAACATAACGCCATGTTTCAAGTAGGAGAACTCGATTCACTAGGGATCGCGCACCCATCCAAAAAAGCAGCTGAAGTATGGTCCATTCTAATAATGAAAGCAATAGAAATGAAAACAAAACATTAATAAAGGCATTAAAAGCTACATCTCTATACCTCCACCAGAAGGTGGCAGAGGAGAAGACTCAATGTCTACAGCCATGAAGCAAGTACCATGAACAGATACATACCGTCCATAAGCATAAATCCTGTATCCTTCCTTACCCCAAATTTCCCATTGCGCGTAACTTTGCATCCAGTAAAAATAATCAATAATTATATGTATCGATGGTGCAAAGGATGATGAGAATCCATACTCATCTAACTTAGGAAGCAAAACACTATAGATTAAATTAGATATCGGAAGATCCAGTAATTTCTTATAATTTATATCTAAATTGAGGTGGTTTAAGATAAATGCTCGGTCTCCCGCCTCAAATCCCTTGCCAACACCGCTTTTCACTAGCTTATAACCGTAATCTCCCCAAGCTGGATTATCACCCTTACTACCTGAGAGACTATTTATATCAAAGTCAAATGCCCATAATCTAAATTCCCTATACATTAAAACTAAATTACCGTCTTCGTCCTGCCAATAATAACCAATTATCTCATATTTAGTCGTCATAATCATTGATACCATGCAGTACTCGACCTATCTGCGAATGCCGATACAGTTTTCTTTATTTCATGTTTACATACATAAATAGTTTCATCACTTATGATAGTATAATCGCTGTATGTGTAACCAAATAAAAGTCTTACCCTAGTTTTATCACCATTAGCAATGCAATAGTCGAGCCAAGCTACAGTATTAGAATCTGTCTTGACATAAGCTAGGTTTGTCCTTCTTCTATACTCTTTAGACTCCTCAACTATAGGTGTATAATAAGCTAATCTATTTTTATTATTTTGTCCCTTGAACTTATTTTGCCTAGGTATTTTCACGGAATTCTTTATTATCAATGTTTTTCTCAACATACCTGGGCTATTCATCTTGACCGTAATAGGAATCACTTTAGTAGTAACAGTACTATTTTCTTTATCATAGATATTTACAATTAATCCTATTTCTTCCCTCATCCCCTTCTTATACCTATCCATCCATACTCCAAGTAATTTACTCCAACTTACCTTAAATCCCACAACTCCTTTAGAATCGCTTTTTGCAATAGCAACTAACTTAGATGGTAAACCTGGGTACCATATCCATATAGTAGTGATCGCGCCTTCAATTGGTTGACCTCTACTATTTCTTAAATATATCTCGAATCTACATTCATCTGATTTAATTGAGTAAATTATAGTTAATCCTGAGCTTATTAGAATAATTAAGATAAAGATGATGATCATTTTTTTCCTTGATGAAAAAACAGATAACTGCATAGCAGTTACCTTATTTTATGATATTTTCATTTAAATCATTTCTTATAAACTATATTTTTTATGTATATATAGTTTTAAATAATATAATCAAATTAAATGCAGAAAAAGCTGGCTAATTTAATTTTCTATCAAAAATAAGTAAAGTGAGAGAATAAAATTAAATTAATTTTAAATCCAGTAAAAGTTTCTTAATTTTTGACTCTACTTCAGTAGGTTCTGTAGTTATTGGTGGTCTTGAAACTGGTTTGATCGGGTTACCTAGAATCTTGTGTACAGTTTTTATTGCTGATGGGAAAGAAGAAGCAATAGAATAAACCTTTACAAGCTTCGATAGTTTACGATGTAGTTCAAAGGCCTCATCATAATTTCTCGATAGGAATGCTTTATATAGCTCAACATGTATTTGGGGAGCAAAGTTCGCACAAGCCATTATCCCTCCATCACCACCCATTATTAATGTGTAAAGAAACATGTTATCTAAACCCGTGAGTATTGAGAAGTCTTTTCTAATAGATTTCATCGTTAATATAAGGTCATGTAAATATGATGCACTATCATAAGTAACTTTGGCACCAGATATATTGCTATACTCCTTAGCAAGTTTCTCATATACACTTACGGGAATATGATTGCCAGTTAAAGAAGGAATATTGTACACAATTATGGGTAAAGATAATTTCTGAGCAATTAAAGAAAAATGCTCAAAAAGCTGTTTTTCATTAAGTTTAAAGAAAAATGGTGGAGTAGCGATAACACCATCTACACCAAGATCCTCCATCTTTTTACCCAACTCAATGCAATCTAGAGTGGTATTTGCACTTATTCCAGGAATTATTTTAACATTATTTCTAGCACTATCTAAAACAGTTTGAACTATTTCTACTCCTTCTTCGGGCTTCAAGTGAACAAATTCGCCCGTTGTAGAGTATGGGAACAGTCCATTAACTCCATTATCAACGAGATATTTCGTTAACCATTTTAATCCATCAAAATCTATTGAGAAATCGTTATTAAAAGGCGTTATCATAGGTACAATAACTCCTTTAAACATTTTAAACACCTCTGGCCAAATATTACTTATTTTAATATTCTTCAAAGCAAAATGTATATATTTTAATATTTTATCTAAGTAAAAAGAAAAATATTCTTAGAAACATAGGAGAAATTAACTACTGGATAAGGAGGTGTATGTTCCGTAAAGTTGCTAGTGAAATAAACTTAAAAATATAGGACAAATTATTTCTAACCAGAACGTATGGAGGTCCAGTAACATGCATAATATCGCTAGCATAATAGTAAGCAACATTCGAGATATAACAACTATATTATTAATCACGATATCTCTTTTAAAACTGATATCTCAATCTAAGATACTCAATGTTAGAACCGCGTTCTTGTTAGGTCTAATATTAATTAACGGAATGTCCTTATCTTTATTGAAAAGATCAATATACTTCTCAAAAAATATTAATTTAAATGTAATATTATTCAAAATATACCTTATCTTGCTACTTCTCATCATGTTTCTGAGCGCAATATTTTTCGAAGATATGTATGAGGGGCATCTCAACTCAATTATACTTGGGATAATAGCGTTTCTAATGGGCTATAATATGTATTATTACAGTTCTTTAGGAATAATGTACGTCTACCTTGGTGAAGAAATCCGGTTAGATATCATCATTACACATCACTTATTAACATACATGATTTTAACAGATGGAATATCGGGATATTTTGGAATGATGATTTATCTAAAGGGGAAAAGAAAATTCTATTCCGGCATTTACAGACAAATAATACATATTTTTGGTTTCTTTAGTGTATTAAACTTCATTCCTGTAGCGATTTTAATTCTCTGCTTCATAAATCTAACGCTTTATTATGAATTTAGAAGCATAATAAGTTCTTCATTCACTATATATTTCCTTTCCATAGCTATGTTAACTATTTGGAGACCCGGATTCTACCTAGTTAACGCTTATAACACATACTATTTCGTTGTGTATGATATAAACAGCGGACTGCCAATATACATAAAGAATTATACAGTTGAGAGGAAATCTTTAGACCTATTAAGTAACTTATTAACTGCACTTCAGCATTTATCTGATGAAATAATAAAAACAGAAGTTAATTACATCGTCACAAAAAAGCATGTTATAGTTATGGAGTCAATCTATAATATAGGTGTATCTGTAACTGTGGAGAAATATCATCCTAACATATCAAAACTACTCAAACTATTCTTAATAAATGTCAAGAAATCAATAGAAGAGAGAGCTGAACTAAGCAAAATATTTGAGATAGGGGTAATAATAATAGATGACGAGATTAGAAAAGAAGTAGAAAAAGAAATAAGTGAGATATTAAGCTGTATACTTCCATAAATTAAATCTATGGTGTCTGTGGATATAACTTAACGGTGTATGCTACCCATGCTTGTAAATCAATATCCCATCTAGCATTTATCTCGACGCGATCACCTTCCTTAGCTAAGACAGCGTTGTAAAAATCTTGTTTTGTTGCTACCTTAGTCTCTAAAACTACCACAGTTAGCATTTCTCCAGTCTCATTAAGAATGCTCATTATTATAGCATACTCGTTATCTGGTTGGAGAAGGGCCCAGTCCTTCCTTATAACTGTTCCATTAATGTAAGCTGTAGTTAGAGTAGTGAGATTGCCTCCAAGCCATCCTTTATAAGATGCCTCTATATTCTCGAATAGCCTATCCATAAATATGTCATGTGATTCACCATAAACATATTGAACTAATCCAAGTATACGTGGATTAGAAGCATCAACCCAAGCTACCCCTAGGGGTTTATCTGCACCAGGTAGTTTCTGAGCAACTAGAGCTACCCATATCAAGAATGTATATCCAAATACCTCAACCTTATATAGCTTTGGATATCTTACTGAAGCAGCGTATGAAAGCTTTTCACTGAGAAGTTTTTCTATAGCATCTAAAGCAATACTAGGCGTATTGACCCCCCTTATAACCCCGCCTATACCTCTGTAAAATCTCAGGTCGAATAATCTAAGGGTTGAATTTATTAGTATCCAAACAGCTACAGATTCTTCTCCTCCAGTAGTCCTCACTGCCAAGTAGAAATCCCTGCCAAATGTGTGATTTAATAAGAAATGATGTGAAGTCTGGTAGAACTCTTCCTCTAATACCTCCTGGACATCTTGTGATGCAGGTATCCATATAAAACCTTTAGCAAAATAATCCTTCTTATTATCTCTAAAGGTGGAGCCAACATTAACTATGATTGACTCGAGAGCATATCTAGATACTAATTGCGGGACAATTCCATTTGCTGCGTACCAATCATAAAGCTTATAGTCTCCATCAGATCCAATAATCAAAACTTTATAAGGTTCCCTAATTCCCCAAGGTGAATACCTGTCTATCAACACGACCCATGCAGGACTAGATGTTGCTGGACTTGGGTCTATTAAATAGAACTCTCCTATCAATCCATCTGGTACAACTTTCTTAACAAAGAAATCGATGTCATGGGAACCATATAGGCCTGGAGCAACAGTCATTTTTTTCTCAATAAATTTCATAGACTCGAACGTTGGTGTATCCAGATGAATGTAAAGGTAACCAACAATATAATTTATCTCACTTGTATATGAAAAAGAGTAATAAACTGGAAGAATCCAAGCAGGTTTCCCATCTATTAAACCTATATTCTCATATTCATAACCAACTCTAAGCTGGAAGTTACCGATCCTAGGTAAGCGATACGACATTGCAAAATCCCTCGCCAAATCTCTATCCACCAGCCTAATATTATAGAGATCTATTGGAAACTCAGTAGCATTTATATCAATTGTGAATTCTAAGCCACTATTCCACGCATTGTCAGCTTTACCTCTTAACTCGAATGGTTGAAAACTCTGCCCCAACATAGCTAAAATAATTACCATAGATAACATGACTGCTCTTGAATGTATACGATTAATACTGACCTCTAATCCTCCAGTGAGCTTAAAGTATAAAATTATAGCGGTTAACAGTGGGATAATAATGAATATAGATCCTTCTAGCGTTGCACCAGCGATGCCGATTGAGCTAATTATACCTATTAATACAAAATATGAAACTAGGAAGCTTACGAGATAAATCAATTGCTTTTGAGTGAGATGGGATACGTAAGTGCCTATTAAGAAAAACATGCCTATGAATACTAGAAAGAATCCAAGGATATATATTGTCTCTACAAGGATTTCTAAATATGGAACAGTTAGAGATCGCGGCAAATAAAGGACGGCGAAAAACAAAATAAACAATAAGTTATAGAAGAAAGCCACATGCATAAAGTTAGTTCTCAAATGGGATCCTAAACGAACTATAGAGAAGTAATTAAAGCTAGCTGGTCGCTCTATTATATCACAAAATATCTTTGATATGTAAAGTAAAACAATTACCCAGGGCAATACAAAAAACATTCGCAGAAGTATTATAGAAATAGGTAAGATTAGTTCACCACCAATAATTAATAATGTTATGTAGTTCCAAAGATAAATTAGGAATATAACTATGTAGAAGAATGCTATACCAAGAGCCTTAACACCGTAAAAAGGCCTTAGCCTCTTATAACTATAAAGGAATGGGATACCTAGTATGATTAGAGGTATAAAAATATACAAGAATATCATTGGAAATCACTCTCTCTCATTATAAATAAAATTATTTAATATTTAAACGCATTTTAAAAATAGACGATATTTAAACTCAGAATCACACCTTCTATAGGTCTCTCAGATTTGAATAAATTAAAATTAAGTTGCTTTTAAGCATAGATTTTTATAATATAACATAGTTATTTTTTAATCAATAATAGTGAGGTCTTTATAATGAATAGCGAATTAGTTGAAATTCTAGATAAGGAATTTTTAGGGGCATTTTTGATATCGATTCTGATGGTATTCCAGTGTTTAAAGCTTATTTGGCTGGTTCTTGGTCAAAATCTAGTGAAACAATAAATGATTTCAGCCCTATTAATGGGGATATAATAGCTCGTGTTCACAAGTTATCAAGTAATGAAATAAACGATACAATTGATAGAGTCTCTTTTGACGGAAGATAAGGAATCTACCGGGAGAGAAAAGAGTAGAGTATTTCATGAAAGCTGCTGAAATAATTAGAGATTATAAAGATGAGTTTATAGAAGCATTAATTCTTGATGCTGGGAAACCCTATAAGAATGCTGAAGGCGAGGTTAAAGCTACTATTGAAAGGTTAGAAAAAGTTGTTTTAGATGCCAGAAGGATAATGGGTGAATATATTCCTGGAGACTGGAGTCATGAAACTTTCGAAACAGAAGCTGTCGTAAAAAAGGAGCCGCTCGGTGTCGTTTTAGCTATTTCTCCATTTAATTATCCCTTATTCACATCTGCAACAAAGATAATACCTGCTATGTTAGCAGGAAATGCTGTCATATTAAAGCCATCAACTTTAACTCCTCTAGCAGCTATCATGCTTGCTAAAGTTTTAGAAGAGGTTGGATTTCCCAAAAAACATTCGCAGTCCTACCTGTACCAGGAAGAGATGCTAGTTTAATTGTTAGAAGCTCAAAGGTTAGTGCGGTAACCTTCACTGGGAGTACTGAAGTTGGGCAGAAAATAATAGAATTAGGTGGAATAAAGACGTATCACATGGAGTTAAGTGGGAAAGATCCTGCAATAGTATTCTCGGATGCAGATATTGAATTAGCAGCGAAGAGAATAGCGAAAGGAGTAGTTAGTTTTTCAGGACAGAGATGCGATGCAATAAGAATTATTGCTGTTGAAGAAACAGTTTATGATGAATTCAAAGAAAAGTTAATAAAAGAGATAAAGAAATATAAGCTTGGAGACACGAGAGACAAATCAAATGACCTAGGGCCATTAATAACGGAGGAAGCAGTGATAAAAATCGAGAATGCAATCAAAGATGCTGTCGCTAAAGGTGGAAGAATACTTGTTGGAGGAAATAGAAGAGCGAACTATCATGAAGTGACATTGATCGAAACTCAAAAAGAAATTCTTCATGATCTTAAAGCAATTAACGAGGATATATTTGGACCACTAACCCTAATAGTAAAAGCAAGAAATAGCGATGAAGCTATAGAAATAGCTAATATAACACCGTACGGCTTAGATGCCAGTGTATTTGGATATGATGACGCTAAAGTAAGAAAAGCTATCAGATATTTAGAGGTTGGTAGTGTCTTATAAATGATTACCCAAGGCACGGAATCGGTTATTACTCATTTGGCGGAGTTAAAAAATCAGGAGTAGGTAGAGAAGGCATCGGTTATAGTATTGATCAATTAACAACTACTAAGTCAATAGTATGGAGTTATAAGGAAGCTAGTGTATGGGAGTACCTATAATTTTTAATTTTTAAAATAGAACTCTCGACTATTTTTCTATTTAATAATAATTTTTTAAAATAATATCTCCTATTTATGGAAAAAATTTAAATTCAAAATAACATTGACATATAATGAACAACATTTTTTTAACCCTTTTTAATAATAACGGTGTAATAAAATGGTAGGAGGTTACATGGGAAAAATTCTCGAAGTAAATCTTTCTGATAAGACATATAAAGTGACACCCATAGATGAAAAAATAGCTAGAAAATATCTAGGAGGAAAAGGATACGCACTCTGGATATTTTATAATGATCTAAAGAGACTTGAATTAAAAGGTATAGCTCCAAAAGATATTGATCCTCTAGGACCAGATAATACCTTAATATTCGCCACCGGTCCAGCGACGGGAACAGCTTTCCCAAGCAGCGGAAGATATCACGTGATGGCGTTAAAATCACCACTAACAGGCAGTGTTGCTAGCGCGAACTCAGGTGGGGAATTTGGACCATATCTAAAGTTCGCTGGTTATGACATGATAGTTATAAGAGGTAAATCAGATACACCAGTTTACATCAGCATAATTGATGGAGAAGTAACGATTCATGATGCTTCGGACTTATGGGGCAAGAATGTATTTGATACAACGAGAATTCTTAAGGATAGGCACGGTAATCATAATGCTAGTGTAGCATGTATTGGACCAGCTGGAGAAAACTTGGTTCTAATAGCAAATATTATGAATGATGATCATAGAGCTGCTGGTAGAACTGGCGTAGGTGCAGTAATGGGTTCAAAGAAACTCAAAGCCATATATGTTAGAGGTTCTCAGAGACCTCCAATAGCTAAACCTGATGAATTTAAAGAGAAAGCAGCGAAATATCTCAGAGTAATTAAGGAAAATAGTGTTACAGGAGAAGGACTGCCAAAATATGGAACAGCAATTCTCGTTAATATTATTAATGGAATAGGATCATTGCCTTACAAGAACTGGCAGGGAGCTTATCACCCCGACGCAGAAAAAATCAGTGGAGAAACACTAGAACAAAAGTATTTAATCGATAGAAGGCCATGTTGGGGCTGTGCAATAGGATGTGGAAGAGTATCAAGAGTTGAAGGTGGGCCATATCAAATATTATACACAGAGGGACCAGAGTATGAGTCGATTTGGGCGCTCGGGCAAGATACTGGTGTACATAATCTTGAGGCAATAATAAAGGCTAATCATTATTGTGATGAATTTGGTATAGATACAATTTCAATGGGTGCAACAATAGCGACAGCTATGGAGTTATATGAGAGAAGATTAATTCCTAAAGAGGACTTGCAAGGATTAGATCTAAGGTTTGGTAACGACGCAGTACTGGTAGAAGCTATATGGAGGACAGCCTATAAGTCAGGATTCGGTAAGTATCTAGCTTTAGGATCAAAAAGATTAGCTGAGATGTATGGGGCTCCAGATCTATCAATGAGCGTTAAAGGACTAGATATGCCAGCTTATGATCCAAGAGGAATCAAAGGTATAGGTTTGGACTACGCTACAGCGAATAGAGGAGGTTGTCACGTAACAGGTTATACTGTCTCTCCAGAGGTCTTAGGTATACCAGAGCAAATTGATAGATTATCCTACGAGGGTAAAGCTAAGTGGGCTAAGATATTCCAAGATTTCACGTGTGTGGTGAACTCTACGGTTAACTGTTTGTTCGTTACATTCGCATTGGGCGCGGATGCTTATGCAGATATGCTTGCTAGCATAACTGGTTGGGATCTAACACAAGACGAAATTATGACAATTGGTGAGAGAATATACAACTTAGAAAGATTAATAATGTCTAAATATGGTTTCGATGCTAAAGATGACACGTTACCAAAGAGATTACTTTATGAACCATTACCAGATGGCCCATCAAAAGGAGAGGTGGTTAAGCCGGAGGAATTTAAGAAGATGCTTGAAGAGTATTATAGGTTGAGAGGCTGGGAGAACGGAGTTCCAACTAAAGAGAAGTTGAAAGAATTAGGTATTGAGGTTTAATCTTTTTCTTTATTTTTTTCCTCCTCCTGCTGGAGGGAATATATCTATTTTGTCTCCGTCTTTTACTTCAGTTTCAAGCCCTTTAAGATGTATTATGTTTCTTCCATTTAATAAGATTACTAATCTGGGTCCTTTCTCTCTATTATAAAATTCTATTATTTTCTTGAACGTTTGCTCGCCGATATCTTTTTTAGCTGCTTCAAGCACATCTATAATTTTTGCATCATTATCATCTAATTCAACTATGACCTCTTTTTTACCAACAATCTCTCGTAATACAGCGTAGAATTTTATTGTTACCTTCATAACAATCAATCTCATCAATCATTATCTATTTATTATAACAGATTGATTAAAATTTAAATATATTTTACAACGATATCTTGACTTTTACTCATACCATATGAATTAAAAAACTCAAAAATTTGCTTCTAAACTTTTTTGAGGCGTTTTCATTGAGTTTCCCTAAGATTTTACAAATTGAGCCAACGAATTCATGTAACTTTGGTTGCATCATGTGTATGAGAAATTTCTTTTCCGCTCCACAAGGATTTATGAATATGAGTTTATACCGTAAGATTATAGAAGAAGCAGAGGGGCAAGTTAAAAGACTTGTACTGTATGGTCAAGGAGAACCATTATTTCACCCTAATTTTATCCAAATGATCGCTTTGGCTAGAGAATTTATGGGATTAGATGTGCAATTGTTTTTCTCAACTAATGGATCTTTATTGAATAGGGATGTAGCTGATAAATTATTAAAAACATATAAAGTTGATGAGATATCTTTCTCCGTGGATACAACAGACTTCGCGAAGCTTGAAAGAATTAGGATAGGTGCTGTGAGCGAAGTTATTTTCAAGAATCTAAAATATGTCGCTGAGCTTAAAAAGAAGCTAGATTACGACTTCAAACTCGGAGTTGAAGCTGTAGTAATGAAATCAAACATAGACGATTTACCAGATCTAGTAAAAAACATGAGTGAAATCGGTGTAGATTACATAGTTGTATCGCAGATGATTCCTTACACAGAACTAATTTCTCACGACACAGCTTACTTAACCGTAAGTAGAGAGATAATAGAAATGGTAGGTGACATCGCTAGGTTAGATTGGGAAATCGTTAGAAGAGCTGTTTACGAAAGTTACTCATTTATGTATGGGCATTTATTGAGTAGGGAAAGTGAATTGAGTTTGAAAGAGATTTGGAACCAAGCTAAAAGACTGGGGTTAGAGGTTAATCTCCCTCTTTTAATTGAGAAGCGTGATACCATAAGATTAATCAAGAAAGCGGAAGAGAACTTTAAGATAGTCAAAGAGATTACGGAATCTAATGGCATATTAATTGATATACCAGAGATATTTGTAAATACCAAGAAGCGGTCATGCCCATACATTGAGAAAGAAGCAATGGTCATTAGACATGATGGTAAAGTGACACCATGCTTTAATTTTATCTACAGCCACCCAATATACGTTAATAATCATATAAGAATGGATAACGAAGTAATATTAGGAAACGTATCAAAACAAACTATAGAGGAGATATGGAACTCAAAGCAATACTTAGATTTGCGTGAAAGATTAAAGAATATCAGTGATAATGTACCATGGTGCGGTGACTGCCCCTACTCCACTCTAGGATGCTGGTTCACAAGGAATAATAAGATGGATTGCTATGGCAACGAACCATCATGCTCAGAATGCTTATATAGTGTCGGTATAGCAAAATGCATAATATAAAATGAGATTAACTATATTTTGTGTTTTATACCAATCTCTCTCAATGCATTCATTCCACTGTAAAGTGTTTTCTGAACTAAATGCAAGGCATAAAGTATATTTGCGTTTTCTCGAACATTAATTAACCTACTTAAACTGAAAAACATTAACTGAGCTAAACTCCACAGGAGAAAGGAAGTGAATGATTTAATAGAAATTGGTTTTCTAATATTTAATCCAAAGAGGGAAGAATCGATATCGAATAAATCAGAATCAATTTTATTAAGTTTCATAGAACGAGAAACGCTGTAACCTCTTTTCTTTATCATTTTTACGTATTTCTCTGGGGAAAAAGTATCGACATAAACATAATCTCTAATCTTACCAATACTACTCACACCAATTCCAATGAAATCATAGTACTCAGTAATATATTCATCTATCAATTGCTGGCTATTACTCATCTTACTCATGCACCAAGGTGTATCTGGTCTATAATCGTAAGATAAAACAGTTGAAAGTAAAGTTCTATACAACTTTAACTCTCTAGAGATTGGTAGAGAAACATAATCTGGCATAACTTTACTCTTCATTGGTGGAGGCATTATCGGATAAAAAGTAGCTTGATCAACACCTAGATTAAATGCTGTGACAACATCGTATATGACTGATCGCTCGTTCTCTCCGGGAATTCCCCAAACCAAATCTATATTAACTGTATCGAATTTACCTAAGGCTTCTCTTATTATTTTCTTGTTTTCCTCAATGGGAAGAGAATATCTCCCCATCCTCTTCAGCTTCCAATCTTGGAAACTTTGAATTCCGATGCTTAACCGATTGATTTTCAATAATTTAAGCTGATCTAAACCACCGTTAATTAATGTTCTAGGATTTGATTCCACCGTGATGGGAACCATGCCAAAATATGATCGCAATACATCAATTAATTCACCTAGAAGCGAGATATTTACAGTTGGGGTTCCGCCGCCAAAATATATAGACCCAACTGATGCATTTTCTAAATTAGAACTATACCAATCAATTTCATTCACTAATGCACGAGCATAGCTTATTAGATCGCTATCACTCCTAAGAGGATATCTAACAAAGCAGCAAAATCTACACACTGGTTCTAGACAATATGGTATGTGAACATATAAGGCGATTCTTCTCGATTTTACGGAATGAATCATTTTTTTGTGATTTACTTTATCAGGAAGAGAGTTAATTAGTCGTGAAATAAACCTATATGAAAATAATCTAGTTAACGATCGCAAAGTAGAGTAAATAGGCATTATATAAGCCTCATGCAATAGATGGGTTAAAAGTCGCCAGAAAAATAAAAATTTAACCGTTAATAAACTTTATCTTTTTATCCACCTCGAACTATCGGAATTATCTTTATTTCGCAAGAATCCTTTACTATGTAATCCAATTTCACACTCATTCCGTTGACTATTATAGTAT
Source organism: Candidatus Njordarchaeota archaeon (assembly GCA_029856055.1). Lineage (GTDB taxonomy): Archaea > Asgardarchaeota > Njordarchaeia > Njordarchaeales > Njordarchaeaceae > Njordarchaeum. Next base: position 2,955 of record JAHQWF010000002.1, on the reverse strand, counting down.
AGTCATTAAGGATTTCCTTAAACTTGATGTTTTTTTCTCTAAGTAATTTCTCTAAAACCTCCCTGATAGCAATTGGTTTATCGAGTTTTAATACTATTTGCAAGGTCCCAATTTCTCTAGCTAGATCACCATAAAAACGTACTTTAATAATCATTAATAATCACTTGATCCCCAATCTACCCTTAATGCGTTCTAACTCTCTCTTAGCCTCACCAATACCTAGATCATCTAACACATCTGGCCTAGGCAAACCATATTCATCATAACCTATTTCATCATAATACTCCCTCTTAAGTTCATTAACTTCTTCCTTAGACGCGGCTTTACCCTTGTAAGGTCCAGAAGGAAGCGGTTCATAGAACCTTGGGGGATTATCGTCATGCACTCTTGGATCCCAATAAACATCAGGACCACCAAGAAGCAATAATATTCTCTGTAAATGAAGAATCCTTAATCCAATTTTATTAACCCATTCATCCACCGTGATGCCCCATCCAGTAATAGCATTAGTGAATTCTATCAAATTATCGAAACCTATCCATGAGGTAAAAGAGCAGATCACTGCAGAATCATCAAAAATAGCTTCTAATTCACCACTAGGACTTCTACCTGGTAGATCAGCCACTGATGTATGGTCTCCTCCCTGTACAGAAACAACATATGCTATTGGACCAGTATAATCTAGTTTACTCCTTATTCCGTGCGCACCCACACCAATACCCTTCACTTGAACCGCGTATTTTAGTAGATCAACACCCTTCTTTTCACCAAGTTTTATTGCCGCTCTATATGTACCTTCTGCCAAGACATCACCCATACCTTCACGCTTAATTATTTTATCCAGAAGTTTTGCGAATGCGTCCGCGTCACCCCATTCAAGATCAATACCATCTAAATCTTCCTTCGTAAGTATCCCTCTTTGAACCAATTCAGCAACAAAACCTAATAAATTACCAGTATTTATCCCATCTAAACCATTCTCATCAACTAGCCATGACAAATAAACTATTTTCTCAGGCTCAAATATACCTAAATTCGTCCCAACATACGCCTGTAATTCATAGTCTGGTGCATCACTAAAAGCGCCTTTGTATTTTCCGTACTTAACATAGGATAGTTTCATACAGGTTATTGGACAGCCATAATCTCCCCAGAATCGCTTAACCCAAGTTCTGTTCTCGAAGTTGACTACACTGATTTCTGGGTTATTATGCCATTCCTCTTGCCAATTTCTAATTGGTTCGCTGGAACTGACAGCTCCAACATTATAGCCACCAGAACCAGTGCCCCAAGTCCGAAAAGTAGTAGCACTAAACAATCTCTGGTAAATCTCATTGAGAAGGCTCCTGAATTTCTCTCGATCAGCTATACTTGGTAAGGGACCATTACCCTTAACAACTATTGCTTTTAATTTCTTAGAACCCATAACCGCACCGTAACCACCATAACCTGCTGCATGAACATACTTAGCCATTATGCACGCAAATCGAACCTTATTTTCTCCTCCAGGACCAATATACATTATAGCTGGTTCCTTAGGTAGCCCGCTCCTCTTATTTAGATCCTTGATAACATCATAGCTCTCCTTAGTTAGTTCGGGCAAAAACTCGGACCCTTTCTTACCCCAGTACTTTGATGCATCTCTAAGCTCTATATGATCATCATGAACAAGCAAATAAACAGGCTCATCACTAACATTTCTCAAAATTATTCCATTATATCCAGCTGCTTTCAGTTCTATTCCCACCTCACTAGATAAAACTGAACCAACAACACCACAAGACTCAGGTGATTTTGATACCACTGCAGTTTTCATACCAGGATAATAACCTGTTAAAGGGCCTGTAAGTATCAGCAATATGTTTTCCGGTCCTAACGGATCTACTTCCTCCCATTTCTCCCCTAGCTCTCTCCAAAGTAAGTACGTACCTAAACCCCTGCCCCCCAGCCAATTTCTGAAAACTTCAGGATCAACATCTCTTATTCTAATTGATTTACTGCTTAAGTCTACATCGATAAGGTTTCCGTGATAACCATACGGCATTTAAAACACCTCCTTCTCAAATGTTTTCTTTGCTACATCAATACTCTTCTCCAAAGGTGACTTAGCGAAAGTTCTATAAACAGCTCTGTATCTACCCTTAACGAGTTGCAAAGCATTGTAACCTGCTTCCTGACATACCTTAACGCACTCTGGTTCACCACCGCATAAATCACATATTACAACAGTTTTCTTGCCTCTAGGAATTCTAGGTACATCGCCGGGACAAGCATCAATACATAAACCACATTGAATACATTTCTCATCATCCACAATCACAGCTCCAGTATCTTCATTGACAGAAAGTGCTTTCGTAGGACAAGCATTAACGCATGGGTAATCAGGACATTGAACACATAAATGAGGAACTGAAGCAGACGGAATGTACTCAAATACCCTTATCCTCGATGCCTCAGGCCATATTACTCCCTCATGTTTTAACGAGCATGCTATCTCACACAACCTACATCCAGAACATCTAATCGAATCAACCAAAATCCATATTCTCTCCCTTTCTTCGCCTACACTTATTTTAATCAACCTCAGAGAAAAATAATGATTAATGAATATTACAAAGGTATACCATTGTTTATTTTAAAAAATTAGTTATATGAAAAAACAATGCTTCGAACCAGAGGATTTCTTTCAATTCCCTTTATGGGAGACTCATTCTTGAAACATTCACCTCAATAAGAAGTAGATAAGTAGTTATGTATATCTTTCAATTCCCTTTATGGGAGACTTATTCTTGAAACGTTATCCCGCTACCAGTCTCGCCATAGTTGAGTGTTAGCACTTTCAATTCCCTTTATGGGAGACTTATTCTTGAAACCATTATCGGTAATGGTTTGAATGGCGCTTTTACGTAATCTTTCAATTCCCTTTATGGGAGACTTATTCTTGAAACTTATTAA
>JAHQWF010000001.1 GCA_029856055.1 Candidatus Njordarchaeota archaeon | reverse complement strand
ATTTCGAAACAATCTAACCAAGCAAATAAAGGAGATTATGAAAGAGAAATCTTTTGAGGGAGACATAATATGTGTTAAAGTACTAAAATCACCAATAAGATTAAAGAGCTCTATCAGCCCTATATTGGATCTTATTTATGATTTGTTAAGTAAATCCATGAAATACGGTACTAACTGGCAAATTTTAATTTTCAGAAGATCTAGACATCTAGCACAGACAACCGCTAAAAAAATTGCATTATTTATGAAGAGAACGGGATTATCGAAGTACTATTTGAACCACACAAGAGATATAATTGATAAACTTACTAAGTTAACCGAAGTCACCAGTTTAACAGAGGAATTAAAAGAGCTTATTATTAATGGAGTCGCGTTCCATCATGCAGGACTAGGATACGAGGAAAGAAAGATAATTGAAGATTCTTTTAGACAAAGAAGATTAGGCATTATAGTAGCTACTCCGACACTGGGCGCTGGAATAAATGTCCCAGCCAGAAGAGTAGTTATAGAAACCCTATTTTACGACCCTATCTATGGCTATCAACACATTAGTGTGGCTCATTACAAACAGCGAGCAGGTCGCGCAGGTAGACCGGGATTAGACTCCATCGGTGAAGCAATTTTAATAGCAAAAAACGAAGAAGCTGTACTCGATCTATTTCAGAAATATATTTTTGGTTCACCTGAAATGATAAAAAGCCATCTTGGCCATAATCTTCCAGCGATTAGACAGCAACTATTAGCTTACATCGCTGCGCAAAAAAATCCGTTAACCTTACAAGACATACTAGGTTTCTTTCAAGAGACATTTTTTTATTGGCAATGCAGGAAATACAGAGACTATTTTTGCATGAGAGACTTGGAGAGTAATCTTAAAAATGGCTTAAGAAACCTCGTTGAATGGGAATTCATTTCCGAAGATAGATCGAGTTCTAAAACACCTGTATATAAAGCTACCCAGATAGGTATAAGAGTATCAAGATTATATTTAGATCCAATGAGCGCACACATCATAATCAATGTTATGCGTAATTGGGGAAGGACAAGTGCTAAAATGCAATTGCATAATTTACTAATAGCTATCAGTAAAACACCAGACATCAATAATTTTCGGAGAAGAATATTATCAAATCTAGTACGATTGTCAAGTTTCATTAGTAATCTACCAGAAAAGTTATTAGATACCATGAGAAATTGGGTTAATGATCATTTATTTAATTTAATTAAATTAATATCTCAAGAACATTACTACGAATGCAGCGCGAGTGAAGAAGAGGAAATAGCTTCGATAGGTTTAGTTAGCATGATATTACTATGGATAAATGGACGGCCATTAAAGGAAATTTTAGATCCGTTCACACCAAATTTCGGTCCAGGTGACTTTAGAGAACTAGTTAGACTATTCGAATGGTTATTATATTGTGCTAAGGAAATAGCCAGAATTATTAAATTACCCCCTAATGTGATAAAACAGATAGAAATCTTAAGACAAAGAGTCCAACATGGAGTAACCGAAGAATTATTGGAGTTAGTGAGTATACCTGGAATAGGAAGAGTTAGAGCTAGAATACTAGCAAGACATGGCTTTAGAAGCCTTCATGACCTTTCAAAAGCTGATTTATCTAAATTAACTAAAATTCCGGGCATTGGAACAAGAATTGCAGAACGTATTTTAGATTATGTAAAGAGAAAACAAAATCTTTCATAGCAAGCTAATCTTCTAATTCGGAATCTTTTATTCCCTCATCGCTAATCTCGAAAACCGCCTCGCTCTCTGGTAAATACGGACTGTCCTCCAACTTTGCAATTCTTTTTGTTCCCTTTCCTTTTCTTAGAGATATTCTTGTAGTAACATTATGTGCTAGGATGTGCCCTCCTATTGCGCTTATTGGGCTACCATAAAAGGTCGCTGGGTTTGTAACCACCTGATTTGTAACTACTACCGCTATGTTAAAAGCAAAAGCAATCCTTTGTAAATCATGTAGATGTACATTTAGTTTCTGCTGCCGTACTGCAAGTGTATCTATCCCAACATACTCTGCTCTAAAGTGATTTGTCAAAGAATCAACTACAATTAACCCTATGTTCTGGAGCTGAATGTATTTCTTTATCTTTCTAACGATCTCTATTTGGTGGTCTGATGAGAAAGCTCTAGCAACAATTATATTATCTAGTACCTCCTCTGGATCTAACCCAAACCTCTTTGCTATAGGAATTATCCTCTCTGGCCTAAACGTCCCCTCTGTATCTATATATAATGCCCGTGCGCTCAATCCTCCTTTTTCAAATGGTAACTGAACAGTGACAGCTAATGTATGACAGATCTGCGTTTTTCCCGTTCTATACTCTCCATAAAACTCAGTAATCCCCTGAGTTTCAACTCCGCCCCCCAATAATTCGTCGAGAGAAAAAGATCCCGTAGTGATATGCTTTACATCCTTTCTTCTATTGAGAAATTCTCTAGCAGTAGCAAATTCTAATCCTATCATCTCTCTTGCAGTACTGACAATTTTTTCAGCGGTCTTTTCACCAATATTAGCCTCTTCAGCTAATACCCTAGGAGACGTAACAGCAATTAATCTAATTGAAGTATAACCCGCATCGAACAGTTTTAGCGCAATGCTCCTTCCAATACCAGGTAATGACATAAGTTGGTGCAGGACCTTCTGCTTCCACTCCTTCTCTGTCTCCATAACTTGCTCAGTATCTCGTTTACTCTTCATTTTAGTAGTTGACATAGATTTTCACACAGTTTATTTAGCCTTAAAGTTAAATCTATATCATTACTAAAAAATTTAAAGTTTCGTTTTATTTTAAGATTTTTAGAACATATAATTAAAAATAAAAAGTCTCGCTAAATTTATATTATATAACCAAAATAGTAATTCGAGTAAGTATCTCATTGTGTGGTGCTGAATATGACTCATGGATCATTAGATAAGGCTGGAAAAGTACGTAGAGCCACATTAGAGGCCATGAAAGCACTTGGATTAACTCCCAAGGAAAGAAGAAGCCCGCCTCCCCGAACTAGAAATCGGGAAAACTACTATAAGAGATTCGTATTGGGCTTACGTTGGGGGCAACCCAAAAGAAGAAGATAGAGTTATTATTTTTAGCCCTCCCGTTAGTGAGCATAATTATATCTAAAACCTTAACTTTTATTCAGATAAGTTGATTCAAGATGCAATTCGATATATTTAGCTGGATAAGAAGTTCATTTGGTACCCCTCCTGTATCTGCCTTGTTTATACTATTCGTATCGTTGATGTTAGCCATAATTTATTTCGTTGTACAAGTAGTTGTGACAGACATAGACAAGTTAAAGCGATATAATGCTAGAATAAAAAAATGGCAACAAAAATACAAAAACGCTATGAAATCAGGAAACCCTAGATTAATTAGTGAGGTTCAGAAAGAAAAGGAGATAATAGATAAACTACGACTAGAAGTAGCTAGCGAATCATTTAAACCAATGATGATAACATTCTTACTATTCTTCGTAGTTTATTACATAATAATTGGGGCGTATGGTCTCTCTACTGTATTAGCATTACCATTTAAGCTCCCCATCGAATGGTTAGGTCCTTTATACCTTGGTCCATCGAATTACATAGAATACAAAGGAGAATTTATCTCAGGGATATCAGCATTCGCATGGTATATACTTACGTCTATTGTAATATCCTCAATCATAAATGCTCTCTTAAAGTTATTAGGTTACAGACCTTCCTAGAAATATGTAGATCATCTTGATTTAGAAATACTAACTCAAATATCTTGAACAAAAATCAGAATTTTTATAATCTTTTATGAAGACTTGTTAAGTTAGAATTCATAAATAACGACCTATATCTAGACATGGCCAAAAAGACTAAGTAAAAAGGGATTAGTATGCCTAGACCAAGACATCGAACCAGATCACTTAGAAAAATCCAAAAAAGAACACCTGGGGGGCGCCACATTGTGCATTATGAAAAACGCAATAAAAACTGGCATAAATGTGCAATGTGTGGAAAACCACTATTTGGCGTCCCTCGAGACACAAGAAATATACCTAAATCTAGTAAAAGGCCCGGGAGACCATATGGAGGCTATTTATGCGCAGAATGCCTTAAAAAAGAGCTGACATTAGCAATAATTAGTCGTTATGCCCCGAACATCAAGGAGGAAATACTAGGGGTTTAGCCGTGGTAATAATAGCTATTAGCGGCCCTCACGGAGCTGGTAAGACAACCATTGCTAAAAAAATAGCCAGAGAGCTGGGGCTAAGATACCTCTCTGCTGGGAACATATTCAGAACTTTAGCTAAAGAAAGGAATATGAATATAATAGAGTTCACTGAATACGTGGCAAAGCATCCAGAAATAGATATAATGATAGATGAATTAGTTAAAACAGAGGCAAAGAAAGATAACATAGTATTAGATTCGCAATTAGCTTACAAAATGATCGAGGACCTTAAGCCAATAAAACTCCTAATAATTGCTAAGAAACATGATAGAATACTAAGATTAATGCAAAGAGAGAAAATATCATATCAGGAAGCAAAAATGGAGATAGAACTTAGAGATAATGGTGAAAGAAAAAGATTTAAACAATTGTATAATGTAGATTTATGGAATCCAAAGGATTTCCATCTGGTAATAAATACATCTAAATTATCTAAAGAAGAATCTGTAAATCTAAGTGTTTGCTTGGCAAATGAGTTAGTTAAAATATTGAGAGATGGTGATAAAGCATGGCTAAACTGATCGATGTAGGCAGATTAGTTGTAATCCTTAGAGGAAGAAGAGCGGGTAAAAAAGCTGTAGTAGTAGATATAATCGACGAAAACTTTGTTTTGATAACTGGTCCAAAAGAACTCAATGGGGTAAAGAGGCGCAGAATGAATATTGATCATTTAATACCTTTAAATTTCAGAATAGATATACCGCGCGGTGCTGACGACTCAACAGTCCTAGAAGAGATCAAAAACAAGAAATTGGAGGAAACGATGAGAGAGGAAATCAGAATACCCGTTCACAGACTGTAACTTAGCATGCCATTCCATTTTTAGTATTTAATAGCATTTGCTCAATACGAAGCATAATTTTTACTCTTTTTATCTAGTGAGGCGTCTTAATTGATAGGTATCGGTGTGACTGGACTACCGGGATCTGGTAAATCTGTATTCTCAAGCGCTGCGAGAAAACTAGGAATAAGAGTAATTAAAATGGGTGACATAGTATTCCAAGAAACAAAAAAACGAGGCCTAAAACTAACATACGAAAATGTTGGGAAAATAGCCGTGGAATTAAGAAAGAAATATGGTCGTGGAATTATAGCTAAGAAAGTAATTGAATTGATTAAGAAAGATATAGAGAGAAAGCAGATACATGATAACATAGTTGTAATTGAGGGAATAAGATCTCCCGAGGAAATAGACTACTTTAGGCGGTTTTTTGACGTTTTCATACTTGTAGCCATACATGCTCCCCCACGTACTCGATATGAGAGGTTATTAAAAAGAGGGAGAGAAGATGATACACTAAACATAGCCAAATTAATAGAGAGAGATCGAAGAGAGTTAAAATTTGGCGTTGGAGAAGTCATTGCACTCGCTGATGAAATACTTGTCAATAAAGATAAGTCCTACGACGAGTTTTTTAATGAATGCTTATCATTCATTAGGAATATTATATCGAAGGTTAATAAGAATGGGAATACGCATTAGAATAACTGCGGATATTAATCCAACAGAAAGTGAGGAGAAAGTGGTTAGGGCCATAAAAAACTTGATAGGTAACCAAGAAAAAATCGCTATTGAAATAGTTGATAAAGATGCCAAGAAAGTCGCAATAGTTAATGGAGAATTAAATCTACTCAGTTATTTAAAACAGAAAATATTGATTAAACAAATTCAACCGCTTGTTAGAATTATACTCTTTCGGAATAAGCGTGAAACAACTTCATATATCCTCTTAAACAAGCAAGCTGCCTATGCCGATCGTATAGTTGTGTGCGAATCGCAATACGAAAGTCCTCTAGGTCCCATAAAGATCGAGATAATAGGTGATGAAGAAGAGGATCTTGACTTAGCTATCTATTGGCTAACTGAGGATGTAGAACGTGTCTATGTGAGTTAATCTAATTCAAGAAAATACATCTAGTTAACAGAGAAATCGCATTCTCAAACGCTTTTTAAAAAATTAGATTCCTTCAGAGTAGCTTAACCACTGTATGGGTATATTTTGATACCTACCATCTGGCAACCATCTCTGAACAGTGATTGGTAATACACCTTTCTCTAGTTCCTTCTTGGCTATGTCGATTTCATTTAATTTAGAGCCCTTTAATTCGATTAATGAAATCAATATTGGTGCACCATTTGCTATTTGTGCTGCACGAGCCCCTATTATTCTCGCGGTCTCATATATTGTTAATCTAGGCGGACCTATCTCGATTTTATCTGATTTAATTTCAATTCTTTTTCGCTTACCAAAAGCAACCATGATAATCCCGTCCTGACTTTTTAAATATCTATCAATTACGAGCTACTCATCGAGAAATAAATATTATATTTCTTCTACCATCAGAGATACGGAGTTAAAGGTATTAGAAAAAAATTATTTAAACCTAACACCTATAGAAAAGCGAATAAAACCTCTATGTTAATAGTGGTGGGGCCGGGCGGAATCGAACCGCCGACCTCCCGGTATCTGTATTTTAGATATGTCAGCCGGGCGTCCTACCACTAGACTACGGCCCCTCTAGTTCCATTAATTTAATTGAGAGATATATTTGATTAAGTTATTTTAATTTTTTCTGTATGTGTGACAGCACCATATTATTCAAAGCTACAAGATAACTAGTGAGATGAATTTAATCCTCTCAAAGACACGTTATATATAATGTCTTTCGATTTTACCTCGTCATCAAAAAAATCTGCCTTGATCCCAAATTCTCTATTTATTAGACGTGCTAAAAAAGCCGCATTACTGTATAATGGTATAACAAAGTCTGGATCTGCTTTATAAATATAATCAATGATCTTAGTGAAGCCACTGTGAGATGATAAGGGGAAACCTCTCTTATTAAATTTAATTACCCATCCCGAAAAAACAATCTTCTTAAAACGTTCACCATTAGTTCGTCTTATTTCTCGGAAATCCTTAACAAAAACATCGCCCCTAGCTCCAATCACGTAGTTCCCTAAACTAACCTTATTGAACTCCTCGAAAATTCGATTAAATTTAGCTATCGTTCCAGTAACTGAGACAATCCCCCCCACGAAGTCATAAGCAATTCTCGTTAATTCCTGCCCTTTACCTAAGGCATATCCATGGAGAGACGGTATTAATCCAGAATCAAATATTTCTCTTAGCTTCTCTCTTATTAGTTTATATAAAATGTTTCGTGGAGGGAAACTAAATAAGGGATGCCCATAAGTCGCATCTATTAATAATAAATCCGCGTCTATAACATCTGCTTTTCGGGTCACGACAGTATCCTCGAAGTTGAAGTCTCCTGTGTAGCCTATCCTAACTCTAGACAAATCAAGCGCAAACATACAGGATCCTAGAATGTGCCCAGCATTATAAACAGTTATGGATATGCCGTCCAGACTTAAACTGTCACCTGGCTTAACAAATATTAAGTCTTCATCATAAAATTTATATCCTAGGGATTTTAGCAGCCAGTAAGTTTCTTTAGCCAGCACAACTTTTGTCCCCTTTTTATAAACATGTCTTAACCCCCTTACATGATCCGCGTGAGCATGAGATATTAATATGAAATTCGGTTCATAAGGTATCCTATTAACCCCATCTGGATCTATCAGCACTCTCTTATTATTATATTTGATCAATATTCCGTTTTTTGTCCTAGAAATTATAATGCGACTCATGATACTCACAGTATACTAAACAGAAAATTAAGTCTTAATATTTCTTTTCCCGATCAATTATTGAGCACTCCTCTCCATTACAATTTAAAACTATAGTTCTATAGTTTTTTAAGTCTACTATGGGCACAACACCTACCGTAGGCGAAATACCCAATTGTTTTTGCCAAGTAGTTAAACCTTGAAACGCTCCCGTGGAAACCAATAATATACCGCCAGCAGTAATTCTGATATCTGCTATGTGTAGATGCGATGTAACCAGTATATCTGGTATATCATCTATACATAAATGATCTGGGATTATAGGAGCTATCGGGATTTTCCCCCACTGAGGCATTAAATGCCTACTACGCAATAGTTCTATTAAAACCTTCGTTGGCTCATCTAATCCCAACCCCATATAAGCAGCTATGTGTTCTAGTCCATAACCATGGTATATAAGAACATTGACATTCTCTATCCGGATTAATGAGGGGTTACCTAACATTTTGACATTACTTAGCTTGTATAAATCTTCAGCTACTTCTCTAGGAATCGGGGGTTGAGGAATAAATTTACCGGCTGCATCATGATTACCTGGCAGAATAATCACCTCTTTGTCTTCTGGTAATTGTGATATGTAGTCTGCTGCTATCTCATATTGCTTATAGATATCTACGATCTCAAGCTCTTTCTTTTGTTCTGGGTACACACCCACTCCATCAACGATATCTCCATTTATTATCACGAATCTAATTTCTGTAGCTAGCTCCCTCATATCCCTATCATGATGCTTACCACTCAAGAAAGAAATAAAGTTCTCAAACTGATTTTTTAAGAAAACTTTACTTCCTATATGCAAATCTCCTATTATAGCTACTTTGATGTTATCATTAGCATGATGCCTTTCTCTGATACGTGGTATTTCAGGGAAAATAATATCATCTATCATGCAATATTGATTTAAGACTCTCGATATTCTAAAAGCTAGAACAGTATCCAAGAAGATATGTTTGAATTTCAGAGCCAAATTGCCTTCTAAGGGAACAACTAGCGTAGTTTCTCCCTCTAAATCCTCTCCAACAATTATTCCTGCTCCTCCCCGACTCTTATATTTCTCCCTAACAATTAAAATTAAATGGTCCCCTCTTTTCGCACTTTTAATGCTTCTTGTTGTGATTATGTTGCTTAAACCTTTTTTCAATAAAATTTTCTTTATACGGAGATATCTATCTACAAAGTAATTTCGAAACGCTTCCGCCGTATCATCAATATAAACTTGCTCGGGCGTCCTAATTATCTCCAATCTGGTTTTTTTATATTTCAACCCCCCTACATTACTTACAGACAGATCTAGTACGCGCTTACTAGAAGATTCCTCTTTGGAATAAATATCCATCATATTTTTTTGTTCTTCAATTAATTCTTTTTTTACTTCTCTAAACTCAGGCTTCCCTTCTTTCACAAGATCTGATTCTTTTGTACTAATGTAATCTCTTAATGTAGCACTGATATAAGCTGCTTGCGGCTTATCGCTCGTTACCTCATTTTTCTTGCTTCTATTATTGATGATAACTCTACCATACTTATTTCTCAAGGCTTCAAAAACAACATCCACAGTTACTACATCTATATTTCTCTCATCACAAAGATTAGAAATACTCTTACATATCGAAAGAAAATCACTTTCTTTCCTTCCATATCTAAGATTTAAAAGAAGCATTAGCGCGGATGGATCCATGTTCCTTCCAACACTTAAGAGTATTTTCTCGATGTCTTTTACGCGATGCCTATGGATCTTCTGCATAATAGTCATTTACTATCACTTAATTAAATTACAATAGGGAACAGATAATGCTAAAGATTCTTAGCTCATCACTTAGTTTAACCTATCTAAAAATTTATTAAAAGTTCCATTATGATAACTAATCTATCTAAAATGTAATGGTGATTTATTAAAAATAGCTAGTTAGATACGCTGAAGCCATGTTTCCTGTTTGTAGTGATTAAGTAGCGTTGAGTAACTTAAAGACAACTAATACACATATTCATCTCAAAAACTTAAAAAATAATTTAAAACAAGTCCAATGAAACTACGTAAACCAAGAGGAGCAACGGTAAAATATCTTGGTATAATAGTGGACGCTACTATATATGGGACATTCTCCTTCGAACATCTCTTGATGAAATCCTTCTAGGAAAAGAAAGTGGAAGGAGAACCATCTCGTTCTCTACCTAAAAACACAGAGATGAAAAGTAAAACAAATTATATACAGAGCGCTTGAAAAGTTATGGCAAAATATTATTCATTTCTTCAATTGCAAGAATTATGTCCTTCGAAAAATCATTTTTGTCATCTCTTCGGAGCATTGAGTAAATCAATGATATTTTCTTGCTCATGTGTTCCTGAAGTATCTCCATGTCGTTTTTATTTACTTTATTTAAATACTTCTTACTTAATACTACGTACAATGGAATGGCAATAGATTCTTGGGATGGCAAATATTCGATCACTTTTTCTAGATCCAGAATAGATACACCATTGATATTAAGACTTGTTGTCATATCCCAATGATTATTGACATTACTTGATGGATTAAATATAGATGGGGTAAATTCATTCTTAACCAGATAGATCTTATCGATTCCTCTGTAAATCTTGTCTTTCGCAACTTTTTTCCTCATTAAAACTATTGCATCAATTTGGTTAATTCTTGACCTATCAATATTGTATATTCTAGACCATCTGTTTATTAGCTCTGCTATATTACTAGCATGTATGGTAGCAATTCCCTTTAGCCCCATAGACAGGGCATGAAAATAAGCCTCATTATCACTTCTACTTTGTAATTCACCAATAATGAAGTAGTCTGGGGATCTGTGCAATAACTTTGTGATCTCATCTTCTTTCTTATATCTCCTATTAGCTTCGATGGGATTTACTCTAATTCTAACCACATTTTTTGGTAGTCCATCTGGCAATATTATCTCTCTCACATCCTCTATCACAATGACCCTCCAGTAACTAGGCATATATTTAAGCATGAGAGAAGCTAACGTAGTCTTCCCGGAACCCGGTTCTCCTACCAATACAATATTAGTCCTTAAAGCTAGCAAATATAGGATGCATAAAAATTTCTTTAGTTGATCTATCTTCCTCGTAAAGATGGAGGAAGATACCATGTTCTTATTGATTTTTCTAATTGATAGCGATGCAGACACCGCTGTTAATGGAGAAAAATCAATTGAAATTCTCACAATAAAGTCATCTGATCTAATTTCTGTTTTAAGAGAAGGCGTCTCTTCAGAGACAATTGTTTTGCCTTCTAACTTGGATATATAAATAAGTTTGTCAAGTTCCCGTTTTGGTAATATAATGTCTGTTTTAAGCCTACCAAATTCGCTATGATCAACATATATAGGCTTAATTGGTTCGTCAATATAAATTTCGTTAATTTTATCATCAAATAATAAGGGTAAAATAACGTCTAACCCTATTGTCTTATATGCGAGGTAGGTTGCTAGATCCTCCCTAACTTTTTCATTTACCTTAAAAGTAGGAGTAAGATTATCTTTCTTTTGCAGATCAGTTAGATTCTTCTTGTAAGCCTCTTTTAATATCCTTACCACTGAATTAAAATCAAGCAAATAAGAGGGAACCCTCATAATTATTTTCTCACTAAGTAACATATAAAGTCTACTAGCAATTTTCCGTAACACTGGATCTAAATGAATACGTAAGTACTTGTCACCATCACTTACTTCTATGATATGTATAGAGAAAATTAAAACCCTATAATGACTCAATTCTCTGCTCATCTAGCATTCCCGTATCTATGAGCGTTTTGTAAATATTTTTGTATCTTCGAAGAATTGTGAATTGGCTGACTCCAAGATAGTTCTCAAGTAACTTGGCAGATAAAATGGGTTTAATTCCGTACTCTTTCGATAGAATTTTATCCGCCACATAAATGCAGATAGCAGCTATGACCCGCCTAGATTTCCCAGAAATGGTATTTTGAGGTATTTCATTGGCAATCTTAATAGCTACTCTTCTAAGATCTTCAACATAGCAAAATAGCTCAGCTGATTTATTTCTCGCTCTATATTTATCAATAACAGTTTTATCATTAATTAGCTTTGGAATAGTTGTTAGGATAATATTTACTACTTCTCGATAAATACTGAAATTTAACTCCATTAATCTAATATGAGATAAGATCTTAAGCACCCTCCTATAAAGAATCCTCTTCTTAAGCTTCTCACGAGAAATTTTTATCAATCTGTTAATACTAAACTTGTTAATACCTCTGGTTTGAAGGATATGCCAGAACGCGGATAAAGTGATTTCACCTAGTGTAGCCCCCATACCGCGTTTTAAATACATCAATTGCATAGAAAACCTAGCTGCTTCATCTACTACATGCATCCATCCTGTTATATTTTCATCCAACGCTATTAATAGTTCTTTAAGAAAATTCTTCGATCTAAACGTGTATAGCCTATAGATCTCTAATGACACACCTCTATTATCATTAGTTTTGGATGCTAATAATCCATCTTCTAAATGTCTTCTTATCATATCATTACCCCGCACAGAATAAAGAATTTTATTTTCAAAATAGTATACTAAAAAAAGAAATATAAATGGCAATAAAACAAAAAAGTACATTTTTAATTAAGATACAGAAAAGTTGTCTAAATTGAAAGAAAAAGTAAAGATATTTAAAAAATAGCTAGATATCTAACTAAACTGTTAATTCACTTTTAGTGAGAGCCTCCAGCCATTTATCACTAAGCTTTCGTATGTACATAGCAAGTATGTCTTCCCAAAATAATACTCCTCGCTCGTATCCCGTCGTTAAAGCGCGTCTGAGGATTTTCGGTAACCTAATTTTAACAAAATTCTCCAGTATATCACTTACTCTCTTCTTGGCCTCATCATCAAGCCTTTGCATGTATTCTTTCAATTTAAAGAATAGATCCTTCTCAATAGATGTTAATGGACTCCCCTCACGCTCTCTAAACGAATAGTATGTTAGCCTACCTATTAGCTCTCTTGGATCATCCTCCATTTTTATTTTAGCCTTATTATGACGCACTAAAATGTATGCTAACCATCGTGGAACTTTAGATTCCTCGCTAGCAATTAAACGTATGTTACCCGAAAGTAATTTAATTTCGAGATCCTCAAGAGGAATTATATCGATTTCTGTAAAAAGATACTTAATATAGTATCTTTGAAAATCCTTATTTAGTGAACCGATAATCATAGTGACACCTAGTGGTTAAGATGACCTACAGTACTTTTAAACAGGTTATATTAGTTAGAAAAGATTTAGCTTTGCCTAAAGGAAAACTATGTGTTCAAGTCGCACATGCCTCGCTAACGGCTTTTTTAGAGACTAGGCGCAGACACCCTCAATGGGCTGAGGAGTGGTTAGAGCAGAGCCAGAAGAAAATAGTTCTTAAAGTGAATGACCTCAAAGAATTATTGGAAATATATAATAAAGCAAAACAGATTAAGTTACCCGTAGCATTAATTAGAGATGCTGGTTTGACAGTACTTCCCCCAGACACCATAACATGTGTGGGAATTGGGCCTGCTCCAGAAGACATATTAGATAAAATCACGGGACACTTAAAATTATTGTGAATAAAAATGTTAGAAGATGTATCTATAGTAGATAAATTAGTAGGATTAAATTGTTGGATAACCGATTTCCCTGCAATAAAGGGTAAAATACGTGAGCGCTATGAAGATTTCATCGTTGAAGAAATTTTGCCAGATGGCACCGTATTGGAATTAAAAAAACCTAAACTCAAACCGTCGGGACTAGAGGGATTATTCACACATTTTATACTCATAAAGAAAGGCATTAGTAACTTCGACGCAATTATCACTATAGCTGATAAATTACATGTTCCATTAAGCTATTTCTTCTACAGTGGAAATAAAGATAAGGATGCAGTCACAGTACAGCGTGTCGCAGTATGGGGTGTTCCTCCAGAGAAACTAATGACTCTTAATTTACCCGCCAATATAAATATAGCATCTCCTATAAGAGAGCTACGGAGAATCCATATTGGCGAACACAAAGGTAATAGATTTACTATACTGATTAGAGATATCGGATATGAAAATAAATCTGTTTTAGAGGAGTTATTGCATGTTTTACGGAAAGCAAAGCTCCCAAATTACTTCGGATACCAGCGATTCGGGATAGTTAGGCCAATAACCCATATAGTTGGAAAACTTTTCGTCATGCGAAGATATAGGGATGCGATCCTAACGTATATAGCTGCACCTAGTTTAATAGACGATGACGAACTCTTAAACGCAAAAGGTAGAATATTAGAAGGAGATTATAAATCAGCTCTTAAGGAAATACCGAAGAAAGTGATGAGGTATGAAAGTGAAATATTACATAACATCATAAGACTCAAAGAAGACTGGATAAAGGTAACTAAGTGTATTCCCTCCTTCTTATTACGAATATTCATAGAGGCTTATCAGGGATACATATTCAATAAAATCATTAGCAAACTTATTTGTGAAAATAGAGGCATAGTGCTTGATATGGACAAGACAAAAATGATACCTCTAGTTGGATACAAAATGATTGAAAAGACAACCAACAATTCCCTTTTAAGCATAATTAGTTCCGTGTTAGAAGAAGAAAAAATAAATATTGGTCTCTTTAAGAATAAACAATTCCCTCCTTTATCAATTAAAGGAGGCAGCCGACCAGCCTTATTTAGCCCAAAGTTTAGTGAAATTAAGCTAATTGAGACCAATAATAAATTAAATCTATATCTGCGATTCATTTTAGGCAAAGGTCAATACGCTACAATAGTGCTACGAGAAATATTAAAACATAATATTATAACCGCGCAGCTAAAGAAAATTGGTTTAATAAATAAAGAATCAATAAAAAGAAACTTAGATAAGCTATTAAGTTTTCTTAAACAAATGAATATAAGCATAACAATATAG